>CAJAQO010000286.1 GCA_903944085.1 uncultured Verrucomicrobia subdivision 3 bacterium
AACAAAACGGAAATTTGCGGCGCAGATTATTTCGCCTGCAGCTCCGCCTTGGTCTTGGCCTGCAATTCGTCGAGTTCCGGCTGCAATTCCGCCTTGGTCTTTTTGTCCATCCGGTCAATGAAGAGCAGGCCGTGCAAGTGATCCGTCTCGTGCTGCACCGCGCGCGCCAGCAGGCCGCCGCAGCGGAACGCAATCGGCTGGCCCTTCGCGTCGAGCGCTTTCACATCCACGACGCCGGGCCGCGTAATCTCCGCGAAAATTTCCGGAAAACTCAGGCAGCCCTCGCCGCCTGTCATCGGCGGGCCGACCGGCGTGATTTCGGGATTGATGAGCACCAGCGGCATAATGACCTCCACGTCTGCCGGATGGCCGTCGAATTCCAGTGTGGAGGGCCGGTCCGTCACCGCGCGCACATCAATCACCGTGAGCTGTTTCGCCACGCCCACCTGTTGCGCCGCGAGGCCCACGCCGTGGTTTTCCTCCATCGTCTCGAACATGTCGGCGATGAGTTTTTTGATTTCCGGCGTGATGCTTTCGATCCGCGCGCCTTTTTTGCGGAGGACCGGATGGCCGTATTTTATTATTTCAAGAATCATGGTTTGGAAAATCGTCCGCATCCCCGAGGCATCGAGCATGCCGCTGCGTTCATGTTCAAAAATTAATCCGCATTGACTTCCAGAATTTCCAGCACGCGCTGCAATTCCACATCGCTGAAAAATGAAATCTCCACCGCGCCTTTGCCGTGCGCGTATTTCAAATGCACTTTCGTGCCGAACTTCTCGCGCAATTTTTCTTCCAGCCGCGCGATGTTGGCATCCACCGGCAAAATGGCCGGCGGCGGAACCGGCTGGGTGGAAATTTTTTGTCCGCGCGTCTGCAGCTTGGCGACCAGGCCTTCCGTCTGGCGCACGTTCAGGCCTTCTTTGACGATGCGCTCGGCGGCGAGCTGCTGGTTTTTTTCCTCCGCCAGGCCCAGAATCACTTTCGCATGGCCGACGGAGATGCGGCCGTCGCGCAGAAACGACTGCACGCTCGCCGGCAGCTTCAGCAGCCGCGTTGCATTGGCCACCGACGCACGGCTCTTGCCGACTTTCAGCGCAATCTCTTCCTGCGTGAGCTGAAATTGTTCCGCTAGCTGCGCGTAGCCGAGCGCCTCTTCGAGCGCGTTCAGATTTTCGCGCTGCAAATTTTCGATGAGCGCCAGCTCCAGCACCGCGCGGTCGTCGGCCTCCCGCGTGATGACGGGCACTTCCGCCAAATTCAGCAATTGCGCCGCGCGCCAGCGCCGTTCACCCGCGATCAGCTCAAAAAAACCATTGCGCTCGCGCACAATCAGCGGCTGCACGATGCCTTGTTCGCGGATGGAGTCGGCGAGTTCTTGCAAAGCCGCAGGGGCAAATTCCTTGCGCGGCTGGAGCGCGGACGGACGGACGCGATGCAACGGCACGCGCTGGACGCGGTCACGCTGATCCGGCGCCGCCGCCGTTTCGGCCGGTGGAATCAGGGGCGTGGATGCCGCTGGCGGGAGCGGTGAATTGCCGCTCAATAACGCGCCCAGACCACGTCCCAATGCAGGTTTTGCCATCCGGGCAGAATGTCGCAGGGCGGGGAAGTTGTCAACGCGGAGCGGCTGGCATTCGTTCTGGGTGAAACGGCTTGACCTTTTTAAACTTGGAGTGTCCACTCGCAATTTCCACACAAAATTTATGCAACGACGTTCTTTTCTCAAACGCGCCGGGCTGGCCGCCGCCGGTTTGGCGGCGTGGCCCAACCCGTTGCTGGCGGCCGAAGCGACGAACGAACCCTCCGGTCAGGCATCGGCCATGCTCGATCCCGCCTTGGTCAAAGACTGGCTCGCGCGCTGGGAAAAAAATATTCTCGGCGACGCCCGCAACCGCTATTGCGACCGCGAACTCGGCGAAGAAATCGGCTGGCTCGTCAGCCCGTTTCTAAACGGTTTTTACTACGGTTACCAGGCGACGCATGATGCCAAATGGGTCGAGCTTTTGGCTGACTGGGCCGACGCCTGGATCACCCGCGGCGTGAAGGAGCCGGATGGTTTTGTCGGTTGGCCCAAAAGCGGCACCGGCGGCATGCTGGCCAACGGTTTTCTCACTGACAGCCTGCTCGGCGAGGCGATGGGACTGCGGCCAATTGTGCTGATGGCTGCGGAAATACTCAAAACGCCCACGCTGAAAAACAAGTTTGGATCGCGGGCGGACGCCTGGCTTAAACTGGCCGGCCAGGTTTTTGAAAAATGGAATTCGCGCGGCTGCTGGCGGGAAGTGGAGCACGGCGGGCTGTGGGTGGTGCCGGCCTTTGGCATAGACGCGCAAACCGGAAATTGGACTGACGGCTACGCCCGGCGCCCCACCGACGGCTTCTCCAATCCTGACAACAAGCAGAACCACATCGCCCGCTGGCTGCTGGCCATGCACGACGCCACGCAAAAAACGGTCTATCGCGAACGGGCGGAAAATTGGTTTCGGCTGATGAAAACGCGCATGAAAACCCAGGCCGGCGGAAAATGTTTCATCTGGAATTATTGGGAACCCGCCGGCCCGTGGGACTATCAGCCCGACGGCTCCACGCGGCACTGGGTCGGCGTGCATCCGAACGGAGGCTATTACGCGATTGATGTGGAAGGCATCGTGGCGGCGTTCGAGCATGGCCTGGTTTTTACGCGGGACGACCTCCAGCGCCTCATCGCCACCAACCGCGACTGCATGTGGAATCACCAGCTCAAAGGCGCCAAATTCCAGCGCCTGGACGGCGGCGAACCGGATGCGCGCTGGAAAGATTCGCCCGGCGTGCTATGGACCGCCTTGGTTCCGTATGACACAACGCTGCGGAAAATTTTTCTGGAAAACCACGATCCGGCGAGTTGGGGCGGACTGGCGGCGACGCCGTGGTTTCTCGCGCGCGAAGCCGCCGGTTCCGCAAGGGAACATTGATTTGCCTCCGCTTGGCCGCTGCTTGGCGAGCTGAACACGGCAATTTTTCGAAGCAGGCTTTAAGGCGAGCCGGTTTTTATCGCGGTCATGGGATGATTGGCCGGCGGGCGAGGCTTGTTCCAGTTGCAAGCAGTTCCGCACCGTTGAACGTGAAAACTGCGAACATTGCGCGATGCCTTTTTTGCCGCCGGAAAAAAAGGGACGGAAATCTTCGCGCCGCTGACATCCAAGCTTGGTGGTTGACGGTGAAGCCGGCAAATTGAGCCGTTAAAAATCCCGCACGGCTTGATTATTATTTTTAGGAAAGAGCGCCCGCTTTGCAATGGAGGTGATCCATTGAGCTTGCCATCCAACAGCCATCCCCGTTTTTGGGGATAGGGGCGGCGCAGAAACCCTGATACTTTTCAACGATGGCTGGCCATCATACTTAAGCGGGCGACTCGTCGCGATCTCATGAAAGATTTGGACCTTTCAAGTTTGATAGATTAAGCCATATTTTTTGCGATGTCAGTCCACGCCGGCCTTACCGCGATGTCGGACGCGCAACGGAAAGCACAAATGAAATTTTTTTCACCCATATTATGGCTGCTCTTGTCAGCCAGCTTGCTCGTTGGAGCCGAATTGCCGCCGAAGGTTTTTTCCGTGCAGGATTTTGGCGCGAAAGGCGATGGCAAAGCGGATGACACGTCCGCTTTCCAAAAGGCCTTGGATGCCGCGAAGGACGCCGGCGGCGGCGTGGTCTGCGCGCCGCGCGGCAACTTTTATTTCGCCGGCCATCTCAACGTGCCGGATGCGGTGACGTTGAAAGGCATCTGGGAATCCGTCCCGGCACACAACGGCGTGCGCGATGCCGGAGCCGCCAAACCCACCGATAACGGCACCACATTTTTGGTCACCGAAAATGCCGGGCAGGAAGATGGTCCGCCGTTCATTACCTTGCACAACAACAGCACGCTTAAAGGTGTGGTCATTTATTATCCGGACCAGGATCCCGCCACGGAACCCAAGCCGTATCCTTGGGCGATTGCCATGCGCGGAAAAAACCCGGCCGTGCTGGCGGTGGAACTGCTCAATCCTTACAATGGCATTGACGCTTCGCGCAATGAGCGCCATCTCATCCGGGATGTGCAGGGCCAGCCTTTGCGGCGCGGTATTTTTGTGGATGCCATTTACGACATCGGCCGCCTCGAGGATGTGCATTTCAATCCTTGGTGGAGCAACCGGCCGCAGTTGTTCCACTGGCAGCAGGAACACGGCGAAGCTTTTATTTTTGGCCGCAGCGACTGGGAGTATGTTTTCAACACCTTCTGCTTTGGTTACAACCTCGGTTACAAATTCACCAAAACCAAAACCGGCATGTGCAACGGCAATTTTCTCGGCATCGGCGCGGATGATTGTTACACGGCGGTGATGGTGGAAGATTCGGCGCCGTTCGGCCTGCTGATTTCCAACGGCGAATTCACTGCTTTTCACGGTCCCGATCCCACCAGCGTGCGCGTCGGGCCGACGAACGGCGGCAGCGTGCGGTTTGTGAACTGCGCTTTTTGGGGGCCGTGCAACCAGATCGCATCGGTGGCCGGACGCGGCACGGTCGGTTTCAGCGACTGCACATTTGTGCAATGGGATCGGAACCGGGAAAACCGGTGCGCGATCCAGGCGATCAGCGGATCGCTGCTGGTGCGGGGCTGTGAATTTCAAGAAGACAAGCCGCAGATTGAGCTGGGCGAGGCGGTTCGGCGGGCAGTGATTTCCGGCAACCTCTTCACCGGCACAGCCCGCATTGTCAATCATGCCAAACATGCTGTGAACATTGACAATAATGCCAGCGACCATTGACCGGTAACGCCGGGGTGGTGAAAAATTTATTGTCAGGTGAAAATTTGATTCGCCTTGTTGCGGCGAACCGCTTTAACTGATGCACCCAAACATCAGGACCACACATGAATCCTCTAGCTTGCAAACCGGCTTTGGTTTTGTTCGCGGTAGTGCTTGCCGCGACGACGGTGGTTTCGACCGCGCAAGCGGTGGAACCTTCAACCAATCAAAATTACTGGGCGGTGGAAGACGCCAAGGCACGCGAAAAATTGCCGCTGTATCTGACGATTCCGGCGGCCAAACCGGAGGAGTTGACGCCGGCCAACGGTTATCCCAAACGCAAAACATTTTTGAAATGGGAGCGCTCGCATGGCGACAACAGCGGGGCGCGCTACTCGGCGCTGAATCAAATCAATCGTCAGAATGTGACCAATCTGCAAGTGGCTTGGATTTACCATTCGAAAGACGGCAGTAATGCGATCCAGTGCAATCCCATCATCGTGCGCAATTTGATGATCGTGCCGACGCCGGGAAAATTTGTGGTTGGCGTCAACGCTGAAAACGGGCAGGAAGTGTGGCGCTTCAAACCGGAAGGTCGGCCGGCGTTTCGCGGGATGATTTATTGGCCCGGCAGTTGGTCCGCCAGCGAGCGCGTGCTGTTTTGCGCGGGGCAATATCTTTACGCAGTGAATCCAAAAAACGGACTGGCGATCACCAATTTTGGCCACGGCGGACGGGTGCTTCTGCCAGGCCGGGCGGAACCGGAATTTGGCGCGGCTACGGCTGGCCCGGCGATTTTTGACAAAATCATCGTGGTGCCGGGTTTTGAAAAAGATGTCTGGGGATTTGATTTGGTGACCGGCGCGCAGCGCTGGACGTTTCATACGGTGCCGCATCCCGGCGAGTTTGGTTATGAGACGTGGGACCGGCCCGAAAGTTATGGCGCCAATTGTTGGAGCGGCATGGCGATGGATGAAGTGCGCGGCATCGCTTATATTTCCACGGCTTCATCCAAGCCGAATTTCATCGGCGTGTGGCATCGCGGAGATAATCTTTTTGCCGACTGCCTGATCGCGCTCGACGCGCGCACGGGCAAACGGCTTTGGCATTTTCAAGAAATTCCGCATGACATCTGGGACCGCGACATTCCCTCGCCGCCCACGCTCGCCACCATCACCCGCGCCGGCAAACGCGTGGACGTGGTTGCGGTGCCAACGAAGAACGGCGACACATTGCTGCTGGACCGGGTGACCGGCAAACCAATTTTTCCGTTTCGGATGCGCCGCGCGCCGACGAGCGATCTGCCGGGCGAAGTGACCGCGCCTTATCAGCCGGACCCGGAATTGCCGGAGCGGTTTGCCAAAATGGAGTTCACCGCTGCCGATCTCACCGACCGGACACCGGAAGCGGCGGAATTTGCCGCGAGCCGTTTCAAGAGCGCCACCACCGGATTTTTCCGGCCCGCCAGCGCCGGGCATCCCAATTTGTATTTCGGCATGGACGGCGGGGCTGAATGGTCTGGCGCGTGCGTTGATCCGGCATCGGGACGACTTTACATCACCGCCAATCACGTCGGCTGGCTGGTGTCGGTCTTTCGCGATGAAGATCCGCCGGAAAATCCGTCCGCGCCAAAAACGCCGGGCCGCAAGGTTTATGAACTCACTTGCGCGCCTTGTCATGGGCCGAACAAGATGGGCATCGGCGTGGCGCCGCCGTTGCGCGGACTGCGTTTTCGATTGGCGGACGATGACATCATTAAACAAGTGCGGACGGGCAAAAATGGGATGCCGGCGTTTCCGAATTTGAGCGAAACCGATCTCAAGGCGCTGGTGGATTATTTGCTGCTGCGCGACCGTCCGCTGCCGCCCGCGCCCGCCAAGGCGGAACGTCCGCAATACAGTTTCACCGGCTATCCGAAATTTCTGGATAACGAAGGCTATCCGGCCAACAAGCCGCCGTGGGGCACGCTAAACTGCCTGGATCTCAACACCGGCAAGCTCCTCTGGAAAGTGCCGCTGGGCGAATATCCGGAGCTGGCGGCGCAAGGGTTTCCGAAAACGGGCACGGAAAATTATGGCGGGGCCACGGTCACCGCCGGCGGGCTGTTGTTTTGTTCCGGCACGCGCGATGCGAAAATTCGCGCCTTCGACAAAGACACTGGCGCGGAGCTGTGGTCGGGCAAACTGCCGTGGGTGGGCATCGCGCCACCGGCAACCTACCAGATTAAAGGCCGGCAATATGTCGTCATCACTTCGACCGGCAACAAGCTCGGTGCGCAGAGCGAATATGGCGATGCCTATGTCGCGTTTGCCCTGCCAAAATCCGATAAAAAATGAAATGGATTTTTCCGGAAATTCGGCGCCGTCAAAAAATAATTTTTCCGCAGGTTCTTTTGATTGAACTCTGCGGTCACGGCTTTAATCTTTTACCAACATGAAAACAAATTTCACCCGGAGAGATTTTATCGCCACGGCTGGCGTGGCAACTTTGGCGGCGGCCACCGTGCCAGCCTGGGCGCAGACGGATAAGAAAATCACGATTGCGTTCGTCGGCGTCGCGCACATTCACACGCCGGGTTATTTCGACATCGCGCGGAAACGACCGGACGTGCGCGTGAAATATGTCTGGGATCATGATGCCGCACGCGCGGACAGCCGGGCCAAAGAAATCGGCGCGCAAGCGGTGGCCGACTTGAAAACGATTTGGAATGATCCGGAAGTTGTTGCCGTCGTCATTTTGTCGGAGACCAACCGGCATCATGAACTGGTGCTGGCGGCGGCGCACGCGGGCAAACATTTGTTCGTTGAAAAACCGCTCGGCACCACGAGCCGCGAAAGCCGCGAAATGGCCGACGCCATTGACCAAGCCGGCGTGCTGTTCACCACCGGATATTTTTCGCGGACGGACCCGAAGCTCCTGTTTTTGAAAGCGGAAGTGGCCGCCGGAAATTTTGGCCAAATCACCCGCGTTCGCGCCTCCAACTGTCACAACGGTTCCTTGCAGGGCTGGTTCGACAAGGAATGGCGTTGGATGACGGATCCGAAAATCGCGGGCGTCGGCGCGTTCGGCGACCTCGGCACGCACAAGCTGGACATTTTGATGTGGATGCTCGGCGACATTGCGGCGGTGACGGCAGACATTCAACCCGTGACGCATCGTTACGGTGATTGTGACGAAACCGGCGAGGCGCTGATTCATTTTAAGAGCGGCGTGATTGGCACCTTGGCCGCCGGCTGGGTGGACATTGAAGATCCGGTGCAGATGCTCCTCAGCGGCACCCAAGGCCACGCGGTCATTTACAACGGCCAGTTATTTTATCGCAGCGAAAAAGTAGAAGACAGCGATAATCGCAAGCCGGTGACCAAACTGCCACCAACGCCGAAGGTGCCGCTGCAACAATTTTTGGATGCCGTCGCCGGTGGCCAAGGTGAACCGCTCGTAATGCCGCGGGAAGCCGCCGCGCGGGTGGCGGTGATGCAGGCGATGTATGAAGCCGCCCGCCAGCGCACGTGGGTCAAACTCGCCTGAGTCGGCCTTTGGCACGATCCAGTTCCGGGAAATCGCATTCAGCACGGGCAGGTGCTTGCTTCCCGACATTCGCGTTTTTGCCTTCTCGCGGGTGAACGGCTTAAACGGCAAATGGGTTTCCATTTCTTCCAGCACTTGGAACTTGGCTTCGAACAGGGTCTGATAGCTCCACATGTGCCCCAGCCAAAGCAGACACAGCAGCCCGCCAAAAATGGAGACCAGCCGGACGAGGCCGGGCGTTACCGCAAACGCTGTCGTCGTGCCGCCCAGCGACAGGATGGTGAAGATGGCCGAGATCAATGTGAGGTAATATTTTCGCACATGCCCTGCCGGGTGCCGATGGTTTGCAGATCCTTCAGATAAAGGGCGTAGAGTTTCATTTGCCCGTCCTGCGGAGTGTTGTTGCTCATGTTTGTCCTTTCCGGTTTTGGCCCATCAGCGGGGCCGCATTTTGTATTCGCCGGGGCGCGGCAATCAACAGCATCGCCACGTCTGGCAGCCTTGGTCCAGCGATTGTGCGCCGGTCATTTGGCGGCGTCAACCGGTCACTTTTGGGGGTGAATTTCTGGCGCTGCGCGCGGGCCGTTTGCAGGCTGGACAGGCGGCAACAAAGCCGGTAAATTTTAACCAAGGAGTCGGTGCCGCAGTTGCAGCCCAAACTAATGGCTGACCGGCTGCCGTGTATTTAAACCAATGATACATCCTTTTATTTACGATTATGAAATCCAGCAAAGCACTCAAAACCAAGACGGTCAAAACCACTGCGCCCAAATCCGTCCCGGCCAAAGCTGCCCCAGCGAAAATCGCCACGTCGAAAGCCGTTCCCGCCGCCGCGCCGGTCAAAGCGGTTGCGCCGGTGAAGGCTCCGGCAGTCCCGGTCCCGGCTAAACGCGGCACTTCGCCGGCGGTGGTTAGTGTGTCCAAGCCCAAACGTGTCACCGCTGCGGCGGCTGCCCCGGTCATTACGACCGAGGAAATTGCCCGCCGTGCCTATGCCATCTGGGAAGGACAAGGTCGTCCCGCCGGCATGGAAAAAGAACATTGGTTGCAGGCCGAGACGCAATTGAAAGCGTCCCAGTCATTTTCAGAATAAAGCGGGCCGGTTGGTGAACTGCTGACCGCGTCACCAAATGACTGCGCGTTTTTCCGGCGGCAGCCACATCGCGCCGCCGGGCTTGATGTCAAAGGCATCGTAGAATTCCTGCACGTTCAGCAGCGGACCGAAGGAACGGAAGCGGCCGGGCGAATGCGGGTCAACGGTGACAAGCCGTTGCGCTTCCGCCTCGCGGATATTCGTGCGCCAAACTTGGGCGAACGAAATGAAGAACCGCTGCTCCGGCGTAAAACCGTCAATACTTTTGCGCTGCGACGGATCTTTGGCCAGCGCGCGCTGCAAAGCTTCGTAGGCGATGTGAATGCCGCCAAGGTCGGCCAGATTTTCGCCGAGCGTCAGCTTGCCGTTCACGTGCAGGCCGGGCAGCGCCTCGAAACCGTTGTATTCATCCACGACCCGTTGCGCCCGCTCCTCAAAAGCCTTGGCGTCGGTCTCGGTCCACCAGTCGTTCAGGTTGCCGTCCGCGTCGTATTTGCGGCCCTCGTCATCGTAGCCATGGGTCATTTCGTGGCCGATGACCACGCCGATGGCACCGTAGTTCACGGCATCATCCATCGTCACGTCGAAAAATGGCGGCTGCAAAATGCCGGCGGGAAAAACGATTTCGTTCTGCTGCGGATTAAAATAGGCATTCACGGTTTCCGGCGTCATGTGCCATTCGGTGCGGTCCACGGCCTTGCCGACGCGGGCGATTTCGCGGCGCGACTCGAAGGCTTCTGCGCGCCGGACGTTGCCCAGCAAATCATCGCGGCGAATCAACACCGCCGAATAATCACGGAACCGATCCGGATGTCCGATCTTCTGCGTGAAGCGGGTGAACTTGGCCAGCGCTTTGGCGCGCGTCGCATCGGTCATCCACGGCACGCGTTCGAGCCGGTCGTGGAACACCGCTTTCAAATTTTCCACCAGCGCGCTCATGCGCGCCCGCGCCTCCGGCGGAAAATATTTTTCGACGTAAAGCTGGCCGAGCGCTTCGCCAATGTTGCCGTCGAGGATATGGGCGGCGCGTTTCCAGCGCGGTTCTGGCTGCAACTGGCCGCTTAAAACTTTGCCGTAGAAATTGAAATTCTCCGACTCAAAGGCCGCCGGCAAAAATGGCGCGCTGCCATGCAGCAGATGCCAGCGCAGATAAACCTGCCAGTCCGCCAACGGCCGCGCCTGCACCAGCCGGTTCACCGCCTCGAAAAATTCCGGCTGGCCGACAATCTCGTAGCCGGGTTCCGCCAGGTTTCGGCCGGCGAAATAAATGGTCCACGACAATGCCGGAGTTTTGTCGGCAAGTTCTCCGCCGGTGAATTTATTATAGTTCTTGTTCGGATCGCGCAAATCCACGCGCGTCCGGCTGGCCTTGGCGAGTTCAGTTTCAATTCCGATTACCGTGGCGGCATCGGCGGCGGCCGCCACCGGATTTTCCCCGAGCAGCTCGAACATTTTCGCCACATGCTCGCGAAAAAGTTTCAGCTTGTCCGCAAAACTGTCTTTCAAATAATAATCGCGATCCGGCAGCGACAGGCCGCCCTGGCTCAATTCCACCGCGTAAATCGAGCTGTTTTTCGAATCGGGTCCGAAGCCGGCATCAAACAGCCCGCCGATGCCGCGCTGATGAAAATCCGCGAGCAGCGCAAATAAATTTTTCGCGGAGTTGAGCCGGTCAATTTTTTTCAAGTCATTCAGAATTGGTTTCAGGCCCAACTGCTCGATGTGGTTGGTATCCATGACCGAGGTAAAAAAATCGCCCACCTCGCGCTGGGGCGAATGTGCGGCAACCGGTTGGTTCGGCGATGCGGCCTCATCCAGAATTTCGTGGATCAAATACCAGTTGCGCTCCGCCAGTTCGGTGAACGCGGCCCAGCGCGATTTGTCGGGCGGCACCGGATTATCTTTCAACCATTGCCCGTCGGCGAAATGATAAAAATCGGCGCCGGGACTCACGGAGCGGTCCATATAAGCCATCGAGAACGCCGGCACGCGCGGTGCCGCCGGCGATAAATTGGTGACTGCTTCATCCGCCGCCAACGCCCTGAAGCTGGCGGCAAATAGTGAAATAATGGCGTAAAAATTCGCGGTCGTTTTCATGATGGAATTGGCGCAGTAATATTGTTTTAAGTGGAACGCAGTGACTGATGAGGTTGGAATAAAGGCAAACTTGGTGAAAGCGTTTTAGTGGTTCAGAGCAAAAATCCGGCGAGACACGCGGTCATGTAGGCGGCGAGCAAGCCGCCGATCATCGCGCGAAAACCGAGCTGCGCCATTTCGCTGCGGCGCTCCGGCGCGAGCGAGCCGATGCCGCCGACCTGGATCGCGATGCTGGAAAAATTCGCGAAGCCGCACAGCGCATAAGTCGCAATCGTGAAGCTGCGCGGATCAAGCGCGAGCGTTTTCGCGTTCTCGGTCAAATCCAGATAGCCGACAAATTCGTTCAGCACGATGCGTTCGCCGAGGATTTGCCCGATCTTCAGGCAATCCTGCGTCGGCACGCCCATGAGCCAGGCGAACGGTGCGTTGACCCAGCCGAAAATATTTTGGAGTGTGAATGCGTGCGTCATCCCAACGTGCAATTGCGCGAAGGCAAAAACATAATTCGCCAGCGCAATGATGGCGATGAAAGCTATCAGCATGGCGCAAATGTTCAGCGCCAGTTGAAAGCCGTCGCCTGCGCCGCGACAAATGGCGTCCACGGAATTGGCCGTGGTGCGCGGCACCGTGGCGGGCGAACTGCCGGCGGTTTCGCTGACCTGCGTTTCCGGCAGCATGATTTTGGCGATGAGCAGCGCCGCCGGACAGTTCAGCACCGACGCCGTGAGCAGATGCCCGGCGGTGTTCGGATAGCCGGCGGCCATGCCCATCGCCGCGTAAACCGCTGCCACGCCGCCGGCGATGTGCGCCATGCCGCAGACCATGATGGTCATGAGTTCGCTGCGTGTCATGCGCGGGACGTAAGGCCGGATGACGAGCGGTGCCTCGGTCTGGCCCATGAAAATATTCGCGGCGGCGGAGAGCGTCTCGCTGCCGCTGGTGCCCATCGCCTTGCGCATCACCCACGCGACCGCACGCACGACGCGCTGCAAAATGCCCCAGTGATAAAACAGCGATGACAGCGCGGCTACAATGACCACCGTGCCGCAAACCAAAATGGCGAAAACCAAACCGTGTCCGGGTCCGAAGTTTTTGCCAAGCAGATCCGCATCCGCGAGCGGCCCGAAAACAAATTTCGTTCCGTCGGTGGAAAACTGGATCAGCTTCTGCACGACCTTGCCGGCGAATTCAAAAAGCTTTGCGCCCCACGGCGTGTCGAGCACGAGAATGGCCAGCGTGAGTTGCAGGCCAAGTCCCCAAATGACCGTGCGCCACGGAAAATTTCTGCGGTTGTAGGAAATGCCCCAAGCGAACAGCAGCATCGCCGCCCAGCCAAACAGGTTCGCAAAATGCAGGTGCATTATTTCTGGATGACGCGTTGGATGACTTCCTTGTAAATGTGCGGGTGCAGCACGCCGACGAACGGCAGGTTGCGGTAGCGCTCGGCAAAATCAAGCCCGTAGCCGACGACAAATAAATCCGGAATTTCGAAGCCGACGAAATCCGCCTCAATGTCAAATGTCCGGCGCGCGGGCTTGTCCAGCAGCACGCAGGTTTTGATGCGGCGCGGCTTGAGCAGCTCCAGCTTGGGCAGCACGCGGCTCATGGTTTTGCCGGTGTCGAGAATGTCATCCACCAGCAGCACGTCGCGTCCGCGCACGTCGAGGCGCAGTTCCTTGGTGAAAACCAGTTCGCCGGATTCGGTGCCGAGGCCGTAGCTGGAAACGCCGATGAAATCCAGGCGCAGCGGCAAATTCAAATGCCGGATCAAATCCGCGAGAAACATCACCGTGCCGCTCAACAGCGAGACCACGACCATTTCGCGCCCGCGAAAATCTTTTTCAATTTCCCGCGCCAGAATTTTGATGCGCTTGGCGAGTTGTTCGTCGGTGATGAGGATGCGCTCGACTTCCTGGCGCCAGCGCACCGGCACAGTGGGCTTGGTTTTGGTTTTTTTAGTTTTGGGTTGGGTGCTCACAAAATGCGATGGCCGGAATCGTAAAGTTTTTTTGCCGCTTGCCGAGAAATATTTGCGTCCGCGCATCCGGCCGAGGCCGCTGCCCATTTCAAGGAGAATTTTGCGCCGCTCGAAATCAGCCTCGCAAACCGCGCGGCCCCCTTTGCCCGCGCAGATCAATGGCTGAACCGCAAAGCTGGGTTTGCCGCTGATGATCAATGGAAGCGCGGCACCCTGCCGTCAATTATGAAGCAAGCGCAGTTTTTTCAGCGTGCGGCTCAAAAAGCGAAGCGGCTGGTCACTGCTGGAGTTGGTCTGGAGCTGTGGCATTGGCCGGTGCGTGGAACTATTGGACCGGTGCCGGGGCTGCGGAGTTGGCACCAAGTTTTTGGCCGGGCAGCGAATTTGCTCGGCCACGTTTTCCACCGGGGAGCTTTTGAGCAGGTAGCCCGATGCCCCATTGCTGAACGCCCGTTCCTGCCAGGCCGGATTAAAGCAGGAGGTGAACATCAGCACGCGGGTCGAACGGGTGAGCGATTTGATCGGGCGCACAGCGTCCAATCCGTTGCGGTCGCCCATCTGGACATCCATCAAAATGACATCCGGCCCGGGCTGGCTCGCGAGTTCGCTCAGCAACGCGTCCGGCGAGGAAAAATGGCGGGCGCATTCTATGCCGCCCTGAAGGCTTAGCAATTCGGCCAGCAGCCTGCGGATTTCGTCATCATCATCCACCAGCCAGACTTTCACCTTTGGCGACAAGGATTCGCTAGGTTGCCCGGCAACCGCAGTGGTCCCGGTTGGTGGCGGAGTGGCGGGCAAAGAGTTTTCATCCATCGCCGGCTTGAAGCTTTCCCAATGCCAACCGCCATGCTTTGAATGCCGACCTCGAAAATCGCCTGTCATTGCAAGGGTAAATTTATGAAGGCACAAAGTCTCGCCGGGACTTCGCTGTCGTGGTGGCGGAAAACCCTTGCGGGATTTTAGTCAACGGGTTTGAAAATTAACATCCGGCCGGTGCTCGGGCTGTGTCTTAATCCTAAGCGTCATCGTAATCTTAATCTGCTTCAAACCACGATTACGATTAAGAACAAGATTAAGATTAGGATTGCACCGGCGCTCGACGAAAATTGACGCAGCGGCGGTTCCGGCACACAATTCCCGACATGTCCGCGCCCGCACTCATCAACTTTTCCGCCGCGTGTTTCTCATCGTGGCGACTCGGTTTCTGTCTCGCCTTGCTCGGCATGGGCTTGGCATTCCCGCCCGCATCCGCCCGCGCCGCCGAAACCGCCGCCGTCAAGGCCGCTCCCATTCCCGTCATTCTCGACACCGACATCGGCGACGACATTGACGATACTTGGGCGCTCGCGCTCCTGCTCAAATCTCCCGAACTGGACCTGAAACTCGCGGTGGGCGATTACGGCAAAGCCGAATACCGCGCGCGTTTGCTCGCGAAGTTGCTCGCACGCTCCGGGCGCGGGGATGTGTCCGTGGGCCTCGGCCTTGATGTCGCGCCGCGCGGCGGGGGCCGGCAGGACGCGTGGGTGAAAGACTACGAACTCAAATCCTATCCGGGCAAAGTCTTCACCAACGGAGTGCAGGCCATCATTGACACGATCATGAACTCGCCGCAGCGCGTGACCTTGATCTGCATCGGCCCGGTGCCGAACATTGCCGCCGCACTGCAACGCGAGCCGCGCATTGCCCGGCACGCGCGCTTCATCGGCATGGACGGCAGCGTGCGCCTGGGTTATGGCGGCGCGCCGTCGCCTTGCGCAGAATGGAACGTGAAGGCCGATCCGAAATCCTTGCAACAAGTTTTTGCCGCGCCTTGGGACATTACCATCACGCCGCTCGACACCTGTGGCCGGGTGAGCCTCGCCGGCGAAAAATATCGGCGCGTCCGTGACACGACCGACCGCACCGCCGCCGACGTGATCGCCAACTACCGGCTCTGGCTGGGCAGCGACCCGGCATCGTCGCCGAACGCTGCCGACCAGCACAGCAGCACCTTGTTTGATCCCGTGGCGGTTTATCTCGCCCTTCAGCCGGAGCTTTGCGTGATGGAGCGAATGAACCTTCGCGTCACCGATGAAGGTTTTACCGTCCTGGACCCGCAGGGCAGGCCGGTCAACGTGGCGACGAAATGGAAAGACCTGGGCGCGTTCGAGGATTTTCTGGTGACCCGCCTGACGGGAAAACCTTGAGGCCCATCAACACTTCCTAAACCGGAATGACGCGGTTGAAAAGTGAAGCGGCGATGCGCGTAGCTGCGACGCCTCCGTTGCCGAGGGTGCCGGCGACGCCTCATCGCCGACTCCAGCCACCCAACCAAATGGTGGGTTTGGTTTAGCGCGCGATGCGGGCGTCGCGCCCACTTTCTGCGACGGGGCGTCGCCGCCACGGCCGCCGGCAGCGGCAGCGTTCCGGCTAAAAAGCGATAGTTTTCGGGTTCCCGAACCAACCGCGCTGGCCCTGGGTGGATTGGGAGCCTTGTTATTGCGGTTCCGTCACTGGCGACATTCTTCGCGGGGGCAAGGAAATCATGAAACCATTTGGCTTTCTCGACATTTGCCATGGGCGACAGGGAAGTTGTCGCGCCGCGACAAAGAATCCGTGTTTCATCCGTGGCTAAAAACAATTGGTCACCCCGTCCTGCTCCCAGCCGCCAGGCGCGGGGATGCAAAAACGCCGATTTTTGATGGATGTATATGTTTTTTGGACAAAGCCGTTGTTTCGGCAGGCCACTCCGGTGATTTTTTAGGCTACTCCGTTGCTGCGGATGGCCACTCCGGTAAATTTTTTGACCACTCCGTTGTCGCCGACGACCACTCCGGTGATTTTTCAGCCTGCTCCGGGGAAATTTTAGTCCGCTCCATTGTCGCGGATCATCACTCCGGTGAAATTTAAGGCTGCGCCGTTGATTTTGAACGTCGCGCTGTTGCCGCCGATGGTCACTCCCTTGATTTTGAAGTCCACTCCGTTGATTCCGAAGCCCACTCCGTTGCCGCAAGTGCTTACTCCGTAGCTTCAGAAGGTCACGCCGTTGGCTTGGACGCCCGCACCCGGCGGCAGCAACCGGCTCCCTTGCCGTGAACGGTCAATGTTGCGCCCGCCACTTCGGGTGACGGTGCTTTAGGTGGGGCGGAAGTTTTCCGTGCGGCGGGCGGCGGGTGGGTGCCGGCCGCAGTTATGGTCACGCAGCTTTGTTTTCGCTGGGAGTTGTCGGCGGCGGGTCATTCGGCTTCGACGGATGCAGCGGCAGGTTGATGCGATACGGCTTGAGTTCGGCGTAGATGGATTGCGCGAGGCCGGACTTGGTAAAGCCGACGGCTTTGGCACCTTTGACTCCAAAAAACGTCTCAAACTCCGCCGCCGTGAAATGCTGCACGACGGGATAGTGCGTGAAATCTTTCAACACCTCCTCGCGGCTGGCTTCGGCGATGTCCGTGGTGATGAGGACGAAATGCAGCTTGCCCTTGTTCGCGCGCAGCGTGTCGCGGCCCACGAGCAGCGCGCGGGTTTTCAGCACGAACGGGAACAGCCGTTCGACGGAATGGGGTTGGACTGGTTCGGAGTCGCTCATTTGCAATTTATTTCGGCTGCGCGGCAGCGCAGCCCTACCAACATTGGTAGGGCGAAGCTGCGGCTTCGCCCATTTTCTTTATCCCGCTCACGCCACTTTTACTTTCACTTTGATGCCTTTGATCTCGGCGCGGTTCAGCTTGGCGATGATGCCGTTGGCGTGCTCGCTCGCCACGTCCACGAACGAATGCCGTTCGCGCACGTCCACCGTGCCGACGACTTTGCCCGGCAAGCCGGTTTCGCCGGCGACGGAATTCACGAAATCAATCGGCACGACGCCTTGTTCCTTGCCGACGCTGATCCAAAGCCGTGTTTGGTCCGGTGGCGTCGCGCGGCTGACCTTGGGCCTGGGCGCGGCGACCGGTGCGGACTTGGGCTTGAGAAATAATTTCGATTCCGGCTTCGGTTCGGGAGTTTTTACCGAGGCCAGAATTTCCGCATCGGAATACGTTTTCACCGCGTCCGCTTTGGTTTCAATGGGACTGGCCGCTTCTTTCGGGCTGCTCACCGGTTGTTCCGCGTGGGCGGGCAGGGGAGTGGCCGCCTTGCTTTCAACCAGTTTCGCCGCCGGCGGGACAATGTTTTTTGCCGGCTGCGAGGGCAAAGCTTTCCACGGCGCGGTTTTACTTTTTTGCGGAGCGCCAAACTCCGCTTCGGCGCGCGGCGAAAAAGCTTTGGGACTGGCCGATCTGGAGATCGGCGCTCCGGCGCGCGGCGGACGGTCTTCAAACCGGCGCGGACGTTCGTCACGACGATCCTCAAAACGTGGGCGGCGGTCTTCGCGTTGCGGGCCACGGTCAGCGAATCGGTCACGCGGGCCGCGATCCTCGCGGTCGCGGAACGCCGGACGTTCATCGCGTTCCGGTCGGTCATATTCCTCGGTCTTGGGCGCGGATTTGCCCGCGCTTTCGCCGGTGTGCAATTGATGAATCAGCGCGGACACGATGTCGTTGGCCGCAAAACCTTCTTCGGTCAGCCGCTCGACGAGGCGGTCTTGTTTTTCAAATTCGCCGCTGGTCAAAAGCGAGCGGAGCTTGTCGAGGAAAACATTTTCGCGCGCGGCTTCGACTTCGTGCTCGGTCGGAATGCGCCCGCGCTGGATGCGGACGTTGGTGAAGCGCTCAATGTTGCGGATTTGAAACAGCTCGCGGCCGGGCACGAGTGAAATCGCCTTGCCGCTTTTGCCCGCGCGGCCCGTGCGCCCGATGCGGTGGACGTAATCTTCCACGTCGTAAGGCAAATCGTAATTGAACACCACCTGCACGTCGTCCACGTCAATGCCGCGCGCCGCGACATCCGTGGCCACGAGAAACTCCAGGCCGGATTTTCGAAATTTGTTCATCACGCGGTCGCGCATGTTCTGCGTCATGTCGCCGTGCAAGCGGTCGGCCTGATAACCTTGCGCTTCGAGATGGTCCACCAAGTCGTCCACCATGCGCTTGGTGTTGCAAAAAATAATTCCCAGCTTCACGTCGTAAATGTCAATCAGCCGCGTGAGCAGTTCGATCTTGTAACGGCGGTCCACTTCAAAATAAACCTGCTCGACGGTCGGCACGGTCATCGCCTTTTGCTCGACCTTCACGTTCTGCGGATCGCGCGAATATTTTTCGATGAGATCGCGGATCGGCTTCGGCATCGTGGCGGAAAAGAACGCGGTCTGGCGCTCCTTCGGCGCGTCTTTCAAAATGGTTTCGATGTCGTCGCGGAAACCCATGTTGAGCATCACGTCGGCCTCGTCGAGAATGACCATCTTGATGTTATCCAACCGCAATGTGCCGCGCCGCATGTGATCCATCACGCGGCCCGGCGTGCCGATGACAATCTGCGCGCCCTGCCGCAGGCCGTAAAGCTGGCGGTCATAAGATTGCCCGCCGTAGATCGGCAGCGCGATGATGCCGCGCTTGAAAAAAGCGAGCTTGTGAATTTCCTCCGAAACCTGCATCGCCAGTTCGCGCGTGGGGGCGAGGATCAGGATTTGCACGGCGCGTTTGTTCGCGTCCACTTTTTCCACGGCGGGGATGCCGAAGGCGCAGGTTTTGCCGGAGCCGGTCTGCGATTGGCCGACGATGTCCTTGCCTTCCATCAGCAACGGAATGGCCGCCGCCTGGATGGGTGCCGCCTGTTCAAAGCCGAGTTTGTCAATGGCCTTCAGCACTTCGGCGGAAAGTCCCATTTCGGAAAAAAGTTTTGGTGTCATGTAAATTAAATTGCCAGCATCGCAATAATAACCGAACCGGCGGCGAAAGCAGAGCTAAATCTGGGGAGGTTAATTTACCGCCTGCGCGGATTGAGATTTGGAGAATGCGGGCAAATCATCCATCCGGTATCGTGTTTGTTACACACACGATTGATTGCTGTATGGTTCAGAAGCATTTTTTATTTGGGCCTTTCGCTTGGCGATAATTCCGGGACTTACGCATACCGACGATCCCGACTGCCACAATCACCGTCCGGCCAGAGCGTAAGTTTTAAGCGCCGGGAAATTCTTTTCCTCTGCCGGCTGTCGGATTATGCTCCGGCGCATGAAATCCATTCTTTGCCTGTCGCTGGCCGTGTTGTCGCTAGTTGCGCTGGAGCGCAATGCACTTGGCGCGGAAACCAATCATAATTTTGCGGTTTGGGAAAAGGAAATTTCCGCCTACGAAAAAATGGACGCCACCAATCCGCCGGCGAAAGGCGGATTTGTGTTCACCGGCTCCTCGACCATCCGGTTTTGGAAAACGCTCGCGCAAGATTTCCCCGGCCAGCCGGTGCTGAATCGCGGGTTCGGCGGCTCGGAACTTTGCGACGCGACCCATTTCGCGGACCGGATTATTTTTCCCTACGCGCCCACAAGAATTTTTCTGCGCGCGGGCGGCAACGACATTGCGAATGGCAAATCGCCGGAGCAGGTCTTCGCGGATTTTCAGGAATTCGTCGCGCTCGTTCACGCGAAGCTGCCGACGACGGAAATCTATTTTATTTCGTGGAGCCCGAGCGGGCTGCGCTGGAAACAGCACGACAAGGAAAAGGCTCTGGACCTGATGGTCGCTGATTTTATCCGGGGCAAAGCTCACCTCCAATACATTGAAACCTACGATCTGCCGCTCGGCACCGACGGCTTGCCGCGACCGGAATTGTTTGTCGCGGACAGGTTGCATTTCAGTCCCGCCGGTTATCAGTTGCTGGCCGCGCGCGTGCGGCCGTTTGTCACCAATTCTGTCGCCGCCGAAATAAAATCTGCCGGCTGGACCGCCGACAAACCGACGGCGCCGGCGGTGCTGCCCGGCAGCGGCCTCGCGCAACATGATTTCTTTTACGCCGGCGAAGCCAAGACGCGCGACATGTATGTCGTGCAGCATGGCCAAGTGGTTTGGGCTTACAACGATGCCACCAACCGGGGCGAAATCAGCGATGCCGTCCGGCTGTCGAACGGAAATATTTTGTTCGCGCACCAGTTCGGCGTGACGCTCATTTCTCCGGACAAACAAGTGCTCTGGAATTATGACGCGTCGCCCCAATGCGAAACGCACACCGCGCAGCCCATTGGCACCAATCACGTCATCTTCATTCAGAACGGCCCGGCGCCGAAATTGTTTGTGGCCAATCTTGCTTCCGGCCAGATGGAAAAAGAAATTTCCCTGCCGGTCAGAAACCCCAACAGCACGCACGGACAATTCCGTCACGCGCGCCTGACTGATGCCGGCACTTATCTCGTCGCGCACATGGATTTGGGCAAAGTGGTGGAATACGATGAGACGGGCGCGGCGGTCTGGTCCGTGGACGCACCCGGCGTGTGGTCGGCGGTGCGCCTGCCCAACGGCAACACACTTATTTGTGGCAAGACGGTGCGTGAGATTAAAACGTCCGGCGAGACCGTTTGGGAATTTACATCCGCCGATGTGCCGGATTACAAATTCAATTCGATGCAGCTTGCGTCGCGCCTGCCCAATGGCGACACATTGATCAACAACTGGGTCAACCAGTGGAATGGCAACGTGGATTTGGCCACCGCGCCGGTGCAGGCGCTGGAAATTTCACCGGACAAAAAAATCGTATGGGCTTTGCGCGCTTGGACAAATCCCAATTTGGGACCGGCCACAACCATTCAATTGCTCGACGAACCCGCCGCGCCGGAGAATGTGCATTTTGGCCGGTTCAAGTAAGCTTGAAGCCAGCCTTTCGGCTTTACCAGAAACCTTAGCTTTTTTTCTTATACATTTGTTCAGGCGTGAGCAGTTGCGCCTCGGTGGTCTTGAACGTCTCGCCATTGCCCTCGACCGAGCGGAAGAAACAGGAATTATAGCCCTCGTGGCACGCCGGGCCTTTTTGCTCGACCTGAATCAAGAGCGTATCGCCGTCGCAATCGAAGGCGATGTCTTTTACGGTTTGTGTGTTGCCGCTTTCTTCGCCTTTCATCCAGTATTTTTGGCGCGAACGGCTCCAGAAATGCGTCTTGCCCGTTTTGATGGTGTCTTCCAGCGAGGCGCGGTTCATCCACGCCATCATCACCACGCGGCCGGTTTTCTGTTCCTGAATGATCGCGGGAATCAATCCGTTGGCGTCAAATTTTAATTTGTCGTAGAAGCTCATGGGAAGAATTTACGATATGCGATTTGCGATTTACGAGCCTTAAATCAGCCGGCGCGTAAATCGTAAATCGAAAATGGTAATCCACTACGGTTTTTGTTCGCGCAACGGCGGCGGCGCGGCCAGCAAACGAATTGTCTTCGGCGTCGCCACCGGTGGATTGGCGGGCGCGGGCGCGGCATTGGTCGCGGCAGGCAGCGGATTGGTGACCACGCTCACACGGTTCGTCACAATCTCGGGAATGGAATTTGTGGGCGGATTTTTGTGGTCGTTCAGGCTGCGAATCAACCGGGTTTTCATGTCGGCAAAAGCGCGGTTGGTCACGGCGTCGAGCTGCGCCTGCGCTTCGTCGTAAAAGCCGGCGGAGATTTTCACGCGCGCTAGGTGAATGCGCACGCCTTCGCGCTCGTTGTCATCCTTGGCGATGTTAAATGCATTGGTCCACGCGGCCAGCGCGTCGTTCGTGCGCAGCGGGCGGATGCCGTAATAGCTTTCAGCATAATCCGTCGCGAGGACGAGATTTTCCGGCGCGAGTTTCATGGCCTGCTGATAAAGCCCCAGCGCCTTGTCGAACACCTGCTGCTCGTTGATGCCGTAAAATTGCTTGGCGTCGGTGCGATAAAGATAAACGGTCGTGGCGAAATTCTGGTAATAAGTCGGCTCGGTCGGGTCCAGGCGGATGGCTTCGGTGTAATCCGCGAAGGCGTTTGTCAGCCCGCCATGTTCGCCGAAATAATTGGCCAGCTGATTCCACACGGCGGGATTTTTCGGATCGAGCTGCTTGGAATTTTCGTATTGCACCTTCGCGCCGTCCTCATCGCCGATGTCGTTCAAAAAGCTGCCGTAGGCGAGAAACCCGCGTGCGTGATCGGGATGATTGCGGAGAAAATTTTCGTAGCCGTGCTTCACCCCGTCAAACCGCGCGATGATTTTTTGGTTCAGCGCGGCTGTGCCGTTGGTGTCCGTGCGGGGAATCTGGTTGGTGCTGATCCAAGCGTTCACTTCGTCCAGCGCGGCATCATCGGCGATCATCAGATTGCGCAACTCGCTTTCCACCGGATCGTTGGCAGCCACGATCGGCACCGAGACGCCGGTGTGCTCCTGCACCAGATTGCTGACGGCTTGCGGCTGGTTGGTGGCCAGCAGCGCGCTCAAAAGTCCAATGGTCAAATCACTCACGCGTTCAAGGTATCAATCCTGAAAACAAAAGACAGAATTACCAGAATGGACATAATTTCCACCGGTGAGTTCAGCTTGAAAAAACGTTTTGAAATTTTGTCCCAGACTTTTTTCACTTCACCAGATCGTGCGGCGAAAAGCGGAAGACGAAATAAGTCGCGCGGTTGGTGCCGATGTTGCGCAGGCCGTGCATTTCGTTTGACGCCTCGAAAATAATTCCGCCGGCCTCAACGATGTTTGTCTTGTCGCCCTGTAGTGCCGCCAGCGTGCCTTCCTTGATAACCATCAATTCCTCGTCCGCGTGCTGATGTGGCGGATGCGGCGATTCGCCGGGATTAAGTGTCGTGATATGGCACTCGAAATCCGCGAGCGCCGGCGTGGGCGCGTCAAACACCGTGCGCCGCGCGCCCTGTTTGGTTGGCACGACTTTGAGGTCGGCCCAGTTGAAGACGGCGGAATGCATCACCGGCTTGCCGCTGGATTCCGCCAGCGCGAGGCCCGCGACGGCGATGGACATGGAAACGGCCGCCACACACAAATCTCGACGGGTAATCATCCGCGCATTTCGGCGGGAAAGCGAAATGAAGTCAAGCGGACAATTGCCGAACCAGTCGCCGCCATTCGCAAGCCGCTGAAGCCTTTCTGCTCCAGTGCTGCCAAAACCACCCGAAAGAGTGGCTGGCAGTTTTGCCCGCGCCTCATAAACTAGCGCCACAACCAAGTCTGCAACCGCGATTTTTTAGGCTGGGAAATTCTGGCCGGAAACTGCCGAGTGGACTTTGAAATCAATTACAACACCATGAAAAATAAAACTTGTTTGATCCGCTGGTCGTTTGTCCCGCTGATGTTTGCGTCTGCCGCGATTTTGCTGGCCGGCTGCCAATCCTCAAAAACCAGTTGCTGTCAGAAACCGGAAACGGTGGCAGCGCCCGCAGCGGCGGCATCGGCAGTCGCGCCCGTGGTCACGCCGACTGCAACGCCGGCTTCGGCGGTTGCTGAATCAACTTTTCCCCTGCGCATCAAGGCCGGCCTCACCACGCCGCTCAAGGATGCGGATGGCAACACTTGGCTGCCGGAAACTGGCTTCGCGGATGGCGACACGATTGAGCGCGAAGACCTACAGATTGAAAACACCAAGACGCCGGCGTTGTATCGCTCCGAGCATTACAGCATGAGCAAGTTTTCCGTGAATGTGCCCAACGGCAAATACACGGTGAAGCTGCATTTTTGCGAAACGTTTGACGGCATCGAAGGGCCGGGGCAGCGCGTGTTTTCCTTCAATGTCCTGGGCCATGAATTCAAGGATTTCGACGTGTGGGTCAAGGCGGGCGGCCCGCGCAAGGCTTATGTGGAAACCGTCACCGGGGATGTGACCGGCGGCAAACTGGAGATCAATTTCACCAGCAACATCGAGAATCCGCAGATCAACGCCATCGAAATCATTCCGGCGTCGTGATCTGAATTGTGCGGCAGAACTATTTTTGTTTCGGACGTCGTTTGGGCTTGGCGGCTGCGATTTTTAGGGCGCGTTGCGCCCAAGCCGTGAGTTCGTGCGGCTGCTCCAGCACGTCCGGCGGCACCTCGTGATACGCCATCGTCATCGCCTTGTCGTTCATTTCGTAAGTGAACGGCCCCATGCCGCGCGCCGTGTAATCGGCTTGAGACGCCGCGTCAGTTTTGAAGAACAACCGGCCTTCGTCCAGAAGGCCGAAGAATTTTTCGCCGCTATACAATCCATGCGCGCCGAACATCGCCTTGGCGCGCAAGTCCGGCACCGCGTGCAATTGGTCCAACACAAACGCGTTGAAAGAATCATCTGCCATGCGGGCAGTTTAAACGCGCGGCCGTGTTCCGGCAACCGCGCGGCATCATTTTTGTCTCGACATTTCGACGGAAATGGCAATTCATTAAACCAATCAAGAAAGATGTGCGTTCAAAGTCCATGAAACATTAACCGACGATTGCGGGACGGATCGGTCGTCCAGCCATTCAACCATGACAAAATTATGACCCTGACCAAACGCGACTTAGTTGTGCGCATCAGCGAGGAAACCGGGCTGATCCAAACCCAGGTTTTTGATGTCGTGCAAAAAACGCTGGACTACATTGCCGAGGCGCTGGCCAAGGGCGACAAGGTGGAGTTGCGCAACTTCGGCGTGTTCGACGTGAAAATCCGCAAGGCGCGTGTCGGGCGCAACCCCAACAAGCCGGCGACCGACGTGCCGATCCCGGCGCGCGCGATGGTGAAATTCAAGGCCGGCAAGGAAATGCGCGCCGAAGTCCTGAAGCTCACGCCGGGCACCAAGTAACCAAACGACTTTATCCGCAGATGACGCGGATTAACGCAGATTGTCCGAAGTGGTTTTAATCTGCGAACATTCGTGTCATCTGCGGATAAATCTGATTCGTCTTCTCTTTTCACCGCCAATTTTTTAGACTAGCCGGATGGAACGACTGCCTGGATTCCGCGATTTTTATCCCGAACCGCTCCCGCACCAAGACGTGTGGAGCGCCGACGCGCGCCAGTATATTTTTGAAAAATGGCGGGCCATCGCCCGCCGCTACGGATTCCGCGAATACGACGGCCCGCCGCTGGAGCCGCTCGAACTCTTCACCACCAAGAGCGGCGCGGAGATCGTCGGCCAGCTCTACAATTTCATGGATAAAGGCGAACGCGCCGTCTCGCTGCGGCCGGAAATGACGCCGACGCTCGCGCGCATGGTCGCCGCGCACGAACGCAATTACAAAAAGCCCATCAAGTGGTTCGCCATTCCGCAGCTCTTCCGCTACGAGCGCCAGCAGAAAGGCCGCCTGCGCGAACATTTTCAGTTCAACGCCGACCTCATCGGCGAGACCGATCCGGCGGCGGATGCGGAATTGATCGCGCTGCTCATTGACACGCTGCGCGCGTTCGGCCTGACCGCCGAGGATTTTGTCATCCGCCTGAGCAGCCGCAATGCGTGGCACGATTTTTTCAAACACGGCGGCGGCGACACCGCGCACGAATACGATTTTTTCCAGGTAATTGACAAGCTGGAACGCAGCGCGCCGGAGGAGTCGGAAAAAAAACTTTCCGCGATGGGTTTTTCCGTGGCGCAGGTGAATGAGTTTATTACTTCGGGAAAACCGACGGCGGAGTTGCAAAGCATCCTCGACAATCTGGCGGCGCGCGGGCTGAAGGATTTTGTAAAAATTGATTACCAGGTGATTCGCGGGCTGGCGTATTACACCGGCGTCGTGTTCGAGGCGTTTGACCGCAAGGGCGAGTTTCGCGCCATCGCGGGCGGCGGCCGCTACAACAATCTCGTGAAGCTCATCAGCGGCGGGAAGGTGGATTTGCCCGCGCTCGGCTTCGGCATGGGCGACGTGGTGCTGCTGGAAATTTTGAAAGCGCGCGGCCTGCTGCCGAAATTTGATTCGCCGATGGACGTGTATGTGCTAATCGAAGACGAGGCGCTGCGGCCCGATTCGCTGAAACTCATTCACGAATTGCGCGCCGCCGGCTACGCGGTGGAATATCCGCTCACGCCAACGAAATCGGACAAGCAATTCAAGCGCGCGCAAGAATTGAAAGTGGCCCGCACCGCGCGTTTGGAGAACGATTCTTATGTTCGCATCCGCAATTTGAAAACACGCGAGGAAATCGTCACCGGCATTGCCGGCGCGGCGAATCATCTCGGCTGAATTTTTTTATAAATATAAAACTCCGGCGCTGACTTGTTCACCGCCGGTTTTTTTGCGCCGTTTTGCGGTGAATAACTCAATGGGTGCAACAGTCGGAAACCTTGATTTTACAAGTGAATCTGAATTATTCATCCGTTGCTCACCGCGCATTTTTGGTGGATAAGTTGTGCATATCAAATCGTAGGCAAAAACAGGAACTATGATATGATGTTTTCAGTTCATTGAAAGAACGAAGCGGGCAGTGGAAAGTAAAATTGACGCTGTTCGTTTCAAGATAATCCCAGGCGACTGGGGAAAAGTCAGGTCAGGCTGGTTGATCTGGCTCCTCAAAAACCGGAGCGCAAGTTTCGGCGAGGCAGAATTCACCAGTTCCTCTGGCGGTGTTCGCACACCGTCACATGCGAATGAGGGACTTGGCGGCGAGGAACGATGAGAAGCCGTTCCAAACCGAGTCAAGTATTTCAGGAAAGTTTCGATCCTGAATGAATCGCAGTCACCCAGAGGGTGAACGGTTGCTACTGTGTATCAGCACGGACGGATGACTCTGGCGGGTTCAAAAATAAAAAGTTGGGACCGCCAAAAGAAAGACGCTGAAAGGCGGGACAAAGGGAGCATTCGAACCGGGAAGACCACGACGGCCAGGCAAGCCGCGTGAAAAACTTCCGAGCGCCGGCGATGTTAAAAACGACACCGCTGGACTGTGAGATAAAATGCAACTTGAGAGAGCAGAGGCGAGACCCGTGGTTTTGGGCGAACGCACCGCCAAAAGCGGTGGCTGACCCGGAGCCAGTGGTCAAGACGCGAACAAAAAAATCGCAGGCGTGTCTTGACCTGGTTCGCAGGCCGGTGGCGCAACCACCAGCCGAAGCGAGCTGAAAAGCCTCACTCAAAATTCGCGCGGCGCAAGCCGCCGGACGGCCCTGCTACGAGGCCGACAACTCCGCTTGCCGTGGAGAATGGCGTCGGGAAACCAGCAGCCGCTGAAAAGCGTGCGCCAAATGCTGGCACGGGAAAGAGAGCTTGGCGAACTCCCATCCCCCATTTGTCCCGGTCTGACCGCAAGGTTGGACCGGGACTTATTGTTTTCAGGTTGAAAGAATTCTAGTCAAGCCTGCTTTCGCTCATCGCACGAAGGTGATTTTCAAGCGGATCGGTTCGCCAATTGACTGGTAAAGCAGGGTTTTCGAAAAAATAGGATCGAGTCCCGCTTCAATCAAAAAACGTCTCTCATCAGCGCGCACCCGATTGCGATCAAAATACGTCGAATGAACAAAGACCAAAGGCGTTTTCCCTTGGCCTTTAATTATTCAAGCCTTTGCCACCAACTGCCGCAACACATACGGCAAAATGCCGCCATGCTGGTAGTAGTCAATTTCGATGGGCGTATCAATGCGGCAGCGGACGGCGACATTCTCCACGGAGCCGTCCTTGCGCGTGATCTTCAGCGTGAGGTCCTGCTGCGGCTTGATGTTTGCGTCGAGGCCAACGATGTCGTAGGTCTCCGTGCCGTCGAGTTTCAAGGTCTGCGCGGTGGTGCCTTCCTTGAACTGTAGCGGCAACACGCCCATGCCGACGAGATTGCTGCGGTGGATGCGCTCAAAACTCTGCGCCACGACGGCTTTCACGCCGAGGAGATTGGTGCCTTTCGCGGCCCAGTCGCGGGACGAGCCGGTGCCGTATTCCTGTCCGGCCAAAATCACGAGCGGCGTGCCGCGTTTCTGATATTCCATGGACGCGTCGTAGATCGAAACTTTTTTGCCTTCCGGTTGCAGCAACGTGTCGCCGCCTTCCTGGCCGGCGAGCATCAGGTTTTTGATGCGCACGTTGGCGAACGTACCGCGCGTCATCACGCGGTCGTTGCCACGTCGCGAGCCGTAGCTGTTGAAATCTTCCGCCGTCACGCCGTTCTCGATGAGATATTTTCCGGCCGGCGAGGTTTTCTTGATGGAACCGGCGGGCGAAATGTGATCGGTCGTTACGCTGTCGCCGAAAATCGCCAGCGCGCGGGCGCCGGTGATCGGCGCGAGGCTGCCGGGCGTCAACGCGAAGTTCGTGAAGAACGGCGGCTCTTGGATGTAGGTGGACTTGCGGTCCCACTCGTAAACGTTGCCGGTGCTGGAAGGAATTTCGTTCCACTTCGGATTTTGCGCGGCGAAATCCTTATACAAGCGGCGGAACACATCCGGCTCGAGCGCGGCCTGCATCAAGTCGCGGACTTCTTTCAGGCTCGGCCAGATGTCGCGCAGGTGGACGGGCTTGCCGTCCTTGCCGGTGCCGAGCGCGTCGTTGGCCAGATCAATATCCACGCGGCCCGCCAGCGCAAACGCCACGACAAGCGGCGGCGACATGAGGAAATTTGCCTTGATGTTCTGGTGGACGCGCGCCTCGAAATTGCGGTTGCCGGAAAGCACCGACGCGGCGACCAAATTATTTTTTACAATCGCATCCTCGATGGCCGGATGCAGCGGGCCGGAGTTGCCGATACAGGTGGTGCAGCCGTAGCCGACGAGATTGAAACCGAGCTTGTCGAGGAACGGTTGCAAACCCGTCTTGTCCAAATAATCGCTGACGACGCGCGAGCCGGGCGCGAGCGAGGCCTTGACCGTGGAGTTGACCGTCAGACCTTTTTCCACGGCCTTCTTCGCGAGCAAACCGGCGGCGAGCATCACGGAAGGATTGCTGGTGTTGGTGCAGCTTGTGATGGCGGCGATCAGCACGGAACCATTGCGCACGTGGCCGTCCAGCCGCGGAGCCTTGGCGTGAATCGGATCGGCGGTCGGATGCTCAATGGCCATCTCGCGCTCGCTGGGCGGCAGTTGGCTGTTTGGGATGGCCTGCTGGCTGCCACCACTCGGATGAATTTCGCCGCCGGCGGAAACATGCACGGAGCGCGACAACTCCTCGGCCTTCATGCCAAAACCGCTTTCCGTGACCGGCTTGCTGAACGCGCTGATGAATTCGTTTTTGAGTTTCGGCAGTTCGATGCGATCCTGCGGTCGTTTTGGGCCGGCTACGCTCGGCAACACGGTGCTGAGATCCAGTTCGATTTCTTGCGAGTAGGTAATGTCACCCTTCTTCGGAATGCCCCACAAGCCTTGCGCCTTGTAATAATTTTCGTAGGTCTTGACCGCTTCATCCGTGCGGCCGGTGGCGCGGAGATAATTGACGCACTCGGCATCAATCGGGAAGAAGCCCATCGTCGCGCCATATTCGGGCGCCATGTTCGCGATGGTCGCGCGGTCCACGAGCGGCAACGCCGCCGCGCCGGGGCCTAAAAATTCCACAAACTTGCCGACGACTTTCGCCTTCCGCAAAATCTGCGTGACGGTGAGCGCGACATCGGTGGCGGTGACGCCCTCGCGAATCGAACCGGTGAGGTGAACGCCCACGACATCCGGCGTGAGAAAATAAACCGGCTGGCCCAACATGCCGGCTTCCGCCTCGATGCCACCGACGCCCCAGCCGACGATGCCGAGACCGTTGATCATCGTGGTATGCGAGTCCGTGCCGACGAGCGTGTCGGGATAATAAATTTCGCCCGCGTTCAGCACGCCCTTGGCGAGATATTCCAAATTGACTTGATGCACAATGCCGATGCCCGGCGGCACGACCTTGAACGTGTCGAACGCCTGCATGCCCCACTTCAAAAACTGGTAGCGCTCGCGGTTGCGCGTAAATTCCAAATCCAGATTCTTCGCCATCGAATCCGCGCCGCCGGCAAAATCCACCTGCACGGAATGATCCACGACCAAATCCACCGGCACGAGCGGCTCGATGATTTTGGGGTTTTTGCCGATCTTGGCGACCGCAGTGCGCATCGCCGCCAAGTCCACCAGCAGCGGCACACCGGTGAAATCCTGCAGCACGATGCGCGCGACCACGAACGGGATTTCCGCCGTGCGCGTCTCGGCGGCTTGCCAGTTGGCGAGCTCTTTGATATTCGCTTCGCTAACTTTCTTGCCATCGCAATTGCGCAGGACGGATTCCAGCACAAGTCGGATGGAAACCGGCAGTTTCGCGATCGGGCCGACGCCGGCTTTTTCCAGCGCGGGCAATGAATAGAATTTTCCCGGCTGGCCATTGCCGAGTTCAAACGTTTGCAGTGTGCCAAAAAGATTGTGTGGTGTGCTCATTTAATTCCTATAATTAAAAAAATAACGGCAAGAAAATGAAGTCTGCGCGCGACGGTGTCAAGCGAAGCGCACGAAAAGTCACCAGTTAATCGGCACCCGGCGCGACGCGCGAATTATCCGGAAATGCGCCCAGAATTAGGACTTGGATTTTGATGACAAACGGGAATCAAGTGGCTAATGGCACGAGGTTCAGCAATTCGCCAATGCGTTTTTCCAGGCGGGCCAAGTCAAGCGGTTTGGTGAAAAAATCCTCGGCGTGCATCGTGGCGGTGCGCTTGGTGATGTCGCCCGTGAGCGCGCTCATGAAGATGACCGGAATTTTTTTGGTGCCCGGCTGGCGGCGCAAAATTTCGCAGACGGACAGGCCATCGAGATCGGGCAGCAAAATATCAAGCAGGATGAGATTCGGCTTTTGCGTCCGCGCCTGGCTCAACGCATGAACGCCGTCGTTGGCCACGATCAGCTCATAGCCATGCCCCGCGAGTTTGTATTGCAACAGCTCGATGAAATCATTCTCGTCATCCACGATCAAAATACGCGGCACCATCCTGACAACTTAGCTTACTCTGCGCCGAACACAAAGACGGCCCGGTTAAAACCAAGTGACGAACTGGCAACGAAGAAATCATTTCGTCGCCGGCGGCTGTGGCGGAATTCCATTTTGCTCAAAATTGCAACTCGCCATCGCTGTGAACCCGATTGCCCGCCGGGTCCACGATGGTCGCCGTGACGAAGATCACTACCTCCTTGCCGTTGGCTTTTGTCTTTCGTTTGACCACCACGCCGTTGACATAATTTTCCACCGGCAAACCGCCAAGCACGGCCGTCTGGTCGTCCCACAAATTCAAGGTTGTCGTCATTTGCCGGACGGCGAAACGGGGCAATACTCTCGGCAGATCAATTTTTTCACCGGCGCGATTGTAAGCCGCCGTGGTGTTGGTGGACTTGTCGTAGCCCAGAAACTCCGTCAAAGAAGGGATGAGCGCCAGATTGATGGTATAGCCATCCGCCAAAACATAAGGCACCACGTCCAAAATCGGGCCGGTTTCAACCGTCGTGGTTTGGGGGACGATGGCATTGGAAACCACCAGCCCGTTTTGATTGGTGTAAATTTCTTCAAAGGCCGTGTTGGTGACGACCGTAATCATGGTGGTCGCCCGCATTTGCGTTTGCCGACCGCTGAGCGTGGTCACTTCCGGCTCGGCCAAAACTTCAATGCCTGATTGGGCTTGCAGCGCGTGCCTGACCGCAGTCGCATTCGTGGTGGTGAGAATTCCCGTGAACTGCGCCGCCGAATTTGACAACACTCCAAATTTCTGCAAGCCGAGCAAAGTTTCCCTCGGCACTTTGTAAAACCGCGCCTTGATGTGGATTTGCGGCGGAACCTGGTTGAGCACTTGGATGGAGCGCTCAATCGTGTCTAAATCGTCCTCCGTCGCTTTGACAAAAAGGTAGCCGAGGCGGTCGTTGAAAAAAACCGCCTTGCCCGGCGGTTCCTGAAGATTGACGCCCAAATTGGCGAAGAACATCCGGGCCAGCGTGCTCGGCGTCGTGGTGTTAGTTTTCGTGGTGGCGTATGGCAACCCGTCCGGACCGACGCCGATGTCTATGCTTCGGTTGCTGACGTTTTCCAAACCGAGGTAAAAAGCGTGGGGATCCACGCGGAAGGTGCGCATGAAAAGCTGTGGAGGTTCTTCGGAACTTTTGGCTGAAAATATGACGTCGGAATCCCGAATACTATACTTGATCGGGTGTTCCGCCACCAACACGATGGCATCCAGCACATCTGCGAGCCGCACGTCCGTCAAGTTCGGTATCTTGATTGTCATCGCGCCGACATCCTCCGACGCGGCGGTGTTTGTCCCGCCAGAATTGATGGCGAAATCAATTCCCTTCCGCTCCGGATCACGCCATTTGGATTCTCCATTAAGCTGCGCCAGCACTTCGCGCAACGGCTTGCCGGCCTCACCGGTGGAAAATTTCTCCAGGCGGATTCGGTCCAGCTTGGCGACGATATTCGTGTGCGTCGCGGCATAATAAACAGGCGGCGAATCAATTCGATTGACGCCCCGGCCACTGATCGTGGTGACTTCGGGTTCAGCCAACGAGCCAGCGCCGCCACGCTGTTGCAAAGCCCGCAGCGCGGCTTGAAAATTTGTGCCGGACAAAATCCCCGTGCCGTTGGTCGGATTCTGCGGCAAAGCAGGCTGGGGCGGCGTTCCCGGCGGAATTTCGGGTAGCACGCGAAGGGCTTTTTCAATTAAATCCAAATCCACAGCCGTGGCTTTCACGAAAAAAACTCCGCGCGTGGCGTTGTAAAAAAGTGTCTGGCCCTTGGGCGATTCCATGTTTATGCCGAGATTTTTGATAAAACTTCCCATCACTTCCGACGCCGAGCCGGCTGGCGGCGTGCCCATTGCCTGCATGGCGGTGTAGAGAACATTGGTGTCCAATTTGAACGTGCGATTGAAAAGCTGCACCGGCCCCGGCACTTTGGCGGAAAACACGACGGCAAAATCCTGAACGGAATACTTGATGGGATGATCCGCAGCCAACACAACGGCATCGAGCAAGTCGGCAAAGCACATGTTGGTCAGGCTGGGAATTTTGATGAGACAGGAACCGACATCCACCGGTTCATTGGTGGTTGCCGCTGTTTCGGCGGTCGGCCCCGCAACCGGCTGCCCCGAACGGTCCGGATTATTGTTGATCAGGAAGTTGATGCCTTTGCGTTCGGGATCACGCAATCTGGATTGTCCGGCCAACTGCCTGAGCACTTCGGTCAGCGGCAAGCCGCGGTCGCTTGTGGAGAAATTTTCCAGCCGGATCGTTTCGAGCTGGCGGATAATTTGCTGTCGGCCGGCGCTGGTTTGAACAAGCTTTGGACCTTGCCGGTTGGTTTGAATCAATCCCAAATAATAATTTGCCGTTGCGTTTTGTGGGTCCGCAGCCAGGGCTGCTTCCAATTTCATTTGCGCCGCATCCAGTTTGCCCATTTCAAAAAGCAGTTTGCCATCCTGCACCAATTGCTTTTCCTGGCTTGGCGCGCTCATCGCGTTGGTATTTCCCAACGGCACCAGCCGTTGCTCGAAATGTTTCGCCGGCGAATTGGTGACCAACTCCACGCCGATGACCGCGACCAGATTGCTCGCCGTGAGTCCATCCAGGCGAATCACCACGCCGCCTAAATTTTCCGCCGAAGCGCTGGCGCGAAATTGATTGGTCAAAAGCTTGTTTCCAGCGCCATCAACCACTTGGCCGTGAACCGCCATAGCGATCCGTTCGCCGTTCACAACTGGCGTGCAATCAAGTTCGATGCTGTTGGTGCCATTGCCCACATACATTTGCGCCGGCGTGCTGCTCGAAGTTAGGACACGTGGCGAAATCAGCGGACTCAGACCGTAAATCGCCACCGTGTTTTTCAGCGTTCGATACAGCCAGGGTGAAGCTGACCACCAAGAATCCTCGTTGGCGCCACTGTGGTTAAATTGCAAATTGGCCACCAGGTTTTTGAAATCGTCGGTCCGCATTTGGTAGATTTGCGCTGACACGACGACGGCGGGGCAATTTGTTTGTGGCACCGAACCAGATGGCGAATTAGTGGCCGCCGAGGCTGGCGCGGCAAGTGGAGTTTTTTCCGTCGGTGCCGGCCCTTCGCCCATCGGCAATGCCACCGCGCTGAAAGCAAAAATTCCGCAGAGCGACGCGAAGGTCAGCCCGGCTCTGCGCGGCGCGCGAAAATCCACCAACCGCTCGATGCGCTGCCGCAGCGCGCTCCGCGATTCCATGATGCCAACCAGGCCGAGACTCAGCAGCGGTCGGCGAAAGGCCAGCTTGGCGACTTCGAGCAGCGTCGGCGCATAGCTGTCCGCTTCGTCGCGCAGGGCCAGCATTACCGCATCGTCCACTGCTTCCTCGCGCACGCGGCGGATGCGCGCGTTTGCGACCCACAGCAGCGGATGCCACCAGTAAACAATTTGCAGCAACGCCTGCGCGCAGTTCAACCAGACATCCTTGCGCCGGAGATGAAACAATTCGTGCAGCAGCACGGCGCGCAATTGTCCGGCGGAAAGTCGTTCCGCCAGCGCGCGCGGCAGCAAAATCACCGGACGAAACAGGCCGCACACGGCGGGCGACATGCGGGCGTCCGTAATCTTCAAACGCGCCGAGGAACGCCATCCGGCGGATCGTCGCGCCTCGTGGAGCGGTTCAAAAATATTTTCGGAGACGATTGCCTGGCGAACCATTTGGCGCACCTGCCACCAGCGAAACGCCAGCCACAACAGCAGTCCGGCGCTCACGGACTCGGAAGCCAGCAAAGTCCAGCCAGCCCCATCCAACTTTGGCGCGGGCGGCTCAGGCGGGACGAAAGATTGCGCCGGCAAATCCAACTGGGGCGCGACGTTGTCGTAAGTAACGACGTAATTTTTTATCGCGGGCGCTTTCATCGGCGGTTTGGCGGGAAAGAGCCACCAGGCCGCGCCGGTGGGCAGGGCAAGCGCAGGCGGCAATAGCAATTTCACCAGCACCGCCAGCCACAGCGCGTAGCGGACAGCCGCGCGGATTTTTCGCGCCAGCAGAAAATCGAGCGCGAGGACGAACCCGATGAGCAGGCTGGATTGCCAAAGCATTGGCCACGCGAACTGCAAAAATTGTCCGCCCAATTGATTCACGGTTTCAATCAAAGCATTCATACGCGTCCCAGGTTATTTTTTTGCTGCCTTCTTTCGCGCCTTGATCATCGCCTCCAACTCTGCCAGTTCCTTCGTGTTCAAATCCTTGCTGTCGAGCAGGCATTGCACCATCGGCGTGAGCGCGCCATTGAAAGCGTGCTTGAGCGCGTAAAATAATTCGCCGCTCTGCGCCTGCGCGCGCGTGACGGCCGACTGGTAAATCGTCAACTTGCCTTCTTTCTTCGCCTTGAGCATGCCTTTGGCGACCATGCGGTCCATCAAGGTGCGGACGGTCGAGTAATGCCAGCCGGTCGGCTTGAGCAGTTTTTCCTGGATGGCGGGCGCGGTGCAGGGTTCGGTTTCCCAAACGGCCTTGATGACGGACCATTCGGACTCGGTGAGTTCCACCGTGGGCTTGGACATGTGCCTAGATTCTCTACAAATGTAGATAATGTCAAGCGGAATATTTACAAATGTAGATATTGCGGCAAATAAAAAGAGCGAAAGGAAATCCTCTCGCTCTTCGGAAAAAACTGTTTTGTGAATCTACTTCAGCTTTGCCAGTGTTGCCTTGACGGCTTCAAAATTCGGCAAATCCTTCGGCGTCGGCGTCTGTTCGCTGTATTGCACCACGCCGCTTTTATCAATGACAAACGCCGCGCGTGCGGACGTGTCGCCCACGCCCGCGAGCATCGGGAACACCACGTCGTAAGCCTTGGTCACGGTTTTGTTCAAATCGCTGGCGAGCGTGATGCCGATTTTTTCCTGCTTGGCCCACGCGGCCTGCGCAAACGGGCTGTCCACGCTGACGGCGATGACCTCCGCGCCGAGGCTGGCATACGCGTCGAGGCCGGCGGTGAGGCTGCACATTTCCGCCGTGCAAACGCCGGTGAACGCGAGCGGAAAGAACAGCAGCACGGTGTTTTTCTTGCCGAAATTGTTGCTTAACTTGACTTCCACATCCACGGGAGATTTGGATTTGAGGGTGAAATCAGGAGCTTTGGAGCCGACGGGAATTGCCATAATGTTATTTGTGTAATTTGGTTGATTGGTTATGCCACCGCCAAATTTTTACCATTCACCGCGCCGCTGTCAAATGGGGATTTTGTGAAAGATCCGATCCGGGCCACAGTCGCCAAGGAGGCGGGACAGGGGATGTCCACTGAAGAAACGACTGTGCGCCCGGATCAAAATTGGTGTGTATTCGCCTCCACGTTGCCCGCCGCTGAACCTGGCGGCAACGTTTCCTGTAGCCAAGGCACGCCGCAATGAAACCCCGTCTCGTCTTCAAAGCCAACGGGCACTTGCGGGGTTATCGCCTGCCGCAATTGGGCGGCGACCCGCTCCATCCAGGCGGCATGATTTTGAACTGCCGGCTCGCGATCGTATCGCGCCGTTGCCAATCGGTTCGTGCATTTTTTCGAAAAATGACAGCCAAAGTTCATGCTTCAACTATCGAGCGGACTTCGAAATGCATCTAACCATATTTAGCCAGACATCTTACAAATATTGTTAAAACAAGCTGGCAAGCCCTTGAAGCACAACGCCGGAAAATGGTGAGCCGGTCAAAGGGGAGCAAGAGCGGAAGTCGAGCGCCGCCGCCGGCGGCGTCCGTCACAAGGCCGCCAGCACTTCCGCCGCGTGTGTTTCCGGTTTGACCAGCGGCCAGATTTGCTTGATCCGGCCGTCCGTCCCGATGAGAAATGTCACGCGATAAACGCCCAGATATTTGCGGCCCATAAAACTTTTTTTGCCCCAGACGCCGTAGGCTTCGACAATTTTTTTGTCTTCGTCCGCGAGCAGCGAAAACGGCAGTTTGAATTTTTCCACGAACTGGTCGTGCTTTTTTACCGGGTCGGGGCTGACGCCGAGGACGACCGCGCCCTTGTTTTTCAAGTCCGCGAACTGGTCGCGGAAGGCGCACGCTTCCTTGGTGCAGCCGGGCGTGTCGTCCTTCGGATAAAAATAGAGAATGACGTTTTGCCCTTTGAAATCGGCGAGCGAAATTTTTCCGCCGCCGCTGGTCGCGACGGTGAATTCGGGGGCGACATCACCCACTTTCAATTTGAGTTCGATTGTTTTAGCCATAAATTTTCAACTGCCGATAAATGCGTCGGGGAATGTTGTTTCATCCGCGTTTATCCGGATTTTTATTTTTTGCCGGTAAACTGGCGGGGTGCGCGCCAAGCTGCTGGCTGCCGTCCCAGACGTAAAGCAGACCGGAAGCGGCGGTGAAAAGGCCGGCGCCAAGAAGCCAGAGCGGCAGGAAACGTCCGTGAAAGCTGACATCCCAGCGCAGCAAAATCCAGAGCACCACGATCATCTGAAACACCGTGGCGATTTTGCCGGTGAGGCGCGGCTGCACAGTGAGTTTGCCGACCACCAGCCGCACGATCACCGCGCCGAGGCCCAGCAGCAGATCGCGGCCGATGATGGTGCCGGTGAGCCAAAGGGGAATCGTCGCCAGCCGCGGCGCATGGTCGAAGCTCAACACCACGATGCCGGAGACCAGCAGCAGTTTGTCCGCGAGCGGGTCCAGCACCGTGCCGAGTTCGCTCGATTGGTGGTAGCGCCGGGCGACATAGCCATCCACGCCGTCGAGAATCGCCGCCACGGCGAAGGTGAGCAGTGCCGCCAGCCGGTGCAGTTCGTTGCCCGTCTCGACGTAATAAAGAATCTCCACCACGAAAACCGGGATCAGCAAAATTCGCAGGATGGTGATTTTGTTTGCCGTGGTCATCGTCGCCGGGATTCTCGCATGTTTGGTGGAAAATTCCATGAATTAAACCGGCCCCGCCGGACCGAGAGTTTGCTTGCGCGCCCAGCGTAAATCGTAAATCGTAAATCGCAAATGATTCTTGGCACCGGCATTGACATCATCGAAGTGGCGCGCATCGCGGCGTCGTTTGAGAAATTCGGCGAACGGTTTGTGAACCGGATTTTGCGGCCCGATGAAATCGCGTATTGCCGGTCGCACAAAAATCCCGCGCCGTTTCTGGCCGTGCGCTTTGCGGCGAAAGAGGCGATTTCCAAAGCGTTCGGCACCGGCATCGGGGCGCAACTCGGCTGGCTGGACGTGGAAATCCGGCGGAAGGAATCCGGCGAACCGTTCGTGGTGCTGCATGGCAAGGGCCTGGATTTACTCGCCAATCGCGGGGCAAAAAATTTGCACGTCAGCCTGAGCCACACGGAACATTACGCCGCCGCCACGGCGATTTTGGAAAATTAAGCGGTGCGCGCAGGCGGCGCGGAATGTTTGCATCCTAACAGATAATGGACGGCCGGTTTTGCAGAGCTCTCTAAAAGCCGTTAAAACGGCTGTTGCCGCCGGGCTCCGAGATCACCGGGCTGAAGCCCGGTGCTAATATGAAAGTCAGGCTCAGCTTGAACGCGAACTAGACCAAGCTTTCGCCCGGCGCGGAAAAGGCAGCGCGGTTCCACCGTTTCCCGTCGTCGAGCCAAAATGCGCGTCGTCCGCCCGGAAGCGCGCCGGCCAATAGCGGAAATAACCGGGATCAGCCGTTTCCGGCGGCCGCCCGGATGGCCTCCAACTTCTCCCAGCGCGAATAAAGCTGCGTGACTTTTTCCTTCGCCGCGTCGAGTTCGTGAGTGAGGTCATTCACCTTGGCCGCGTGCTTGCGAAAAAATTCCGGGTCGGCGAACAAGCCTTCGATGCGCGCCACTTCCGCCTCGATGGTGTGAATCTGCGCTTCCATGCCTTCCAGCTCGCGCTGCTCCTTGAATGAAAGCTTGCGCGGCTTGGATTTCTGCGCAGCGGCGTCGCGGGAGAGCGCCGCTGATTTATTAATTGCAAGGATTGCGGCGCTCTGCCGAGACGCCGCGGCGGCGGCTTTTTCTTTCTTCTCCAAATAATAATCGTAGTCGCCGACGCTGTGATGAATTTTGCCGTCGCCTTCAAACGCCAGAATGTCGGTGCAAACGCGATTGAGAAAATAGCGGTCATGGCTGACCACGCACGTCACGCCGGGAAACGCAATTAGCGCCTCCTCCAGCACGCGCAACGTCGGGAGATCGAGATCGTTCGTCGGTTCGTCAAGAATCAGGAAATTGCCGCCGCTTTTCAAAATGCGCGCAAGCAGCAGCCGGCTGCGTTCGCCGCCGGAAAGTTTTTTCACCAGCGTCATGATCCGGTCGTCTGCGAACAGAAACCGTTTCAGATACGAACGCACGGAAATTTTCGTCTCGCCCCATTGCACGAATTCCGTGCCGTCGGAAACTTCATCCAGCACCGTGCGCTCTTCATTCAGTTGCAGCCGGCCCTGATCAACATAATTGAACTTCGTTAGCTGGCCGGTTTTCACCGTGCCTTCCGTCGGCGCCTGCTGGCCGATGATGATGCGCAGCAGCGTGGATTTTCCGAGCCCGTTGCGTCCGCAGATGCCGACGCGCTTACCGTTTTCAAAGGTGAAATTGAAACCGGAAAATAATTTCTTCCCGGCGATTTCCATGCCGAGGCCGGCGACCTCGACGGTGCGATTGCCAAGCTGCGGCGGCGGCGGGATGACCAGTTCCACGTCTTCCTCAATCACAGGTCCGTCTTTGGCCGCTTCGTTGTAATAGCGCTCGAAACGGTCTTTTTGTTTGCTGCGTTGCGCGCGCGGGCCTTGGCGCACCCACGCGAGTTCCTTTTTCAGAAACATCTGACGCTTGTGCTCGATCACCGCGTCGGCGGACTGGCGTTCGGCCTTGTCGAGCAGGTAATCGGTGTAATTGCCGGCGTGTGAAAAAAACTTGCCGTCGCACAATTCGAGAATGCTGGAGGCGACGCGATCCAAAAAATAGCGATCATGCGTGACGACGAGAAAGCTGCCGCCAAAATTTTCCAGAAACTCCGCGACCCACTCGATGGATTCTGGGTCAAGATGGTTCGTTGGCTCGTCGAGCATCAGGAAATCCGGACGCGAAACAATCGCGCGGCACATCGCCACGCGCCGCTTCTCGCCGCCGGAAAGCGTTTCGATGCGCCGCTCGCCGGCGGGACAATTCAGGTGCGCCATTGCGATCTCAATGCGCCGGTCCACCGTCCAGCCATCCAGCACCGCGATGCGTTGCTCCAGTTCCTCGTGCCGTTTCGAGTCATGCGGCAGCGACTCAAACTCTTTGATCAAATCCAGAACGTGTTGCGCGCCATCGTGGATATTTTCGGCCACGGTTTTCGTGGCATCCAGCATGAAATCCTGCGGCAAATAACTTGCGACGAGATCGCGCTGCCGGGAAACTTCGCCGCTGTCCGGCGCTTGCAGGCCGGCAAGAATTTTCAGGAACGTCGTCTTGCCGCAGCCGTTGCGGCCGACGAGGCCGATGCGGTCGCCTTCCTGGATGCCGAGCGTAATATCGTCGAGCACCGTGTGCTGATTGTAGCGCACGGTGACGTCGGAGGCGGAAATGATGGTGGACATGCCAATTTTAGAATATCCAAAACCACGGGCGGAGTCGAATCAAAGTCGTCGCGGCCTCGCCAGTTTTTGCCGCCGATTAAAGTGGACTTTCGGTGGTGGCGAAATAAATAATTACTTTATGAACCTAATTAAATGCCTGACGCGGGAGCTTTTGTTTTCAAAGCGCACAGTTCTATTTTCCATTTTCACCGGCGCAACCGTGATGCTGGCGCAAGCGCAGACGAATGCGCCGGTGCCGGTTCTGCAAATCAAAGCCGATCAGGTGACCACGAAAGTCAGCCCGGTGCTTTACGGCCTGATGACGGAGGAAATTAATTATTCCTACGAAGGCGGGCTTTACGGTGAACTCATCCGCAACCGCGCCTTCAAGGCGAACGCGACGAACGCGGTGTTTTGGAACCTGATCGGCAACGGCGCCATTTCGCTCGACCCGACCGCGCCGCTGAACGACGCGTTGAATACCAGCTTGAAACTGGACGCGACGCAGGCGGCGAAAAATGCGCCGGCGGGAATTGCCAATGGCGGCTACTGGGGAATTCCGGTGAAACCGAAGTCGAGCTACCAGGTTTCGTTTTATGCCAAAGCTGCGGGCGGATTTAGCGGCCCGCTGACCGTGAGCATTGAAAGCGCGGACGGCAAAAAAGTTTTTGCCCGCGCCGAGATTTCCGGCCTCACCGGCGATTGGAAAAAATATGACGTCACGTTGAAAATTAAAAATGTGAAGCCGTCGAAAGACAACGTTTTCAAAATCACCACGGTGTCGCCCGGCACGATCTGGTTTCAAAATGTTTCGCTGTTTCCGCCGACGTTTGCCAATCGCGCGAATGGCAACCGGCCTGACATCATGCAACTGCTTGCGGACATGCACCCGAAATTTCTGCGGCTGCCCGGCGGCAATTATCTGGAAGGCGATTACATCAACGAGCGCTTTGATTGGAAGAAAACCATCGGCGACGTTTCGCAGCGGCCCGGCCACCGCAGCCCGTGGAATTATTGGTCCACGGACGGTTTCGGCCTGATGGAATATCTCGGGTGGTGCGAGGATTTGAAAATGGAGCCGCTGCTCGCGGTGTTCGCCGGCTACGCGCTGCGGCACGATTACATCAAGCCCGGTCCCGACCTTGAGCCTTACGTTCAGGATGCACTCGATGAAATTGAATACGTCACCGGCGACGCCGCGACGACGAAGTGGGGCGCGCAACGCGCGAAAGACGGCCATCCCGCGCCGTTTCCGCTGCATTACGTCGAAGTGGGCAACGAAGATTGGTTTGACCGTTCCGGCAGTTACGACGGACGGTTCACGCAATTTTTCAACGCCATCAAGGCGAAATATCCCAGCCTGCAAATCATCGCCACGGCCGATGTCAAAAGCAGCGTGCCGGATTTGCTTGATGAGCATTACTACAAATCGCAGGAGGAAATGGAATCGCAGTCGCACCTGTATGACACACGCGAACGCGGCGGGCCGACCAAGGTCTTCGTCGGCGAATGGGCCACGCGCGTTGGCCGGCCCACGCCGAACATGGCGGGCGCGCTCGGCGACGCCGCCTGGATGTGCTGCATGGAACGCAATTCCGACCTCGTCCTTTTGGAATCGTATGCGCCGCTGTTTGTCAACGTCAGCGACCTGGCCCGCGGCGGCTCGATGCAATGGCCGAGCGACCTCATCGGCTACGACGCGCTCACCAGCTACGGTTCGCCATCGTATTACGCGCAGGTGATGTTCAGCACGCATCACGGCGACAATGTGCTGGCGACGGATTCGCAAAACATTCCCACCTACGAATGGAAAGTTCCCACGCGCCGCCGCAACGGAGCGGACCAGCCGGCCTCGACCCGGCAGGTGCCCGCGCTGTTCTTTGACGCCACGCGCGACAGCGCCAGCGGCGTCATTTATCTCAAAGTCGTCAACCGCCAAAGCACGCCGCAGCCGGTGGCCATTGACATCAGCGGCGTCGCCGCCATCGCCGCCAAAGGCCACGCCACCGTCATGAAAGCCGGCAAGCCGGACGACACGAATTCACTGCAAGATCCAAAGCACATTATTCCCGTCTCCGAAAAGGCCAAAGGTCTCGGCAAAAATTTTACGCGCATCTTCCCGCCTTACTCCATCACGATTTTGGAACTGAAGACGAAGTAAAAGATTTTTGGAGTGCGGCGACGCGTTGCCGCTTTCCAACTGGGAGACAGGTCTCCCAGTTCCAAAGCCCGGCCACGTCCGCGCACTCCAAGTCAAAACGCCGCTTCCGGATTCGCCGCCAGCCATTCGCTCAATCGTGGCAATGGCGTGGATAAAATTTTCTGCACCTTGGAAATATCCAGCGATGTGTCCAAGGCGCGCAGTGGCCCCGGAAAATCTTTCGCCGAACCGGAGGCGATCTTCGTTGCCACCTCGGGCCAGCGTTTGACGAGCAGTTCGCCGATTTGCCGCCGCGACAATTTCTCCGCGCCGGCAACGTGATAAATGCCCGCGCCATTTTTCTCCACCAGCTTCCCAACCGCCCGCGCCGTTTCCACCGCCGGAATGGGACAGCGAAATTCATCCGTGAAAAGTGTCATCGGTTGCGCGGCCGACTGCAACGAGCGGCGCAACTGCTCGTTGAATGCGCGGCTGCCGGACGGCGATGCGCCGCCGTTGAGGGAAGTGCGGACGACCAGATGGCGCGGATTTTTCAGGATGATTTCTTCCGCCGCCAGCTTCGTCTCGCCATAAACATGCAGCGGATTCGGCGCGTCCGTCTCGGCATAATTTCCTTTGCGCCCGTCGAAAACCAAATCGGTGGAGAAAAACACGAACGGAATTTCCGCCGCCAGTTCCGCGAGCTGCTTGGTGGCCTCGACATTCACGCGCCAGGCGAGCGTCGGATTTTTCTGCGCTTCGCTGACGACGGTGATGGCGGCGCAGTGAATGACAAGTTGCGGTTTGTCCTTCTGAAAGGCTCGTTCGATGGCGGCGAAGTCGAGCAAATCAAAATCCGCGCGCGTCAGCGCCCGCACGCGCCAGTGAGGGGCAAAGTGGGGCGCGGTCTGGACGAGATAATTGCCAATCAGCCCGTTCGCGCCGGTGATCCAAACCAGTTTCATCCGGCGAATTTTACCGTTTGGCAACCCATTTGCAAATACCGCGAAAACCACGTTCGCCACTGAAAAACGGAAAGCTGCGCGGGGTGACATTTTGCGCGTGGGCACTTCTGTCGGTGGGACGTGGGCGAAAGCCGTCATTGCTTGGAACCGCCGGACAAACGAAGTGTGTTCGGGGCAGCTTGAGGCGGCACAGGATTTGATTACTGGCTGTTGAAATTTGACGGCGTGACCGGCAACAAGGACAAGGAGCTGGACGATCCGAAGGGTTACGGCGCGATTGAATATGCGGATTACCTGATGGTGCAGCCGGCACGAGTGACCGGAACGGTGCGATCAGCCTGACCGCCGACTAAAAAACTATTATGCCGAACCTTTCCCCAACCGAGCGCGCCAGGAAATACGGCGCGCTCTTTTTGTCCTGGTGGATGGCCAGCCGCCCGCTTCAGCACACCCGCGCGACTTCGAGCTCCAGTAGTTGGCCGAGTTTGTTGATTTTATCGGCGATGCGGCCGACGCCGACGGCGCAATGATGCGCCGGGCCGTGGGCGTTCCAGTCGTTCACAAATTTTCGCGCGCCGATGCTGAAGCGATAACGACTGTTCGTGTTGCCAATTTCAAGAATCGGGCCGGGCACGGATTCGCCCTCGGCCACGAGCAACTTTAATTTTCCATCCGCCGTTTCCACGACTGAGAGCAAGGTCACCGGGCCATGCTTCACGGACATTTCCACCGAAAGTCCCCGGCCCACTTTGCCGTGATACACTTTCAGCGGACGCACTTTGGTTTTGCCTTCCGCAATTTTGATGTGGCCCGGTCCGTCGTGGCCCATCAAAACGACGTCGTCAGCAAAATCCATCGCATAATATTCCGTGAACGAGCCGCCCACGCCGAACGTGTCCATGATTTTCATGGCCTGCGCATTTTTCACTTCGTATTCGCCGGCGACGGGAATGCCGCGCGCGGTGAGCAATGAGTTCCCGAGAATGATCGAGCTGATGACGTCTTCATTTTCCGCGTTGCCGGTGCCGCTGTAAAAATAGGCGAGCGAGCCGAGGTCGTGTTCTTTCACCAAGCGGTCGAGCGCGACGGAAGTTTTGGCGGCGCGTTCCAGCTCCGCCCGCGAACAGTCGGCCTGCACGGCAAAAACCTTTCTAAATTGCGCGACGCGTGCTTTGATTTGGGCGGCGGAAACTTCGCGGCGCAAGGCGGCGAGTTCCTCCACTTCTAGAATTTCCAAGTGGCCGCCGAACGTGGCGCATTGCAGCGTCGTGTCGGAATAAATATCCAGCATCCCGCCGTAATAATGGCCCAGCAAGCCGAGGCGGTTGTGAAACATCGTGTGCGCCACGCGCGCGGCTTCGATCCACGCATCCACTTCGTTCCAGCAAACCGGATCGTCGTGCAGCATCCCGGTGACCTGATGAAAATCAATGCCGGCGCGGCTGAAGACGTTGGCGATTTCCGGCACCGGGCACGCGGCGCAATGCGCCAGCCAATCGCCGGTCATCGCCGTGCGGTCGCCCAGCGCATTGAACTTGGCATAATCAATCGCGGCGGCGGGTTGCAAATTCAAAATGATGACGGGCACTTTCGCGCGCTGCACCACCGGCAAAACGGTGGACGAAAGGGCATAAGTCGTGACGTGGAGAAAAATCACGTCCACATCCGCCGCGCGAAATTGATGGCCGGCTTCGAGCGCCTTCACCGGATTGTCAATCAGGCCGAGATTCACAACCTCGACGCCGGGACGTTCCAGCTTTTTTTGGACGGCGCGGACGTAGCCTTCGAGGCGCGGTTTAAGCCCTTTGAACTGCGGCCAATAGGTGTCGAGCCCGATGCCGAAAAGACCGACGCGAAGTTGGCGTTTCATTTTGTTAAAGGATTAAGAATGGCAACCGCGAACCATCGCAGAATACGCGAACCATTTTTAATTTCGCCTGGTTTGCGTATTGCTCGGTTCAATCATTTTCAGCCGGAAATCAAAATGGTGTTCGCATATTGCGTGGTGTCGCCGGTGCGGATGAGGCCGATGGCGTGCGGCACGCGCTTCTTGAATTCGCCATGCGCCTCGAACTTGGTGGGAATGCGCTTGAGCGCGCGCGCAAACTTCTCCTGCATCGTCTTGAAATTATTTTTTTGAAATTCCTTCGCCATGTAGGCCTGCGTAAAATTGTGGTTTTTGCGCAGGGCGGTGATGAGCTGCAGCACGGTCGGCAAATCGTCCACGACGGAAACATCCACCGTCTCGATTTCCGGCCAGAAGGGAAAGCCCCGGTCGGCGATGACGAGCGCGTTGGTGTGCCGCACACGGGCGAGCAGGGAAAGGATTTGCGGATTGAGAATGCCGGTGTTGATCATAGTCCGGAGAATCTAATTGCCCAGCAGCTGCTCGCCAAGCCTCAAAAGTTTCTGCACGGCGGCATCCGATGTCGCCTCGGCGTAAATGCGCAGCACCGGCTCGGTGCCGGAGCCGCGCAGCATCAGCCACGTCGAATCGGCCGCGACAAATTTCACGCCGTCGCGCGCGTCCACTTTCGCCAGCGGCGAGCGGAGGAGTTTTTTGGGCGGATTGCTTTTCAGGCGTTCCATGAGCGCGGCGCGTTTTTCCAGCGGATAGTGCGCGTCGAAGCGGGCATAACGATGCGGACCAAATTCCTTTTCCAGGCACGCATAAATTTTGTTCACGGAAATTTTTTCCATGGCCAGCATTTCGAGCAGGAACAAGCCGGCCGCCAGCCCGTCGCGTTCGGGAATGTGATTCGCAAAGCCGACCGAGCCGCTTTCTTCCGCGCCGAACAGCGCGCCGGGCTTCATCAGCTCCGGCGCGATGAAGCGGAAGCCGATGCCGACTTCCGTGAGCGGCAGATTCCACGCGGCGCACATCTTGTCCACCATCGCGGTAGTATTAAAAGTCTTTGTCACCACGCCGCGATCGCCGCGATTGCGCACGAGATGATGCAGCAACAGCGCGATGACCTGCTGGTTGGTCAGCGGGCCACCGCGACCGTCCATCGCGCCGATGCGGTCGGAATCGCCGTCAGTCACGAGGCAAATGTCGTGCGGATTGCGCCGCAACTGCGCGCCACCAAGCGCGTAATTTTTCGGCAACGGTTCCGGGCAGATGCCGCCGAACAGAATGTCATGCGCGCCGTTGAGCGTCGTGACGTGGCAAGAAGTTTTGGCGAGCAGCGTTTCAAAGACGCCCGCGCCGACACCAAACAAGGCATCATGCGCCACGCGCAATTTTGATTGCGCGATCAACTTGAAATCCACGAGCCGCTTGATGGCGGCGAAGTGCGCGGGGCGGACGTCCAAATTGGCGATTGGCGATTGGCGATTGACGATTGATTTGGGAGCGGTTGCGTCCAGAAGTTTTTCCACGGCCTGACATTCTTCCGCGCTGCTGCTGCCGCCGAAATGCGACTTGAGTTTGAAGCCGTTGAAAATCGGCGGATTATGGCTGGCCGTAATCATCACGCCGCCGACGGCGCCAAGATTTTTTACCGCATAGGAAATGGATGGCGTCGGCGTCGGTTCCGGCGTGAGCACGACCTTAAAATCATTGCCGGCAAAAACCTCGGCGGTGAGTTGCGCGAAACGGTCGGACAAAAAACGCCGGTCGTAGCCGATGACCACCTTTGGCTCGCGCCCGAAAATTTCCGATTTCCGATTTCCGATTTCCGATTTCCAAAAATCCGCCGTCGCCTGCGCCACGCGCGCGACGTTGGCAAAAGTAAAATCTTCCGCGATAACCGCGCGCCAGCCGTCGGTGCCGAATTTGATTTGAGTCACGCCATGAGCTTGCTCAAAAACCGGCGGCTTGCCAAGTTCGCTTGAATCTCCGCGCAGACCGGCGGCTGCTTCGCGCCCGGTCTTTGTGCTGCATTTCGAAAACGACGGGTAGGGTTTTACCCCATTTCGTTTGATGGGTTTTGAGGCGATGCTGGGCTCATGAAAAACATAACATTGTTCGTCACCTTACTTTCCGCCGCGAGTTTTGCCGTGGGTTGCGACAAGGAAAAAACCACCGCCCAACAAATCGAAACGGTCAAGACCGAAACCAAGCAGGCCGCGCAGGACATGAAAGATTACACGTTTGCGCAAAAGGCTGAATTCGTCGCGGCCATGCAGGCGCAGTTGACCACGCTGAATCAGGATTTGGACAAGCTTTCGGCCAAAATTGACAGTTCCACTGACGCCGTCAAAGCCGAGGCCAAACCCAAGCTGCAAGCGTTGCGCGAGCAGGCCACGAAATTAAATCAGCAATTGACCGAGGCCCAGAACGCCACGGAATCCACCTGGGACAGTGTCAAAGCTGATTCCAAAAAAGCTTACGACTCATTGGCGAACGGTTTCACGGAAGCCCGCCAATGGGTGAGCGACAAAATCGCCCCGTAAAAAATTTCGCCGATCATCAAACGTCCATAACCGAAAGCGTTGTTATGTTATACACGATTGCAATGGTGCTGTTAATCCTCTGGCTGCTGGGCTTGGTGTCCGGGGCCACGCTGGGAGGTTTCATTCATGTGCTGCTCGTCATCGCCATCGTGATGATTTTGATCCGGCTCATCTCCGGGAGAAAAGTGGTATGAATGCAAAAACCATCTTCGCCGTGGTGTTGATCACGCTGGGCATTGTCGTGCTGGCTTATTCGGGCCTGAGTTTCACGACGCCGGGCAAACCAATTGAGTTTTTGGGAATGCATATTGCGACCACGGACAGCCATTTCATCCCGCCCGCGGTCGGCGCGCTCGCACTCGTTGGCGGCATCGTGCTGCTGCTCGTCAAACCTAAAAGCGTGTGATGAACCAAGCCGAACCGACCGCCGCCAACATCGTTGCCAAATGCCTGCGGCGTTTGAAATGGAACGAACGAGTCCAGGTTGGCGACTTCGTTGAGGATGGCAAAGCGGGGTTTGAACCGTGGACGGGCCCAAGCGGTTTCCGCGCCGATGCGTTTGTGAAAACAATTTACCGCCGGCTGCGACCCGTTGCCGCCCGGAAATCAGCATGAATATTCTAAAGCGTCTCGGCCTGAAGATTGGACAATTTTTTGAACGGCGAAAGCGGGCGACCAGCTTGAAGGCATTTGAAGTCGAGCGACTCGATCGCATCCGCAATCCGTCAAAGTATGCTGGAAAATAATTATGCAATGCGCTCGGGCCGGTCGATAATGAACGATTATTTAAAATGAGCTGGACTCCACTCAACCTCACCGTCCGCGTTGGCTGCCATCTCGCCTACGAAACCACCGTGCAAACGCCCGTGCTGTTTGTGCTCAAGCCGCGGCTCGAAGGCAAGGTGCTCGTCATGCAGGAGCGGCTGTCGTTCGGCATCGGCCTGCCGTCGTATGAATTTCAGGACAGCCATGGCAACATCACCTATCGCTCCACGTTCATGCCGGGCCGGAATGAAATTCGTCATGACGCGCTCGTCGCGGTATCTTCGCTGCCCGACAGCCGGGAAATTTATGGCCCTCTGCGGCCCGTCGGCCAGCTCCCGCACGAATTGTTGCGCTACACACTGCCCAGCCGCTACTGCGATTCCGACAAGCTGATGAATTTTGCGTGGAATAATTTTGGCCAGATTCCCCACGGCTTGCCGCGCGTGCAGGCCATCTGCGACTGGGTTCACAACAATATTGAATACCGCTTCGGTTCTGGCCGTCCGGATCTGTCCGCTTCGGAAGTAATTGCGCGCCGGCATGGTGTCTGCCGTGATTTTGCGCACACCGCCATTGCGCTCTGCCGCGCGTTCAATCTGCCCGCCCGCTATGTCACGGGCCATTTGCCAGACATCGGCTTTAATGACCCCGGCACGCCGATGGATTTTCATGCCTATTGTGAAGTTTATCTCGGCAACGAATGGCTTACCTTCGACGCACGCTATAATGTTCCGCGCATCGGCCGCGTCAAAGTCGCGCACGGTGCGGACGCGGTGGACGGCGCCTTTGCGACGATCTATGGCGAGGCGAACCTGACTTATTTTCAAATCTGGGCTTATCAGGTGAATCCGCAGCAAGTGTCCGTCGGCGATCCGATTGACCTGTCCAAACGACTCGATGGCACAACGACACTGCGGTTCAATTAACCGGTGGTCCGCCGAATGATTTACTGAACGTAAATGACCGAGGGAATATTCACCCGCAGCCGGACTTCGGACGGCAGCTTGAATTCCTTCGGATGGGCGGCGGAAAGATTGTTCAGCATCTGGCCGGCGATGATGTGAAAACTTTGCGCCCAAGCGAGTGGCGTATTGTGGCCGGTCTGTCCGCCCAGATACATTTCCGGCACGCACCCTTCCGGCGTCATGTTTTTTTCCAGTTTCTCGAAATAGTGAACGGCCTTGTCGAAGTAGGCGCGACGCTGTGCCTCGTCGAGGTGAACCGGCTTGTGAAAGTGATCAAAATCGCGCCCATGCTCGGCAAGCTTCGCGTAACAAATCGCCAGCCACGCGAGGCCCAGCGGCCATTCGGCGGTTTCATTGTCGCCGGGCACCAGCCCTTTGCCGCAATAGACATCGTTCGGATAACGCCGCACGCCGCGCTCGCCGACGAGGTGCGTTTCGATATTGTGGAGAATGATTTTCTTCGTGTGAAAATCCACGATGTTGTAAGGCCAGATGAGGCTTAACTGCGACATGTCATAAGGCCGGCTCTCCGACTCGCGCGGCAACACGCGCGCCAACGCCTTCGTGCCATCGGCGATCATGCGTTCGCTGATGGGAACGTAGTGGCTGATCTCGATCTTGTGCTTGTATTTGTAATCATAAAAGCCCTGATCAAACCACATCATCAAACCGCCCAGCACCGCGCCGAAGCTGCTGGAATGTTCCTCCGGCCCTTCCTCCCACATGCCGTAATCCGGCTCGAAACCCATGTTGAAAATGTAATTGCGGATGTGGCTTAACAGGAAAAAATCCTCCTGCTTGAACCGGAAGCCGTAACCTTTTTTGATCAGGTCACCCATTTTATACATGAACAAACCATACACATCGAGCTGGTGATGACCCCACGCATCCGTGATGGTATCCAGCGTCGTCGGATGCACGCGCGCCGGCATGAACTGGCCGGTCTGATGCCGCACGTCCGGCTTGATGATGGACGCCTGGATGATGCGAGCGTGATAGCGTTTGAAAATATCCAGCACGAGCCGGAAACTCTCGACCATTTTGTCAAAGCAGCCAAGATATTCGTTGGCGTAAGTCGCGAACATGATGTCGCGAATCCAGAAAACATTGTAGGCATCGCCCGAACCATCTTCGGCGGTGTAAGGACTGGCGATGTAACCGCCGTTCGGCCGGCGCATCCGCTCGAGCTGCTGGTGGGAAACATTGATGCGTTCCTCCAGCGTAAGTTCGTAAAAAGTTTTCATGGTAAAAGCAAATAGCCGTCGGAATGACGTTTATTTGGGCCGCCTCCTTAAATTGGCGAATCCAAATGCGGCGGCAAGTTGCCAGCAATTGTTATCGGAATCAAGCCCGCTTGTAAAACACCGCGAACGCGAATGCTCACCGGCGCACCAGCCGACGACAGCTTCGGCCGGCGGCGGTTACAGATTCACCACCGCCGGGTCGCCGTAGAGCGTGAAGGAACCGGTGCGCTCGATTTTTACCTCCATGAGCTGCCCCTGATGGCGAGTGCTGCCATCAAACAGCACGATGCGGTTGCAGCGGGTGCGGCCGGTATAGCGCGCCGCATTTTTCTTGCTCGGCCCTTCGACGAGAATTTCCACCTGCCGCCCGATGAAGGCGTCGTATTTTTTTGCCGCGATTTCATTGACGAGATTCAGCAGGCGTTCATTGCGTTCCTCGCGGATTGTCTGCGGCACTTGGTCGGGCATTTCAGCGGCAGGCGTGTCACGCCGCGGCGAATACTTGAAAATGTAGGCGTTGTCGAACTGCACTTCGCGGCAGAGCGAGAGCGTCAGTTCAAAATCCTCTTCGGTCTCGCCCGGAAAGCCGACGATGATGTCCGTGGTGATGCCGATCCCCGGTTTGGCGCGGCGAAGTTTTCCGACAATGCCGAGAAACTTTTCGCGCGAGTAGCCGCGGTGCATCAATTTCAAAATGCGGTCGCTGCCGCTTTGCAGCGGAATGTGCGCGCTCTCGCACAATTTCGGCAGCCGCGCGTATGCCTCAACCAGATCATCGCCATAGCCTTTCGGATGCGGCGAGGTAAAACGGATGCGGTCCAAACCGTCAAGCTCGTGAACGGCGTCGAGCAGTTGGACAAAACCGGATTTGCCGTCGAGCCCAGGGTAGTCGCGTTTGCCGAAGCTCGTGACAATCTGGCCAAGCAAGATTATTTCCCGCACGCCGCGCGCCACCAGTTCGCGACATTCGGCGACAATGTCCGGAATGGTGCGGCTGCGTTCTTCGCCGCGCGTGGCCGGCACGATGCAAAATGTGCAATGCTGATTGCAGCCCTGCATGATGCTGACGAACGCGGACACGGAAGTCTTCGCGCTGCCATTGAGCAAATGTTCGCGGATGGTCGCCTCGCTTTTTTCTTCCGCGGCCACGTCCACGATTTTTTTGCGGGTGCCGGCGAGCAGTTCATCGAGGTATTCCGCCGCGCGATGAAATTTTTGCGTGCCGAGCACCAAGTCCACATCCGGCAGCTTGTCAATCAACTCCTGCCCGCGGCTCTGCGCCATGCAGCCCATGAAGCCGACGATCTGGTCGCGTTTTTCGCTGCGCGCGGTGCCGACGATGTTTTGCATCTTGTTGATGGCTTTCTGCTCGGCGAAATCGCGCACACTACAGGTGTTCAGCAGCACCACATCGGCGGTGGCCTCGGACTTGGCGAGTGAATAGCCCTTGGCCACGAGCTGCGCCGCGACGGCTTCGCTGTCGCGCTCGTTCATCTGGCAACCGTAAGTTTTTATGTAAACGCTCGGCATGGTTTGAGAGAAAGCCAAGTTAAATCATTCGCGCGGACTTGGAAAGGCGGCAGTGCGGACAAATCCGATTAAAGAATTAGCAAAAAAGGGCTGGCAATTTCAGAGAGGCTGCGTTTAATTGGCCGTGGTCATGAGAGCAACACCAACAGTTCAACGACCGTCAACCTTCAACCTGGAGGCATTCCAATGGACTTGCATCACCCGTTCGTAAAAGAGTTCCCGGCGCACCGCGAAACCATCCGCTCGCTCAAGCTGGCGGATACGAAGTTCCGCGCATCGTTCGAGGAGTATCACCAACTGGACGACGAAATCTGCCGCATCGAGGAAGACGTCGAATATGCCAGCGACCAGCAGATTGACGAACTCAAATTCAAGCGCGCGAAATTGAAAGACGCGCTTTATACCGCCGTCCAGAAGCACGAAGCGGCGGTGGCGCGTTAGACGCCACGCGCGACAAACAACTCCGCAGCGCAGCCGCTGCGCGTTGAATGGAGCTGCCCGCTTTCGGCGTTGCCGTGGAACGCGCGATTCCGAGTAATGCCGGCAGACAAAACTCGGTTTATTCGCGCGACCAATGCCTGCGACGCGCGCAATTACAAAACCCCGGCCCGAAAATTCGCGCCGGGGTTTTTGGCGAAAACGGATGGCTACGGCCCGCCGTTGTGGCAGTCAATGCAGGAGGGATTGTCGTCCAGATCGCCGCCGGGGTGGATGAACTTCTGGCCGGCGGGCGCCAGTTTGTCGAGTTCGGCACCGGCACCTTGCGCGAGAATCGTGTGACAAGTATTGCAATCGTTGGCCTTGATGGTCAGCTTTTTGTCCTCGGTCTTGTGCTGGCCATCGTGGCAGCGGAAGCAGCCGGGCCAGATCATGTGCCCCACGTTGTCCGGATAGGAAATCCAACTGGCCTTCATTTCCGGGAAAAAATTATCGGCGTAAATTTCCTGCACCACTTCCGTGGCCGCTTTGATGCGCGCATCGGTCGGATACTTCGCCGCGAGCGCGCTGGCGATGCCGTCTTTCGCCTCGTCGTCGGATTTGTAAGGCCGCGTCAGCACATACAGCGCGTTGGTTTTGATCCACGGAATCGTCGGATCGATTTTGTTCAGCGCCATCGCCTGGTTCACCGCTTTTTCCGGCGAAAGATACCGGTGCGAAGGACGGGTGTGGCAGTCCATGCAATCCATCGTGCGCATTTCGGCCTTGGAAACATCGTTCGTAAAGTTTTTCGTCTTGAACACGGTGACTTTGCCCTGCGCATCGGTTACGCGCACCCAAGGAATTTTCTGGCGGGCATTGTCGGTGGCAATGTATTCGACCTTGTTGCCAGGCAAGTTGTGCCAGTGAATGCCGCCGACCGGCCCGCGGCGCGGATCGCTGCCGCCGATCTTCAGGAGCAGGCGAATCGAATAAGGCGAGTTTGACGCGTCGCTCTGGAAATAATTAAACGTCCGGTCCAGATTGCCGACGAACGACTGCGGCCAGTGGCATTCTTCGCAGGTGTCGCGCGCCGGGCGCAAATTATGAATCGGCGTGCCGATCGGCCGCGAGTATTTGTTGAAGGCCACGGAATAAAGCTGATACGAGCCGGAAATTTTCGACTTCACAAACCACGAGACGCCCTTGCCAACGTGGCATTCCACGCAGGCTACGCGCGCGTGCGGGCCGTGGTCATGCGTGACTTTCTCCGGCTTCATGACCTTGTGGCAGGTCTCGCCGCAGAACGTCACCGACTCGGTGAAATTAAACGCGTTGTAAGAACCGATGGCCGTCAGCAAAAGAAACACCACGCTGCCCGTGACGAACGTCACCAGCACGCGCCGGTCGCGCGGATTGTTCAAATCAATCTTCAACGACGCCGGCCCGGTGCCCGCCGCGCGACGGCGGCGTTCCAGCCACGCGCCAAAAAACGAGAGCGCAATGCCGCCGATCAAAAACGCTGGCACGCCCATGTAAGTCAAAATGCTGACATAGGGGTTGGCGAATTTGGACAGCGCGTCCAGCACGAACAGCAGCAGGAACGAAAACAGCGCGCCGATGGCCACCACCATGCCGACAAAACTGATCCAGTTGCGAAACAACGAAGGCGGCTTGGGCGGGGCAGATTCAGAATTCATGGGGACAGGATTATTTAACAAGTTGTATCAAGCTCGATCTCAATTAAAAAAAACTGGCTGCCGAACGGAACCATAAACCGTCCGGCAGCCAGAACCACAACCAAATTATTTTTTCAAACCGTGAACATAGGCCACGAGCGCCTTCACTTCATCATCGGTCAAAGTGTCAAACGGCTTCATCAAAGTTTTGTCTTCCGGGGATTTCAAGCCTTCCTTGATGGCCTTGGTGGCGGCGTCATCTTTCAAGTCGGCCTGCACTTTGGCATCGGTGAAATCCTTGCAGCCGAGTTTCTGGCCCATCTTGGTGTCACCCTTGCCTTCGGCGCCATGGCACTTCGCGCACAGATTGTCCCAGTTTTCCTTGGCGTCCGCCGCTTTGGCGGACAGCGCCGCCGCAAGGCCAAACAGCGTGACTAACAGAATAATTTTTTTCATCGTCGTATGTCGGTTGAGGTTCATGTTGCCGGTGCAAAGCACCGGATTCAGTCCAAATTATCACCCACCAGACGATTTTCAACTAACCATTTTTTGACCAATGGTTGACATTTTTTGATAAGTCGCACGGTTACGACCGATTCATTGCCGGGACAAAACCTGTTCGTTTGAAAGTGGCGAAGGTAAAATCAAAGCGAAAAATGGGCGAAATTGATTGTTTTCACGCGCGCCGCCGCTTTAATTGTCAGGTCTGTGGCTGAACCCATCGTCAAAATCCGCGAGCTGACCAAGCTGTATTCCCAAGGCGAAATCCAAGTGACCGCGCTCGACCGCATCACGCTCGACATCGCCGCCGGGGAATTCCTCGCGCTCATGGGACCGTCCGGCTCCGGCAAATCCACGCTGTTGCACATCATCGCCGGCGTGGACCGCCCGACCAGCGGCCAATGTCTTGTGCAAGGTGTGGATGTGACCAAGCTGAACGAATCGGCACTCGCCGACTGGCGCAACCACAATGTCGGCTTCATTTTTCAAACCTTCAATTTGATTCCCGTTTTGACCGCTGCCGAAAATGTGGAACTGCCGCTGCTGCTCACGCGGTTGAGCCGGACGCAACGTCGCAAGCAAGTTGAAACCGCGCTCGAAGTCGTCGGCCTCGCTGACCGCGCGAAACATTTGCCGCGCCAGCTTTCCGGCGGACAGGAACAGCGCGTGGCCATCGCCCGCGCGCTCGTGACCGACCCGGCGCTCATCGTCGCCGACGAGCCGACCGGCAATCTCGATTCGCACAGCGCGCAAGAAGTTCTTGGAGCGTTGCAATCGCTCCGCAAGGACGCCGGCAAAACCATCATCATGGTCACGCACGATCCGAAAGCGGCGGCGTTCGGCACGCGGCAAATCCATTTGGAGAAAGGCGAGCTGTCTTGATTTCCAATTTTCAATTGCCAATCGCCAATTTGAAATTATGAACGCCGAAGAGATGAAATTGCGCACGAAAAAATTCGCGCTGCGAATCATGAAGCTGGCGGATTCTTTGCCACGCTCGCCATCGGGTCGAACGTTGGCTGGACAAATTGTGCGGTCCGGAACTTCTGTAGCGGCCAATTACCGAGCGGCGGGCAAAGGTCGTTCCAAGGCTGAATTCATCGCCAAACTGGGCATTGCCGAGGAAGAAGCCGATGAAACTCAATTTTGGCTGGAGTTGATTATCGAGTCTGGAGTGGTGAAAGAAAATTTGATCCAGCCATTATTGCAAGAAGCCCGCGAGTTGACCGCCATCATTGCCGCCTCGCGGAAATCAACCGCGCAGAATAAATAAATTGGCAATTGGCGATTGAAAATTGGAAATACCCGAGATGACCATCCCGACGTTCATCCTAAAAAACGCCCTGCGCAACAAGCGCCGCGCGCTGCTTTCCATTTCCAGCGGGGCGGTCAGCTTGTTTCTGTTGGTTACGTTGCAAGTCGCGCTGCGCGAACTCACGCTGCCGCCGCAGAGCGCGGGCGCGGAACTGCGTGTCGCGGTGCGAAACAAAATTTCGATCACCAATCCTTTGCCGGTCCGGCAGCGCGGCATCATCGAGAAAATTCCCGGCGTCGAGGCCGTCACGCCGTTCACCTGGTTCGGCGGAAAATATAAAGGTGAGGAGGGCATGAGCTTTGCGCAATTTGCGATGGACGCGGACAAGCTGCATTCCGTTTTTGGCGAGGCGAAGATGAACGGGGACGGCTACGAAAAATTTAACGCCACGAAAGACGCCTGCGTCCTCGGCAAAATCACGGCGGACAAATATCATTTGAAAGTCGGCGACCAGATGACGCTCGACAGCACGATTTATCCCGGCTCACTTTCGTTTCACATCGCCGGTATTTATTTCGGCACGCCGGACGACCGCAACATGCTTTTTCGCCAGGATTATCTGGACGAGTCCATCGGCGAACCGGGCTACGTCGGCATGTGGTGGCTCAAGGTGAAATCCGCCGACGACATGGTGCCCGTCATCAAGGCAATCAACGCCGCGTTTCAAAATACTTCCGCCGAAGTGCGCGCGGAAAGCGAGCGCAACTTCCAGCTCGGTTTCATTTCCATGCTCGGCAACATCAAAACGCTCATCGCGTCCATCAGCACCGTGGTCGTGTTCACGCTCGTGCTCGTCACCGCCAGCACAATGAGCATGGCCGTCCGCGAACGGTTTCGCGAGCTGGCCATTTTGAAAGCGCTGGGTTTCCGCCGACGCGAATTGTTTGCCTTCATCCTCGCCGAAAGTTTTGGCCTCGCCGTCGCCGGCGCGTTGCTCGGAATTGGCGGCGCTTACTGCCTCTACACTTTTGGCGACATCGGCAAAATGACGGCGGGAATTTTTGTTTCGTTTGAAGTCACGCCGCGCATCATGGGCGTTGCGGCGCTCGTCGCTGCGTTGCTCGGAATTATTGCCGCCGTCGCGCCGTCGCTGTCCGTCGCGCGCATGAGCGTGGTGAACGGCTTGAAAACATTGGATTAAAATGGCTTTGCCGCTGACATATAATTTCCGCAATGTATTCGTCCGCTGGCGCGCGACGCTGGCGACGATTCTCGGCATCGGGCTGGTGGTCGCGGTGTTCGTGCTGGTGCAGGCGCTGGCGGTCGGATTGGAAAAATCCGCCAGCAACACCGGCGACCCGCGCAACATTATGATTGTCCGCAAAGGCTCGACCGCTGAATCCACCAGCATGGTTTCGCTCGCGCAATTTCAAATCATCCGCTACTGGGAACAAATCGCGCGCAACGAAGCCGGCGTGCCGCTGGTTTCCGCCGATGTCATCACGCTCATCAGCCAGCCGCGCATTGACGGTCGCGGCGAGGCGAATGTTTCCGTGCGCGGTTTGACGCCGGTGGGAATGTCGCTGCGTCCGCAGGTAAAATTAATTTCCGGCCGCTGGTTCACGCCGGGCAAACGCGAGGTGGCCGTGAGTCAAAAACTGGCGCGACGCTTTGCCGGTTTTCATGTCGGCGACACGTTTCGCACCGCCGGCAACACGCTCACGGTGGTCGGCGAATTTGACGGCAGCAACAGCGCCTTTGATTCCGAGGTCTGGATGGACGCCGATGAAACGCGCTCGCTGTTTGACCGGCAGAATTATTCCAGCCTGCTCGTGCGTGCGGCGAGTCCGGCGGCGGGCAAGAAAATCATTTCGCGTATCGAAGCCGACAAGCGGCTGCCGCTGCTGGCGGAACCGGAAGTGAAATATTATGGCGACCAGACCGCGACGGCGCTGCCGATCAAAATTCTCGGCAACTTTCTCGCCACCGCCATGTCCATCGGCGCGGTGTTCGCGGCGATGAACACGATGTATGCGAGCGTCGGCTCGCGCACGCGCGAGATCGGCACGTTGCGCGTGCTGGGATTTCGCCGACGCACCATCCTCGCGGGCTTCATCATCGAAGGCGCACTGCTGGCGGCTATCGGCGGCGTGATTGGTTGTGTGCTGGCGCTGCCGTTGGACGGCATGTCCACCGGCACGATGAGTTTTAATTCATTCAGCGAAACGGTTTTTGAATTTCGCATCACGCCCTGGCTTGCAGCGAAGGGAATGATTTTCGCCGTGGTCGTCGGCGTCATCGGCAGCCTGCTGCCGGCCATCCGCGCGTCGCGATTGCCGGTCATCACCGCCTTGAAATCCGTCTGACCATCGGTTAATTCATTCACAACGCTTTTCATGAACACTGAAAAATTAAAAGCCCTGCAAATCGCGCCGGCGGAAAAAATCCGGCCGCAGCGCGCGTTTTGGAGCATCGTGATCGTGGTCGCCGCCGTGCTGCTGGGCACGATTGTGTTCATCAAACCGTGGGCGAAGGACAAACGTGAACTCGCCGGCAACGGTGCCGACGCTGCCAGCAATTCCATTTCCACCGGAACCGACGCTGCGAAAACAGCCACGGCTCCGCCGGCAGAAAAAAATTCCACCGCCGCCAGCAATGACAGCGTGCTGACGGTCAACGGCTACATCATCAACCGCGAGCGCATCGAAATCAGCCCGCGTTTCCTCGGCATGGTGAAATGGATCGGCGTGAAAAAAGGCGATGCCGTGACCAACGGCCAAGTGGTTGTGCAGTTGGACGACACCGAGTATCGCGCACAGCTGCATCAGGCCGAAGGCCAGTTGAACAACGCCCGTGCCGCCGTGGAACGCGACGAACTGAATTACCAGCGCATCACCAATCTCATCAGCAGCGCGGTTGAATCCAAGCAGGCCGAGGACAACGCGCGGCTTGCGCTGGCGGCCGACCGCGCCAGCTTGCAGGCGGCGCAGGGCGCTTACGACCTGGCGAACACTTACGTGGGCTGGTGCGTGATCCATTCGCCCATCAATGGCGTCGTGCTGGAAAAGCTCGTCAATCCGGGCGAGCTGGTGATGCCGCAAAGTTTCGGCGGCGCGCGCGGCCCGAGCACGGCGCTGATGGCCGTGGCTGATTTGAAAGATTTGCAGGTGGAGATTGATGTGAACGAAGCCGATCTTTCCAAAATTTCGCTGAACCAAAAATGCCGCGTCAGTCCGGAAGCCTATTCCGAAAAAACTTACGAGGGTTACGTCGCCGAAATCGCGCCCGAAGCCGACCGCGCCAAAGGCACCTTGCAGATCAAGGTGCAGATTGTGAATCCGGACAAATATCTGACGCCGCAGTTGAGCGCGAAGGTGGATTTTCTGAAGGATTAATTTGATCGCCCATTTTTCGGTGAGAAAAAGTGGTGGCAGCACCAGCATTGAACCGGGGACGCTGCGCGCACTTTTTCAACTTTTTAAAATCTTTCGCCCGGAAGTTGCGCCATTCAAGCTCATGCGTCCTTTTTTCTGGCATCGTTTAATCAAGTGAGTTTTACTGGTTCCATGCCAGATTTACCCCGCCGTCTTCCTTTGCAGGTTGCACTTGGGGCGCTGGTGCTTTACACGCTGACCTTGAGTCACGGCGTGACGATGAACAGCTTGGCGCTGACCGCCAAGATTGCCGGCTGGAACTCGGAGCCAATGCTGGGACAACCGTTGCTTTGGCTGCTGACGCTGCCATTGCGGCTGCTGCCGGAAGCTTGGACGGCATGGGAGCTCAATTTTTTTTCCGCAGTCATCGCCGCGCTGACGCTGGGATTGCTGGCCCGTTCGATCCAATTATTGCCTTGGAACAAGCCTTGGGAAAATGCCCAAGCTGGCGCGTTGCCAGTTTTGTTGGCGTGCGTTCTTTGTGGCTTGGAATTCAACTTCTGGCAGGAAGCCACCGCCGCCACCGGCGAGATGCTGGACTTGCTGCTGCTGGCAACGTCCGTCTGGCTGCTGCTGGAATACCGTGTCCGCCGTGAATCCCGCTGGGTGAACGCGGCGGCTTTCGTTTGGGGGCTGGGCATGACGGAAAACTGGCTGATGCTGCTGACGCTGCCGATTTTTGTCGTGAGCCTGATCTGGCTGCGCAAACGGCACTTCCTGCGACCGAGCTTTTTGTTGCGGATGGCCGGACTTGGTCTGGCCGGATTTTCTTTTTACGTCCTGCTGCCGCTGGCTAATGGATTGAATCCGCATTCTCCCTGGAGCCTGGGGCAGGCCTGGCTCGCCAGTTTGCGGCAGTCCAAAAACCTGATCCAAATATTTTACCATCAATTCTGGATGTCGCACCAGTTGGTAACGCTGGCGGTGGCGGTGTATTTTCTGGTGCCCACGCTGGCCTGTCTGGTGCGGCTCCGCGAGGATGGCGTTAAAAACAAATCGCGGGTGGAGCGTTTTCAACTGTGGATTTACTGGCGGGTGCGGCTGGCCTTGCTGCTGGCCTGCCTGGTGCTGGCGTTTGACCCGGTCATCGGCCCGCGACAAATTCTGCATCAACAATTGGGCGTCTCCATGCCGCTGCTGACGTTTGATTATTTGAACGCCGTGGGCGCCGCCTTTTTGGCCGGCAACTTGATGCTGATTTCACAGCGCGCGGGGCTGCGCCGCCAGCGTTCTAAAAATAAAATCAAGTGGCGGCAACTGGTGTTCCCATTCGGTGCCGCCTGCCTCGGCCTGCTGATCTTGGGGCTCGTTGGAAAAAATGCCGGAGCCATTCTGAATCCAAATTTTCATCCCTTGCAACGCTTCGGTGAACTGGCCTTTGAGTCCTTGCCCGCCGGTCCGGGAATAATGTTGGCCGACGAACCGCAGAAACTTTGGGTCTTTCAAGCTGCCTTGGCCCATCAGCGACGGCGGGCAGATTGGCTGGCCGTGGATACGCACCAGTTGCCAAACGTGGCCTATCGCGCCCGGCTCGAACACCGGCGGGCGCTCGGCTGGCTGACCGATGAAAACCGGCACGAACTGTCGCCCATCGAAACCACGCATTTGCTCGAACAAATCGCCCGCACCAACCGCTTGTTCTATCTGCATCCCAGCTATGGTGCTTTTTTCGAGCGGTTCTATCTGGAGCCCAACGGTGCCAGTTACAAAATGATCCTGCGTGAAAGCCAAAACCCGGAGCTTCCCCAGTTATCCGCCGCCGTCGTGAACGCAAATGAAAACTTCTGGAACAATGCCTGGCAAAACGAACTGGAGCCGCTCGTGCCTGCGGCTGCCCGACGGCTGACGGACAGACAGATCAAACTCGAAAAACTCGGCTTCACCCGGACGCCGCGGATACAGAATCTTCTGCTGGCCGACTGGTATTCGATGACGCTAGACGGCTGGGGCGTGATGCTGCAAGGTCAAGGCCGTTGGTCCGGGTCGCAGCAACGCTTGGAACAGGCGTTGCAATTGAACACGAATAATTTTTCGGCGCGGATCAGTCTGGTCTGCAACACCAACCTCCAGTCGGGCCGCAAGCTGGGGCTGGCCGAGTTACACACCGTGGCCGGCCAGTTGGAAAATCCCCGGCGCTTGAGCCTGCTGATGAACCAATGCGGCCCGTTTGACGAACCGGTTTTTTGCTATCTGCTCGGCTGCACCTATGCGCAATCCGGTCTGCTGCTGCAGGCGGCCCGCCAGTTCGAACGCACCCGCTCGCTCGCGCCCGGCGTGCCTGCTCCGGAATTTGCCCTCGCGGACGTTTACACCCGGCTCCAACAAACTGACCGTGCCCGGCCGATCATCAGTCATTTGCGGGATGAAGCCAAAAAAATTTCGGCTGATGGGGCCGTGGATTTTGAACTGGCGGTGCTGGAGGCGAATTTCTGGCTGGCGCAAACCAACATCGCCAACGCCCGCAATGCGCTCCAGTCGGTTTTGCAGCAGCATCCCGATGATCCCCAGATCCGGAATCGGGTAATGAGCGCCTACCTGGCTTTTGGAGATTTCACCAACGCCCTCCAGATCGTCAACGCGCAGCTCGATCAGTCACCGGACGACGTGCCAGGGCTGAACCGCCAGGCCGCCATTTTGATTCAGTCGGGCAATCCCGCCGCCGCCATTCCGGTGCTGAACCGCGTCCTCACCCTCACCAACCAGCCGATGGCCCGGCTCAATCGAGCCATCGCCCAATTGGCCTGTCAGGATTTCGCGGCGGCGGAAACCGATTTCCGCGACCTCGACAAATCAGGTTGGGAACCCGGCCGTGTCAACTATGGCTTGGCGGCGATTGCCGAGCAGCGGCACGACACGAACCAAATTGTGCATTGCTTGCGGCTTTGTCTCAGCAACACCCCGGCGGGAACGCTCTTCTGGCACGAAGCCAGCATCCGGTTGCAGCGGCTTGGAGCCGATCCCAGCGCACGCTAGAAGAATGTTTAATCAGAGATATAAATTTCTTCTAAAGTGGGTTGACGGGCAACGCGGCTTTTGTTTTAATTCGCTGTAACGAAGCGAACTGTGCAGAATAATCACCAAAAAAATCTATGAGTTTAAAAATTGCCGGACAATTCTCAATGGCTGTTACCTGCGCGGCTGGTTTGACGTGCGCCATGCTTCCAATTTCCGCAAATGCCCAATCAACCATTCCCGGTGTTTTTAGCACGGGGGTTGATAGTTTGGGAAATCTCCTGCCTGGCGCACAGATTGACCCGCACTACACGATCACCAGTTCTCCGCTCGGCAGCAGTTCAGCCTATGCCACTTCGCCGATAAATCCATATTGGGGGGCAAACACCGTCACCTCGGCTTGGATCAATCAAACCGGGGATGCCACTGGACCCACCGATGATGAACCGGCGGGAACTTATGTTTATACCTTGACGTTTAATCTGGTCGGATTCAATCCGGCCACGGCAAACATTACCGGCGAATGGCTTTCCGACGACTCCTCAAGCATCTGGCTTAACGGGGTTCAAACTGCATTTTCAAATACCTCCAACACCGCGTTTGCCTTTTTCACGCTCAATAGCGGATTTACCGCCGGCGTCAACACGCTGCAGTTTTACATAACCCAGATCGCCCAAGGCCCGATTAACCCCGAAGGCTTGCAGGCAAACATTTTCACTGCAACTGCGGTGGCAGTGCCTGAACCGGCACCGGTCAGCCTTTCACTCATCGGCTGCCTGAGCTGGTTTCTGATCCGAAAGCTTAAAAAGCAGGTTTGATATTTTCTTAAGTGTTAGGTGTGGCGTTGAAGAAGGCGGCGCGGGCTTTGTAGCGCTGAACCGGGTTTTTTTGATCTCGGCCTCAATCGCAGCCAATTGGCGCTGATGCTCGATGATTTTATCTGGATCTCCCGCGTCGAATGTTTCGACCAACTCCTCGCGCTATTGCGCCAACCGTTGCAACTGGTGTTCGGGCGTCTCGCCCGATGATCGAACTGGCGGTGAGACGCCGCCGGCACTCGCCGCCGAGGACGGCCGCGCTACCTTGGCTCCGGTTCAGGGATGCAAGGCGCGAAATTCGTTCTCGAGAAATTCTTGCGGACACCCTTGCTCGGCACATGGGGGGCGATTGCCCGTCAAGTCAGCCGTGAAGCCAAAGCCAATTTTTATTTCGCCGCCGGTCGCTTCCTGCTAAAACTTTTGCAGGTGGATTTACCCAAACCAGCCATGTCTCCGGTCACCGGCGAACGCCTCGTGCGCTTCATCGGCGACAAAATCCTTTTCTCCATCAACGCCGGCAGGAATTTCGCCGCGCCGAAAAACTGGCGCGCGCGACTCCGCACCAATCTCGGCCGCGCCGCCGCCCGCCGCCAAGAAATCATCTCCGCCCATGCCGGCCGGGCGGTGGTCGCCAATTCCTCCTGGCGGGACGTGCCGATGCAACCAACCGCCGAAGGCTGGGCCATTGAGCTGCCGCTCGCGGAAGTCGGCTACTTTCAGGCCAAGGCTTACCTGCTCGACGAAAAAAACTGGCAGCACTGGCCCGATGGCGCGGACGCCGGCATTTCGGTGCATCCGAATTTTGCCCGGACGGCGAACACCCTTTACTGCGCCTTCACCCGGCTTTTCGGGGCGACCAAAAATCTCGCGGCCACCGCCGATGAAAAATTGGATACGCAGTTGAAATCGCTGGAAGCGCAAGGCTACGCCACGCTGCCGCCGTCGGGCAAATTCCGCGACCTCACGCGGCAGTTGCCCTTCATCGTCAACCAACTCGGCTGCCGGATCATTCATCTCTTGCCGGTGCATCCGACGCCCACGACCTACGCGCGCTTCGGTCGTTTCGGCAGTCCTTACGCCGCGCTGGATTTGACGGCGGTTGATCCCGCGCTCGTCGAATTCGACCAATGCACCACCGGTATTGACCAGTTTTGCGAACTAACTTACGCGGCACATTCGCTCGGCGCGCGCGTGTTCATTGATATCGTCATCAACCACACCGGCTGGGGTTCGAGCTTGCAGGAAAATCACCCGGAGTTTTTCCTGAAAAATCCCGACGGCTCATTCGCCAGTCCCGGCGCGTGGGGCACGGTCTGGGAAGATTTGGTGGAACTCGAACAGCACAGCGTCAAACTTTGGGATCTCATCGCCGACTCGCTGCTCGTCTGGTGCCGGCGCGGCGTGGATGGTTTTCGCTGCGACGCCGGCTACAAAATTCCCGCGCCCGCCTGGCAATACATCGTCGCCCGCGTGCAGGAGGAATTTCCCGAAACCATTTTTCTGCTCGAAGGTCTTGGCGGCTCGTGGGACGCGACGGAACTTTTGCTAACCGAAGGCGGGATGCAATGGGCGTATTCCGAATTGTTCCAAAATTATTCCGGCAAAGAGGTCGCGTGGTATCTCGACTACGCCAGCCGGCAAAATGAACGCGTCGGCAGCTACGTGAATTATTCCGAAACGCACGATAACGACCGTCTCGCGAAAAAAGGCCGCGCCTGGTCGCTCCTGCGAAATCGGCTGTGCGCGCTGACCAGTCCGAGCGGCGGTTTCGGTTTCACCTGCGGCGTGGAATGGCTGGCGACGGAAAAAATAAAAGTCCACGGCAACACCGGCCTGAACTGGGACGCCGCCGAAAACATCGTGCCCGAACTCGCGCAGCTCAACCAGCTCGTCGCCGATCATCCATGCTTTTTCGACGGCGCAAGACTCACGCGCCTGAGTGCGCCCGATTCACCAGTTTACGCGCTGCTCCGCGAATCCGCCGAAGGCAAGGATTTCGTTTTAATTTTGGTCAACACGGAGCTGGAAAATCCAAACGCGCTGACGCTCGAAGTTTCCGCTTTCCACTTTCCGCTTTCCGCTTTTGCGTTTGATTTGCTCGGCCAGCCGCTCCCGAAAATTTCCGCCACCAAAAACGAAATCGCGTTCACACTTCCGCCGGGCGCAGTCTTCTGCCTCGCGCCGACCGAGAAACCTGCCGGTTTGAGCGGCGATAATTACCGCCGTGTCCGCGCGCAAGCCGCCTGGGCCTTGGAATCATTGAATAAAATCGTTGCCGCCGAAACCATTGACGGCCTCGACTGGCTGTGGCTCGCGGCGCAGGTTGAATCGTCGCCGAAAAATTTTCTCGCCGCTGCCAGCGAATTCGCCGCGCGCGAAGCCAAAACTTCGCTCGCCGATTTGTTGGCTGAAGTCAGCGCCGGAAAGGTTTTTCCCCGCGTGGTCGAATGGACATTGCTGGATGCCCGCCGCGTCACGCTCGTGCCGCCCGGTCATTGGCTGCTGATTGAAGATTCCGCGCCGTTCCGGGCCGAATTGCGAAGTCAGAAGCCAGAAGTCAGAAGTCAGAATGAAACTGCGGTCACGTGCCACATCCAGTCCATCGCCGTCGGCGACCGGCACATCGCAACATTTGCGCCGCGCGATACAACGGCCGAATCCAATTTAATTGTGGAACGCTACGCGACCACTTCGCCAAAAGTTTCCGCCGCCATTCGTTTTCTTTCCGCCAATCCGCAATCCGCAATCCGCAATCCGCAATCCGGCGACCTGGTTTTATTGACGAATGGTATCGGCGGCATGGCGCGGCTGTGCGTGGACCTGGGCCGCATAAATTCCAAATACGACTGCGCGCTCGGCGCAAATCTGAATCCCGCCGTGCCGGTGGACCGCCACGTTTTGGTGAAGCGAATCCGCGCCTGGGTGAATGCGGACGGTTTTCTGTCGCCGTTGGATTTCAAAAATCTCGCGTCGTTCCAGCCCGGCTCGCCGGCCGTCTGGAATTTTGTGGCGAACGCCGGCGACGGCCGCACGGTGGAAATTGAACTGCGCGCGGAAATGCTCGACGGCAAAAACACCACCGTTTTTTACTTTCGCCGGCCCACGGAAAAACTCGCACAGGGAAAACAGTTGCCTGCCGACGCCGATGTGCGCTTGACCGTGCGCGTGGACATCGAAGACCGGAATTTTCACAGCGAAACCAAACGCAACAGCGGCGCGGATTTCCATTTCGCGTCGAATTGCCATCCGATTGGTAGCAGCCGACGTGAGGAGGCTCATTCTAAAAAGGCGCAAGGCGGAAGGCAGAAGGCGGAAATTAATTTGAGCCTCGTCACCTCGGCTGCTACAGAATTATTAACGGGCTTCATCTTCACGCCCGCCCCTGACCGCCAGTTGCGCGTCTTTGCCGACGCCGGCGAATATCATCCGCAGCCAGAGTGGTGCGAAAACATTCCGCATCCGGTCGAGCAGACGCGCGGCCAAACCGGCAGCGGCGATGCCTACAGCCCCGGCTGGTTTGAAATTCCGCTCGCAAAAGGCACCGAGGCAACGCTGGTGCTGACGGCGGAAACGGAGCAAAGCAAAAGCGGAAAGCGGAAAGCGGAAAGCGGAAAGGCAGAAGCCAATTTTGAAGCGCAACTTGCACGCGCGGCGAAACAATTCGTCGTGCGCCGCGATGAGGGCAAAACGGTCATCGCCGGCTACCCGTGGTTTCTCGACTGGGGTCGCGATTCGCTGATTTGTGCGCGCGGGCTTTTAGCCGCCGGCATGGTTGACGAGGTGAGGCAGCTTTTGCTCACGTTCGCCAAATTTGAAAAAGACGGCACGCTGCCCAACACGATTCACGGCAACGACGTTTCCAACCGCGACACGTCGGATGCACCGCTGTGGTTCGCGGTCGTGTGCGAAGAAATTTCCAAGATTAAAAATCCGAAATTAAAAACCAAAGATTTTTACGCGACGCTGGTGGATGAAAATGGCCGCACCCTCCGCGACGTGCTCGCGAGCATCGCCGAAAACTACGCCAAAGGCACGCCGAACGGCATCCGCATGGACGCCGATTCCGCGCTCATCTGGAGTCCGAGCCATTTCACCTGGATGGACACGAATTTTCCCGCCGGCACGCCGCGCGAAGGTTATCCCGTCGAAATTCAAGTGCTGTGGATTCGCCTGCTGCGGCTGCTGGCAACTATTTCCGCCAAGACCGATCAAAAGAAATGGCAGGATCTCGCCGAACACGCGCTGGCCTCGTTTGAAAAACTTTTCTGGCTCGAAAATAAAGGCTGGTTTGCCGACGTGTTGATCGCCAAATCAAATGTCATCGCGCGCGACGCCGCGGCGAGCGATGCATTGCGCAGCAATTGTCTTTTCGCCGTCAGCCTCGGCCTCGTCACCGGCGAACGCGCGAAACGCTGCGTCGCGGCGGCGCAAAAATATCTCGTCGTGCCGGGCGCGCTGCGCTCGCTCGCACCGCTGCCGGTGGCCGTGCCGCTGCCGATTTTCAGCAACGACGGACGGCTGATCAACAATCCGCCGGAGCCGTATTGGCCGCGTTACGAAGGCGATGAGGACACGCGCCGCAAGCCCGCGTATCACAACGGCACGGCGTGGACGTGGACGTTTCCCAGCTTTTGTGAGGCGATCGTGCGTGCATGGGATTTTTCGCCGGCAGCCGTGGTGGCGGCAAAAGCGCATTTAGTCAGCGCGGAAAAAATTCTGAATGAAGGCTGCCTCGGACAAATCCCGGAAATTCTCGACGGCGACGCGCCGCACACGCAGCGCGGCTGCGATGCGCAGGCGTGGGGTGTGACCGAAACGCTACGCGTGTGGAAAATGTTGAATTCGCACGCTGCGCAGGCAAAATGACGGGATGAATTTCCGCAGTAAAATCATCGCGTGGGATCAGTTGCCAGCGTGGCGAAAAAGTTTTCGCGCGAGCGGCAGAAAACTCGTCGTCACCAACGGCTGCTTCGACATTTTGCATCTGGGCCACGTCACCTACCTGGAAGACGCGCGCAACCGTGGCGACGCGCTGCTCATCGGCGTCAACAGCGACGCGGCGGTGCGCGGCTTGAAAGGCGCGGGCCGGCCGGTGAATTCGGAGACGGACCGCGCCTCGGTGCTGGCCGCGCTGCAAAGCGTGGACGGTGTCTGCATTTTCACCGACACGACGGCGACGAAATTTCTCGCCGCCGCGCAGCCGGATATTTACGTCAAGGGCGGCGATTACACTTTGGAGACGTTGAATCAGGACGAGCGGCGCGCGGTGGAATCGACGGGTGGAAAAATTGTGCTCGTGCCGTTCGTGCCGGGCAAATCCACCACGGGGCTGCTGGAAAAAATTTCACGCCTGTGAAAATCCTGGTCATCTCCCTCGCGGGCATCGGCGACACGCTGATCGCCACGCCGCTCATCCACGAGTTGCGCACCAATTTTCCCGACGCGACCATTGATGTGCTGACGAAAGAAGCCGGCGGCCGGGATTTGCTGGAAAGCAACCCGTGCGTCAACCGCGTCATCTACAAAAATTTGATGCAGTGCGGCACGTTGGAGACGCTGCGGTTTCTCTGGTCGCTGCGGCGCGAGCGTTACCAGCTTTCCGTCAATACTCATCCGCAAAGCCGCATTCATTACCGCGCTGCGGCCTTCATTGTGGGCGCGCAGGTGCGAATCAGCCATGAATACGAATGTTTCACCTGGCTGGACCGCTGGCTGATCACCGGCACGCTGCCGCAGGATTACGCGCGCCATTCGATCGAAAATAATTTTGACGTGCTGCCCTTGATTGGCGCGAATAAAAAAATGGCGGCGCATGAAATGGAATTCTTTCTGACGCCGTCGGAAGAACGCTTCGCAGAAGATTTTTTGGTGAAGCACCGACTGGTCGGACAGAAAATCCTGGGAATCCACGTCGGTTCCGGCGGCACCAAAAATCTGAGGCTGAAACGCTGGCCCTTAAAAAATTACGCCGGACTGGTGCGACAATTGAACAAGGAACGACCGGACATCCGCGTCTTGCTTTTCGGCGGACCGGAGGAGGCAAAAGACCATGAAATCATTCTGGCGCAGGCGAACCGCGAGCTGACGCTGGAGGCGAAGACGAAAAATCTGCGCGAGACGGCGGCGCTGATGAAGCGTTGCAGCGCGTTTTTGAGCGTGGACACGGCGCTGATGCACATCGCGGCGGCGATGAAGGTGCCGAATCAAATTGTCATCGAAGCGCCGACGTTGAATGTGACGAACTGGCCTTACGGAAATAATTTCACGCTCGTGAAAAATCCGGTGGTGAATGGGCGCGGCCTGGATTTTTACCGCTACGACGGCGGCGACATCAAAGGCACGCGCGAGGAATTGCTCGCCTGCATGGAATCGGTGAAAGTTCCGGATGTTTTTGCGACCGTGACGAAATTGATTTGATCAGAGCGAAAAGCCTGCCGCTTTGGCGTCGTTGGCGAACATCTTCACGGTGTCGAGCGAAAGTTCGTCCAAATCCATGCCGGCCATTTTGATTGCTTTGGCCAGAATATCGTGTGGCACGGTGACAATGTGCGAACCACAGTCGTTCGCCTGAAAAATGTTCAGCACTTCGCGCACGCTGGCCCAGAGGAGTTCGGCGTGCGGCAAATCTTTCAAAACGGTTTTGCTCTGGGCCATGATGGCCACCGGATCAACGCCCGTGTCCGCGATGCGGCCGGCAAAAACGGAAACGACGGCCGGAACATTTGGGTTCAAAGCCTCAGTTACGCCCTCAACCTGGGCCAGGGAGAGAATCGCCGTGACGTTTAATTTCACGCCTTCCTTCGCCAGTTCCTTGATGAGCGGCAGCGACGATTCTTTGCGCGTGTTGGTGATGGGGATTTTGACGTAAACATTTTTCCCCCAGCCATTGATCTTCAAACCTTGGCGCTTCATTTCGGAAAACTCGTCGGAAAACACTTCGAGCGACAGCGGCTTGACGGTGATGGTTTGCAGCACGTCCCGCGCGAACGCCTCGAAATCCGTCAGGCCGGCCTTGCGCATCAGCGTCGGGTTCGTGGTCAAACCTTGGATGAGCGGATTGGCATTCAATTCCAACATGCCTTTTTTGTCGGCGCCGTCGGCAAAAATTTTCACCGACAAATCTTTCAGGGTTCGCTTCATAAAATTATTTGTTCGTTTGGGCCAAGATAATGTCAGCCGCCTCGCCCAGATTGCGAGCGGAAAAATCAGGTTTCTGCTTCAACTCCTCGGCATACCCACGATCAATAAAAATTGTTTTACAGTCCGCCGCATGGCCGCAATCCACATCGCGCCAGCGGTCGCCGACCATCCAGCTTTGCGCGAGATCAATGCCAAGTTCACGCGCGGCGCGCAGCAACATGCCGGGTTTGGGTTTGCGGCAATCGCAGTCGGACAAACCTTTGCCGGCGTGAAAACAAACTTCGACGCGATCAATCGGCAGTTGCGCCAGCATGTGCGCGTGAATTTTTTCGACGACTTCCTGCTTCAATGTGCCACGGCCGACATCCGGCTGGTTCGTGGCCACCACCAATAAAAATCCGGCGGCTTTCAGTTTGGCACACGCGGCGGGAACTTCGGGAAGAATTTCAAATTCGGCGAGGCTCGTCGGCGGATATGGCTTGGATTCCTTTTCCAACGCACGATTAATCACACCATCGCGATCGAGAAAAACCGCGCGACGCATTTCCGCTTTCCGCTTTCCGCTTTCCGCTTTTACTTCGTGCTTTCCCATTTGGTCTGGGCAACTTTCAATTTCGGATGCGACACGAACAAATGCCAGATGACGCCTTGAAACGCCTCGCTGTGCGGCGTGACGTGCGTGGGATTCACCGTCGGGACGATTACGCACGCGGTCGCCTGCTGCGCCGTGTAACCGCCATCGCGGCCGACGATGCCGACCACCGAGGCCCCGACCGATTTGGCCACCTGAATCGCGCTGACGAGATTGGGGCTGACATTTTTTTCAAGGTTGCCGCCGCCAACCGAAAAAATCAGGAGTCCGTCCTGCGCATTGATGCGACTGCCCTTCAACCATTCGGAAAAAACCGTCGCCCAGCCTTCGTCATTCGTGCGCGCCGTGAGTTCGGAAACATTGTCCGTGGGCGCGTAAGCCTCAAAGCCGCAGATTTTGCGGAAATCATTCACCGCATGGCCGGCGTTGCCTGCGCTGCCGCCCACGCCGAGGATGAACAGCCGTCCGCCGCGCGCGCGGATGGCGGCCAGTTCGTCCGCGCATTTTTCAATGGCCGCTTCGTCGAGTTGGGCCGTGATCTGCTGCGCTTCGGCGAGAAATTGTCTGGTAAAACTCATGGAAATTTCAAATTACGAATTTTTAATGCCGATTGAAAGCAGAGTTTATCGCGGCTTCAAAATTGTTTCCAACTCCGCCAAACCCGCCGGCGAACCCATTTCGTAAAATCGCTCCAGCACTTCGTAGCCGGCCAGTTGCTTTTCGCGGACGAGCCGGCCCATGACTTCGGCGAGATCAAAAACCTGGTCGGCGGCATACGCATCAAACACCGACGACTTGAACAGGCTCAAGCCGTAGTCAATGTGCCGCATTTCGGGTAGCTTCTGTTTTTTGTCGTAGATTTTTATTTCGCCGTCGGCAAAAACCACATTGCTCGCGTCATATTTGCCGTCATTGCGATAAACCGTCATTAGGCCGAGCTTGCCGCTGCGATGAAAGGTTTCCGCGACGGGCGCGTAAGGAATCGGCAGATACGAATCGCCGTAGAGAATAAAAAACTCTTCGCCCAGCTTGGGCAGCGCGCGCTTGATCGCGCCGCCGGTGCCGAGCAATTTTTCGCCGTCGAAGGAATAATCGAGCTGGATGCCGAACGCTTCGTTGCCAAATTCGCGCTGAATCATTTCGCCAAGAAAGCCGATGCACAAAACGACGCGGCGAATGCCGCGCGCGTGGAGCATTTCCAATTGGTGCGCGAGAAACGGCCGCCCCGCGACCGGCACAAGCGACTTGGGAATTTTTTCCGTGATGGGCCGCAACCGCGTGGCGAGTCCGCCCGCGAGAATGGCGACGGGAATGTTTTCCTGCGTGACGCTCACGAGATCACCAGTTTCGTGCCCTCGAAATCAAATCGGAAGCGCACTTCCTTCAAACCGCTTTGGCGCATCGCGTGACGCAGCTTCGCCTTGGCTTCCGCGTAAAACATCAGGAAGCCGCCACCGCCCGCGCCGATGAGCTTGCCGCCGAGCGCGCCGTTGGCCAGCGCGAGGTCATACCATTCGTTAATTTTCGGATTGCTCATGCCGCCGCTGCGCTGTTTTTTGCGCTGCCAGTGGACATCCATCAGCCGCGCGAATTCGTGCAGATTGCCCGATTCCAGCGCGGCTTTGCTTTGCAGACCGAGATCCTTGACGAAGTGCAAATTCTCAATCATGGACTTGTCGTCCGCTTTGGATTTGGTGTCCTGTTCCTTCAGAATCGCCGAGGCGCTGCGCGAATAGCCGGTGAAAAACAACAGCAGATTATCTTCCAGATTGTCGCGCGTCTCATCGGAAACTTTCAGCGGCCACGCCTCCACTTTTCCGCCTGGCAAAAAGTTGAAGCACGTCAAACCGCCGAACGCGGCGATGTATTGGTCCTGCTTGCCGATGGGTTCGTGCAGGCGGTTCAATTCGATGTCGCACGCTTGTTCGGCGAGTTCGGCGGGATGAATGAGATCCTTTTTTTGCGCGTGCAAGGCTTTCAGCAACGCCGTCGTGAAACTGCCGGAAGAACCCAGACCGGTGCCGGACGGGATGTCCGCCATCGAGGTCAGCTCCAGCCCTTGCCCGTCGAGGCCAACGAGATCAAATGCCTCACGAATGATGGGATGCTCGACCTTGGCGGCGCTTTCGACCCGCTCCAGCCGCGAGTATTTGACAATCAGGTCAGGCGTGAAGTTTTCGTGCAACGTGATGTAAACGTAGCGGTCAATCGCCCCGGCGATGAGAAAGCCGCCGAACTTTTCGTAATACGACGGCAAATCCGTGCCGCCGCCGCCGAGCGAAATGCGCAAGGGTGAACGGGCAATGATCATAAGCAAAAGCGGAAAGCGGAAAGCGGAAAGCGGAAACTCCCGCGACTACGGTTAAATTTCGTTCTCATAAAATTTTCTTCGTTTTGCGGCCAATGGTAATCAAAATTGCCAGTAATTGACCAGACTCGTCCAGCAGTTCAGCGATTTGTGCTTCAGATCCAAGACCAGTATCCTGGCAAATTTCCAACCAATAAACCGTCTCGGCGGCTTCCTTTTCCGCCACACCGATTTTGTGAACGAAATCGCTTTTGGATTCGGTGCGATTCGCTTCTCGGTAGTTTGCCCCGATTGAAGTGCCAGCCTTAAGCAATTGCCGTCCGATAATTTGTCCCTCGGCGTTTTTGGGAAAAGCCGCAACCGTTTTGACCACTTGCACGGCAAACTTTCGCGTCCGTTCTTCCAATTCGGTTCGCATACAAATTCAATTTCCGCTTTCCGCTTTCCGCTTTCCGCTTTGATAAATCTGTTCCACAACGCTCAAAGCTGCTTTCGCCTCCTTCAATCCCGGCACCGGACAACGTTTCAAACGGATGTCTTCAAAAAATTCCGCCATCTCAATTTTCCACGACTCGTCGCCGCGCGGGAACTCGTAAATGGTCGTTTCCGGCGGGCCCATTTGCGGCAGCATTTTGTAATAGGTCAGCCGTTCGATGCCGTAGCTGCCGCCCAGTCCTTCCCAGTGCAATTTGGCGTCGCGCCCATAAATTTCGAGGCTGAAAAGATTTTTCCACTCGCTGCAACTGACGTGTAGCCAGGCCGTGTTGCCGTTGGCATTGCGCAGGCTTAAAAACGCGTTGTCATCCACGGGCATTTTCCAGAAATACGTTGCCGCATGGCCTTCGACCGTGGTGAACTCGCCGAGAAAAATTCCCGCGAGATCAATCAGGTGAACACCTTGATCAATTAACTCGCCGCCGCCGGAAAGCTGCGGGTCCGCGCGCCATTCCTTTTCGTAGCCGATGCGCCCGCCCTGGCCGTAGCGCCCGCGCACAAACATCATCGGGCCGAGCGCGCCGCTGCGGAAAATTTCCAGCGCCTTCAAGCCGGCCGGATGATAGCGGTGATTATAACCGACGCGGACGAGCGCGCCGGTTTTTTGCGCAGCAGTTTCCAGCGCTTCAAGTTCATTCACCGAAATCCCCGCCGGCTTTTCCACCAGCACATGTTTGCCGTTTTTTACCGCCGCCAGCGCGATGGGCGCGAGCAGGGAATTCAGCGTGGCGATGAAAATTACTTCGACTTTTGGATCCGCAACCGCGTCGTTGTAATCCGCGCAGGCGCGGCCGGCTTTGGCGAGCTTTACCAGTTCTTCGGCGCGCGACAGGTTCGTATCGCACGCGACGATTAGCTCTGCGCTGGCGGGCATGGCCGCGACGCGTTTTTTTCCGATGAGGCCGCAGCCGATAATGGCGTAGTTCATTAGGATAGGCTCACGCAAAGGCGCAAAGGCGCAAAGCAAATTTTTTCCAGCTCTGCGTCTTTGCGCCTTGGCGTGCGGTGAAAATCATTTCAACTCCATTTTTTACCGCGATCTTCCGGCACGATGCGGCGCAAGGTGTAAATGTCCGACGGCATCAATTCGTCGCGCCGCGCCGCGAGATTCGGCCACGGATCCCACGGCGCGCTGATGAGCCGGCCGGAAATGCCGTCACTTTTCGGTGAAAGCAGAAAATCCACGAGGCCGAAAACTTTCTCCAATTTGGCCGAATTGTCGCGCTGAAGTTTGCTGGCGGATTCAAACTCCTTCTGGCCGGCCAGCTTTTCGCCGCGCGCCAGCACTTCCTCGGTCATCTTCGTGAAAATCGCGCCGGGCGCGATGGCGTTGATGTCCGGCGGGCTCCCGGACCACTCGGCGGCCAGCATCTCGACGAGCCGGACAACGCCGGTTTTGGCCACGCCGTAGGCGGCGAAATTCGGGCGCGGACTGGTGGCGCCGCCGCCGGAAAAACAAATCACCTTCGCGCGGGCGGCGGATTTTTTCAGCAGCGGGTAGAGCGCCCGGACGGCAAAAAATGTTCCGTCCAGGTTCACGGCCAGGTTATGCCGCCACGCGCGCGGGTCAATTTCCATGGCCGGGCCGATGGGCGCTTGGACGCCGGCGCAGCAGATGAGCGCATCCAAGGAGTCCCATTGTTCGGAAATTTTTTTAGCGCAGTTTTCCACCGCCGCCCAGTCAGCGACATCGCACGGAAAACTGAAGCCGGTTTGCGGCGAACGCGCCAGCCGGCAGACCTCATGCCCATGCGCGGCCAGCCGGTCGGCAAGGAATTTGCCGATGCCACTGCTGCTGCCGGTGAGGACGATTTTCATAAGCAATAGCGGAAAGCGGAAAGCGGAAAGCGGAAACAAAGACGCCACGACCGGGGCGTGCTTCCCATTTTCGACTTCTGATTTCCAATCTTCATGGGCGCGTTTCGTAAACCCATTGGTTTTGTTGCAGCCATTGCAACGTGCGCTGGATGCCCTGCTCAATGGTCAGTGACGTTTTCCAGCCGGTGCCTCGGATTTTTTTGGTGTCGAGAAAGATGAACGGATTGTCGCCCACCCAGCCGCGGCTGCCGCCGGTGTATTCGAACTGCGGTTTCAAACCAAGCGCGCCGCAGATGTAACCGATGGAATGGTTGACCTGCACATATTCGTCGGTGCCGAGATTGTAAATTTCCACGCCGTGCTTCGCCTTTTTGGCCGTGCCAAGGTTGATGACGTGCAGCATCGCGCTGACGCAATCTTGCACATACAAATAACTTTTCCGCTGCGCGCCGTCGCCCAGCACTTTCAGACGGTCGGGATGTTCGAGGAGCTGTTTGTAGAAATCAAAAACGTGGCCGTGCGTGTAGCGTTCGCCAAGAATGGAGACGAAGCGGAAAATGTAGCCCTCAAATTTGAAGCCTTCGCAATACGACGAAATCATGCCTTCGCCGGAAATTTTGGAGGCGGCATAAAGCGAAGTCTGCACCGGAAACGGCGCATCCTCGGGCGTGGGAATTTTTTCCGCTTCGCCGTAAACGCTGCCGGTGGAACTGAAGGCGATGCGCTTGATGCCATTGGCGCGCATGGCTTCGAGCACATTGAACGTGGCGACGGTGTTTTGCTGCAAATCCTTGGACGGATGTTCGAGACCGAAGCGCACATCGGCGTTGGCCGCAAGGTGGAAAATGGTGTCGCAACCCGCCATCGCGCGCGTGAGCGCGGGCAAATCCAGATTGTCGCCTGCAATCAGTTTGAAGCGGGGATTTTTCAGCGCGCCCGCGAGGAATTTTTTCTGGCCGGTGGAAAAATTATCCCAGCCGGTGACGGTTTTACCTTCGGCGAGCAGACGGTCCACCAAGGTGCTGCCGATAAAACCCGCGGCGCCGGTGATAAAAATCGTGTTCATTCAAGAACGCGGAGCATAATCAAGCGCGGGAATTTCTGCCAGCACTTCCCGCCGGAAATAAACGGAAGAACAAGCGCCTGAGCAATTGCTCCGGCCGGCTCGGAGCGGCCCGCGCAGCCAGCATTTCCGCCGGGGGACCGGGGTCATGCCTGGCCGGGATTGATCCACCTGAAAAAGTTTTAGCCGGAAGCGGCCGGCGGCGAAAGCAAAAGTGAAAGGTGCCCGCGCAACGGCGGAACCATCCGCCAAGCCAGCGCAAAATAAACACGGGTGGCAGGCAATGAGAATCCCAGAAATTGCCCGCCGCCCGTTTGCCCGGAAACGCTCCGGGCAAATCCCATTTTGAAATCAAGAAATCAAGGCAGGGATGGCGCGCTGTGCTGCGCCCTCCGCGCCGGTTTGCGGCGCAATGGGGAATGTTTCTTCATTCATCATTCTGCCTTCATCATTCCTTTTTCAGGTGGATAATGATGGCCATGGCACCGGTCCAGGCGCTCGCCCCGGTGCTGCCGCCGATGGCGCGTGCCCGCACCGCATACGTCGTGCCTGGCGCCAGGTTGGTCAGCACAATCCGGCGGGCCTGCGTGGAAATGCACGCCTCCGCCCACGTCTTGCCGCCATCCGTGCTCGTTTGCACCTGATACGACCTGGCGTTCCGCACCACCAACAGTTGCAATAGCAACTGCGTGGTGCCGTTGTTCAGCAGGCTCACGATGGCCGTGTCGTCCAGGGGCGACGAGGCCCGGTTGGTGTTGACCGGCAGGTAGCCCGTGGCCAGCAGTTTCTCCAAATCCATGCCCACCACGTTCTCGACGATGTTGGCGTCCGCGTTGAGCGCGTCACACAAGGCGTCAAAGGCCTTGTCCTTGGCCGCTGTTTCTGCGGTGCCGCCCGTGATCATGGCGGACAGCTTGACGTTCAAATCATCCGCCAGCGTCTGGATGACCTTGGGGTCGAACGGCAGGTTGGGGAACAGGGCCGGGTTCAGGTTCCCGCCGATGTTGCCGCCGAAAATCACCAGATTTGGTCCGGTATAGCCATAAAAATTTCGGAGCACGGTTAAGTTTGCCTGTTTCGTTTTCATAATATTACCTGTTGCTTTCTGGATTCTTTATTGACCATCCCCGCAGTTTGACGTGCAGTGCGACGGCCTGCCGACAATTTAGCACAGCCTGTGCCAACTCTGGCCCCGGAAGAGCCTTTGCCATCTATCACCTTATGGCTTAAACAGTTGCCTATGTTTTAATTACCATTAGTTGCCCGGCTAATGACAATAGAGGGTGAGTTATAAACAAGAACCGCCTGATTTATTGGCTTTTTTCGCGAACTTGATCCAACGGCTTCCGCCCGCAATCCGGGTCGCCAACCGCCTCCGGCCGGAAATGGCCGGAAAAAATAATCCAAAAAAATTTTATGCGGCGAAGAAAATCAGTCCGCAGCGGCCAGCTTTGGCCGGCCACCACGCCGGCAAAAAGCAGTTCTTGCCGGGTAAAAGTTGCCGCCCGTTCTCCGTCCCTTTTCCGCCAGTAGCTGATTTTGCCGGGCGCCCCGTAACTACTCCTCGGCGAACCGCCGCCAACTAACCTTAGTCGCTCACCGACTAATGCCTTTCGTTGACCAATCAATATTAGTCGGTCACCGACCAATGACACTCATTGACCCACTAATGCCACTCGGTCAGGGACTAATATTAGTCGGCCACCGACTAATGACGGTCGCTCACCGACTAATGCCTTTCGTTGAGCGACTAATGACAGTTGCTCACCGACTAATGTTTCTCGTTCACCGACTTTGGAGGAAAAGTGTATAAAAAAAGCCATCCCCAGGCAGAATTTCCTAAAAATGTCAAAATATCGTTAATGCGGCCTGCTGAAAAAGCGAGGATGGAGGAAAGAAGCTGGCAAATGCAAACGACTTCGCCAGCCACTCACAATCTCCAATCCTCCTTTTGTTTGCGCCCCATGCCCAACGCCGCGCGCCTTTTTTGAAGATTTTTAAAATAATTTGAAAGATTTGCCGTTTTTCCTGCGTATATATATGGTAGCAGCCTACCACATAGGAAGATATGCGCATAAATGGCGTTCAAAACTGGCTGGAACTGGCGCGGGCGGCCAAATGGTCGGCGGCCACGCTGGCCAAGCACTGCGGCGTCTCCGTGCGGACGTTGGAGCGGCATTTCCTGAAGGAAATGGGCAGACATCCCAAAGCCTGGCTGGCTGAACAACGGCAGCTTCGGGCGTTTGAACTGTTGCGGGATGGTTCCAGCATCAAGGAAACGGCGGCACTGCTAGCTTACAAGCATTCCACCCATTTATCGCGGGATTACAAAGAGTATTGGGGATGCTGCCCCACGGGTAAAACAACTCCGATCCGTGCACAAAATCCCTGAATGTCGCATTTTGGTCTGAATTGGCGCGTTTTGGTCTTTGATTTTGCTTTGTGCGGCTGGAGTTTGATGGTTTGATGTAGGCATCAGAAATGAGAATGTTCAAGCCAATATGCCAACCGCGCAATAAGGCAGGGATTACGATTACGACGACACCGCCGCCATGCCGCCCATCGGCCAATGGAGCGATGTTGTCAGCATCCCTGTGGCGGAGGGATCCTTTACGATAAGCATAAATATCGAATGAACGTTAAGTTTTATATTCGAAATGGCCCGTTGTTTGCGTATCTGTATCTATTTCTGACCTTTGGCATAGGCGGCTTACATCCTGCATCTGGCCAATCTTTTACTAATGCAGGAGAAATCATTCAAATTTCAGGCAACTATTCACATATATTTAAAAATAACAACCCATGGATAATAAACAATTTTCATTTTGTTGCATTAACTGCATTCGATGAATGGAGCATATCTGCCACGAACGATAATAATCCTAAAGACTGGGGCGTAATGCGGTATGATGGAACCAACATCTATAGACTTGGAACAGATGCTGGCAATGCGCCTCCAGGTTCAAAAAATTCGTTTAAAGCCTATGGCTTTGTTTTTCCTGGTCAATTTTATGTGCCAGATAATCAGGATTCAACTCACTTTTTCCTTCCGTGGATGGCCTTCCACCTGACGCCGCAAATGATTCAACATTCTTTTGAGCATAATAGGGTGATTCAAATGCCGTTGCCTTGGAGTAATTCCCGCTACTCGTTATTAGATCATGGTTGTAAATGGATACTAAAATCTTTTGACGACAACCAGATTATCCAGCGAATAGATATTGTGCGCGATTCGGTGTTGGATCTTAAAACAGAGGAAGATGAACTTCGTCGTTCGATACTTGATTATCCATTTGAAATATCTTCTCGGGATGATGTGTTGCATATGCTGCAAATTCGTAAAGGTATTCCCAATGGTTTCATTGAATATTCTTATGAATGCACAGAGGTATGTCATACTAACAACTTGGCAATTCCATTTGCGGCACAATTTATCGAGTTCTGGCCAAATTATAAAACTGGCGGCATCAAGATTTTGAGTGAATATACATTTAGAGTTGATGGAATTGAATTATTGAATGGCGAAAAAATTCCCGATTTGACTTCTTTTGAGACAACTCGCGTTTCAGATTATCGCTATCAGTCGACTAATAGCCGGACAAAGTATAATTATGCATCTTATATTTTAAATGCCGGAGACCAATTTAAGTCAGATAAAGATCCAAAGTTGTTGGCTGATGCCCAACATTGGTTAAAGCGCGGCCCGGGATATGATAGCTATAGATCCAAACGCGGAATAATTTTAGCCGGAATGCTTGCAATTACAATAATCACAAGCGGATTATTGCTTTTATTCCGGCTAAAACCTGCCAAATAACATTGATTCGTTAATGTTGCGGGCTGGAGCAAGTTAATTGAAAACAACAAACAACAAAACATCATGAAAAACATATTGCTAATTGCTTTGTAGAAACCATTTGATTTCTGTTGCGTCTGTGAAGGGATGAACGAAAAAGCGGCAAAGAAACCGACGGTGGAACGGGTGGCGGAGCTGGCGATGAAGCTGGGTGGGAAGCATCTGGCCGACTATGGCTCGGCGC
>CAJAQO010000287.1 GCA_903944085.1 uncultured Verrucomicrobia subdivision 3 bacterium
ATTTGCGCGCGGCTATCGCCCCGCTTTGCTCCTCGCCATTCTAACCAGCCTGAACGCGGCAAATTTATTTGCCGCCGAATTTGAGTCCAAGCCGGCTGATCCCTATTTTGAAAAGTTTGCGCCGGTGAAAGCGCCCGCGCCGGCCGGTCGGCTGCTTCAGCCCGGCGACCGCGTGGCCATCATCGGCGATTCCATCACCGAGCAAAAAATGTATTCGCGCCTCATCGAGACTTATCTCACCGTTTGCGTGCCGGAATTGAAAATCACCGCGCGCCAGTTCGGCTGGAGTGGCGAGACCGCCGAGGGCTTTCTGCATCGCATGACCAATGACTGCCTGCGCTTTCAACCGACCATCGCCACGCTCTGCTACGGCATGAACGACCATCGCTACCGCGCCTTCGACGAGCAAAACGCCACCTGGTATAGCAACAATTACGCGGCCGTGGTGGTCTCCCTGAAAGCGGCCGGCGCACGCGTTGTGCTGGGTTCGCCCGGCAGCATCGGCAAAATTCCGCCGTGGGCCGCCAACAATCATACCACCGCCGAGGAAATGAATTTGAACCTCTGCCAGTTCCGCAACCTGGACCTCGCCATCGCCGCGCAGGAACAAATCAATTTCGCCGACGTATTCTGGCCCATGTTCACCGCCGGTTTTGCTGCGCACCAAAAATACGGCGCGGATTATGGCGTCTCCGGCAAGGACGGCGTGCATCCCGACTGGGCCGGCCACCTCATCATGGCTTACGCGTTTCTCAAGGCGATGGGCCTCGACGGCGACCTCGGCTCGTTCACGATTGATCTTGGCTCCGGCCAGGCCACCGCCAGTTCTGGTCATACCGTAAATAGTTTCACCAACGGCACGCTCACCGTCACCAGCTCGCGCTATCCCTTCTGCGCCACCGGAGCGGCGGACCAGGATACTTCTCTGCGCTCCGGCATGACGCTGGTGCCGTTTAATGCGGACTTGAACCGCCTTAAATTGATCGTCACCGGCGGCACCGCGCCAACTTACGCCGTGACGTGGGGCGACGAAACGCGCGATTACTCCGCCGCCCAACTCGCCGCCGGCGTGAACCTTGCGGAAGATTTTGCGGCGAATCCTTTTTCCGCCGCGTTCGCCAAAGTGGATGCCGCCGTGGCCGCCAAACAAAATTACGAGACCCGCCAAATCAAGGAGCTGTTCCACGGCCCCGAAGGCAAGGCCGACGCCGAAGCCACCGCCGCCCTGACCGAGAAAGCCCGCCAGCCGCTGGCCGATGCCATCGCCACCGCCTTCGTGCCGGTGACGCATACGATTCGGATTCAGCCGAAGTGAAATGCTCGGACTGACCCCTTCACAGTTATGGCCTCATTTTCCGGCGGGCAAAATAAACGGCGGCGGCCACGCTGAGCAGCGCCACGCTGGACGGCTCCGGCGTAGTGACCGGTTCCAAGGTCAATAGCGCGCCGGGATCGGGCGCACCATGGTATCCGTAGGAGTAGTCGTAATAACCACCATACATACCAATGTCGAAATTGGAAACGGATTGCACAAAGGGCTGGCTGATACTCAGAATTCCCGCTGGCACGGCACCACTAAATTGAGAGGTTATGGTGAAACTCGTAAAAGCAAAGCTGGAAGAGGTCGGTGAAATGGAAGCCCCACCGGAAAAATCCAGGCCGTTAACCGGATTAAAGGTATTTGGGCTGGTATTGATAGTTGCGCTTCCATAGAGAGATGAGGCGGGGGAGGTGCCATAAACGAGATTAAACGCCGCACTGGACCCGGTGACTGATCCCAGTGAATTGGCATTCCCTGGCAAGCCATAAGCCAACCCAAAAAACAGGTAAGACGGGCCATTTGTAATTGGTGGTGGCGTGACCACATACATATAACCGGCGGGCGCATTCCACGTCACGGAAATGGAGTTGACCCCGGCCAAGTTGATGGAACTGGGGAACTCGCCAGTCCCACCGTAGCCGGTTACGGGATTATAATCCATGTAAGCATACATGAGAGGTTGGTAGGCCGGGATAGGAGTAAATCCAGTATTTTGAATATGTGACAACGCTGCCGCTCCGGTCTCCGATAATGCCAATGAACTTTGGGCATGGGTTGGCACCGGAATGGTTAACAGGTAAAAGAGCAAGATAGTTAATATGGTTTTCATAGTTGGTATTGATTGGTTTTTAGTTAAATGAGAATGGGATGCGGTTTCACTTCAGCGGCTTATAAATCAAGGAGTTGCTAGTGGATGTGGGTAAGTGAATGAGGATGCTTAAGGCCAGAACCAAAGCCCGAACCAGAAACGTGCGATGGTGGCGGTGGCCCGCAAGCTGGCGGTGCTGCTGGTGAGCCTCTGGAAACACGGCACCGATTACGAACCGCGCGTGCCCGCCCCGGCCCCGTTGGTCCTGGTGCCGGCCTGAACCCGAAAAAACCAAAACCACTTTTAATCAAAAAAACTTTTGAATGGACGCTGATTTAGCAGGGAGGCCGGCCTGGCGACGGCGCCGCCGCGAGGCGAGCGCGTTAACAAGATGGGCCCCCTGCGTCTTTTGTAAGAACCCGGATCCAATCATGGACCGCTGGCCACAGTGAGTCCGGATGGAAGCATGATCCTTTCTCGTCTTGCCAAACGATCAGCCAACCACTAATAAAAGCATGTGTCCCGAACAAAAAATAATGTAGCAAACTCCTTGACTGCCTTCTCATGGAAGCTTGAGCATGGGCTTGGCGGGATCAATGGTGGCCGTGGGCAACGGTTGGCGCGGCGGAACAATCTTGACCACTACAGGCTTGTCAGCGGTCGGCGTCAGCGTTACGGTTGGGCGTGTCATGGTGGGTTTAAGTATGTATTCTTTCATAGATGTGATGATTGATTGTTTGAACTACGTTCGTAGCGTGGCACTGAATTGTGCCGCGTTCAACCCATCATGGCATCTAACCGCCGTTGGCGCTGGCAGTTCCGCTGTCGCGGTTTGCGTCGCAGGTCGGCGGTGGCTCAGCTTTTTTCGTTAGGCCACATTACACGCACATCATTATGAAACGCATACTTATATTACTACTGGCGAGTTTGCTCGTGACACTCTACTCATCATCCGCCGATGACACCAAATCGGTTTCAGGCATTATTGACTTACAGCAGCTTCCGGTTTCAGAGGTATTACCCCATATTTCCCATATTAACTTTGCAAGCTGAAGTTATTGATCTATAATTAAGCCGCATAAACAAAGGCTTTCCTCTATGTCCAACAACCAAAAAACGGCGAATCCAACGGGTGCAGGCATAAAACCGGGTCTGCGGATGGCTTTTGATAGTCGTTTGAAGCTGGAGTTTCACGGTTCCAAGATTACGTCTGATGCCGGATTGCTGGCCTATCGGGAACTGGATGCGGCGCTGGGTCTAACCGATCTGGGTGAAAATCTGTTGAGTGATGGGCGGACGGGTAAGAACACGCAACACTCGATGGTAGCGCAGATGCGGCAGTCCATCTTCAGCCGATTGGCAGGTTACGAAGACACCAATGATGCCGAACGGCTCTCCGTTGATCCTACCATGCGGCATGTGGTTGGGGGTCGGGCCACGGAACACACGGCAGCTTCGACCAGCCAGATGGGACGGTTCGAGACCGAGGTATTGACCCAACCGGGCAACTTGAAGGCGTTGACGAAGCTATCAGGAAAATGGATTGACCAACTGGGGGAACGGCAGCCGATACGGGAACTCATTTTGGACATGGATAGTTCCGTGAGCGAGACCTACGGCGAACAGGAAGGAACCGCGTTCAACGGACATTTCGGCTGCACCTGCTACCATCCGTTGTTTTGCTTCAATCAATTTGGCGATGTGGAGCAGTCCCTGCTGCGAGATGGCAACGTGCATAGCGCCAAGGATTGGCGAGCGGTGCTGGAACCGGTGGTGGCGCGGTATCCGGGTAGAGATATTCCACGCAAATTTAGGGCCGATGCCGCCTTTGCACAGCCGGACCTCTATGAATATTTGGAAGCCGAGGGATTCGAGTATGCCATCCGTCTGCCGGCCAATGATGCGTTGCAGCGGGACATCGAACCACTGCTGACCCGACCGGTGGGGCGTCCCTCGAACGTGCCGGTGGTCTGGTATGCCGGTTTTTTGTATCAGGCCAAGAGTTGGGATCGTGCCCGGCGCGTGGTGGCCAAAGTGGAGTGGCACAACGGCGAACTGTTCCCTCGTGTCGGATTTATCGTGACCAATCTAACCCGACCAGCCAAACGGGTGGTGCGATTCTATAATCAACGGGGCACGGCGGAGCAGTGGATCAAGGAAGGCAAGAACGCCGTCAAATGGACAAGGCTATCTTGTCACGACTTTGTGGACAATCAGGTGCGGCTGCACCTGTTCGTGCTGGCCTACAATTTGGGCAACTTCCTGCGGCAGGCGGTGCTGCCCCCAGCGGTGCGTCACTGGACGTTGACGACGTTGCGGGAGAAACTGATCAAGATTGGGGCGAAGGTGGTTCGCCATTCCCGGAAGATCATCTTCCAGATGGCGGAAGTGGCGGTGCCGAGAGAGTTGTTCCAGACGATTTTGGAACGGATTGGACGGCTGAGATCACCAGCTGCAGCAACCGGATGAGGAAAAGTGGAAGGAATCACATGAAAATCACGGCACAAACGGAGGCGGTGTTGCTTTGTAGAAACCATTTGATTTCTGTTGCGTCTGTGAAGGGATGAACGAAAAAGCGGCAAAGAAACCGACGGTGGAACGGGTGGCGGAGCTGGCGATGAAGCTGGGTGGGAAGCATCTGGCCGACTATGGCTCGGCGC
>CAJAQO010000288.1 GCA_903944085.1 uncultured Verrucomicrobia subdivision 3 bacterium
CCACGATTTCTTCCGTCTGCCGGTTCGGAAATTTCAGCCGCTGCAAAATGTTTTCCGCCATGTCCGCGCCGACTTTTTCATGGCCGTAAAAATGGATTTTGCCCGTGGCCACGTCGTGCTCCGCCGTCACCGGCTTGGCGATGTCGTGCAGCAGCACCGCCCACGGCAGCACTGCGTCCGCGCCCGCCGGCATTTTTTCCAGCATCAAAACGAGGTGGTTGAACACGCTGCCTTCCGGATGAAAATCCGGCGACTGCTCGCAGGCAATCGTCGCCGCCAACTCCGGCAAAATGTGCTCCAGCAAGCCGCTGTCCCTCAGCAGCACCAGCCCGCGCGCGGCAGGAGAGTGATTTGCGAGATTTTCCGCCCCCACCCCGGCCCTCTCCGCCAAGAGAGGGAGATTTTTGTTCCCGCACTGGGACGAGTCCGAAAGCGTCTGATTTTCGGCAGCGGCCTCCGCATTCTCCTTCTCCCCGGAGGAAAGGGCCGGGGTGAGGGCGGTCGTCTCACCATTCGGGGCGAATAATTTCAGCAGTTCATCCCGCACGCGCTCGGCGCTGATGAGCTTGATTTTTGGCGCGAGCGTTTGAATCGCGGAGAAAGTTTCCGGCTCGATCTCAAAACCCAGCCGCGCGGCGAAACGCACGGCGCGCAGCAGCCGCAGATGATCTTCGCCGAAGCGCTCCGCCGGCACGCCGATGGTGCGGATGATTTTCGCGCGCAAATCTGTTTCGCCGCCGACCCAGTCGTGGATTTTTTGCGTGAGCGGATCGTAGAAAAGTCCGTTCACCGTGAAATCGCGGCGCAACGCGTCCGCCTCGGCGTTGGCGAAAACCACTTTCGCCGGATGCCGGCCATCGCGGTATTCCGCCTCGGCGCGGAACGTGGCCACCTGAAACTGCTGCCCGCCCTCGACCACGATGATGACGCCGAATTTTTTGCCGACGGGAATGGTTTTGCGAAAAAGTTTTTCCACCTGCTCCGGCTTGGCGTCCGTGGCGAGGTCAAAATCCTGCGGCGCGCGGCCGAGCAGAAAATCGCGCACGCAGCCGCCCACCCAGAACGCGGCGAAACCCGCGCCTTGCAGGCGGGCCACGATCTTTCCGGCGGTTTCACGCGGCGATAAATGCACGAAAAGCATTCTCCCGCAAAGACGCCGGGGCGCAAAGTAAATTCACTCGGCCGCCGCGCTGGCGCGGACAAAATACGGGAAGAAAATAACTGTTTTTGGTTGGTGTTTTCTTGCCTGCCCTAAGAAAATCGTCATCGGGTTCAGTATGAAAATTCTGGAAAATTTTCGCAATGGTTCACCGGCGCGATCGCGGGGCACGGCGGGGCGGATTATCTTTACGACTGCCGCCATTTTCCACCCGGTCAAAGTCTCCCAACGCACACCGGTTTTCGCCAACCGCACGGTTGCAAGCTTGTCCCGCCCGGCGGACCGTTCCGAACGTCTGGCTGGATCTCCCCGCCACGCGGCTGACGCCTTTACCGGTCTGGCTGACGCTTCCAGCCGTATGGCTGTTTCCTTCGACCATACGGCTGGCTGGATTATCCGTATGGCTGGAGCTTCCAGCCACACGGCTGGACGTTCCAACCACACCAATAAATCATTTATCCATACGGCTGAACCGTCTAGCCATACCAATAAATCTTCCAGCCGCACCGGTAAATCACCCAGCCGCACGGTTTTTCGCCAAAAACACGCCAAACCCGGCAAAAACCGCCGCTTTTCCCCGGCCAGCCACGCCGACTGTTCAAAAAGCGACAGTTGCAGTTTGTGGAGTGCGGCGACAAGTCGCCACTTTCCCACTGGCAGACATGTCTGC
>CAJAQO010000289.1 GCA_903944085.1 uncultured Verrucomicrobia subdivision 3 bacterium
CAGCCCGTTCGTGAACACATAGTTCCCCGCATTCGTCGCGCTCGCCGCCGCCACCAGCTTGGAATAAACCAGCTGCACGTTCGTCACCCCAATATTAAACACCCGCACCACCACCGGCGCGTTCGTGTCGGGGTTCACCGTGAGCACCGCATTGGAACTCATCGCCGAATAAGTGATGTTGGTGACGCTGTTCGTCAGCGCGACGGAAAACACCGCGCCGCTGTCCGTCGGCAAAGGTAAGGCCAACTGGTAAGAGGAATTGGTCGCGCCGGAAACCGGTGTGCCGTTGCGATACCACTGAAATGTCACCGGATGCCGGCCGATGTAACCGACGCTGAAAGTGGCCGGTTGCTGTTCGGTCACGGTCACATTCGGCGGCTGCGTCGTGATGCTCACCGGCCCGGTTTGCGGCGAAACATTCGGGCCAAGCTGATAATCCTGGGCCACTTGTTGGGCGGACAAGGCGGCGGAGTAAATCCGGAACTCGTCAATGGAGCCGTAAAAATAGGGGTCGTTGTATTGCGAACGGCCCAGCCAGTCGTTGACCGTCGCGCCGACCGCCGCCGGCGTGAACGTGAAGCTGTCATTTTCGCCGGCCAGCACGCCATCCATGTAAATTTTCGCAATCTGGGCATTGCCGTCCTGCGTCCAGACGACGTGATGTTCGACACCGATGGTGGGCCGGGTGGCGAGATCCAGCACTTGTTCGCCGGAGCCAAGATTGTAAGCTCCCCGCACGCCGCCAAAACCACTCGGCACTGATAAGAACATATAGCTGGTGCCGCCGCCCTGATTGCCTTCGCCGCCAACGCTGTTGCCGAAATCCCAAAGCCGCGCCCAGCCGCCGCCGCCATTGTCGGTGAACCAAGCTTCAAATGTCAGCGAGTTCAGATTGGTGAACATATTGTTTGGCAAATCCACAAAGGCGCTGGAGCCGTTGAGCACGACGTTGCTGTTGGCGATCGTCGCGCCGCCGGACAAAATTCCGTTCGCGCCGCCTTCGGAATCGTTGGCGTTCGTGGTGAAACTGTAGCGGTGCGCCAGCGTTTGCGGCGGGTCGGACACATAAATAGTTTGCGCCCCGCTCACGCCGGCATAGCTGGCCGTCAACGTGGCCACGCCCGGTCCAACCGCCGTGATGCGTCCCGCCGCACTGACGGTGACAAGATTGGTGTTGCTGGAGCGGTAAATCACACCGGACACGAGCAGCAAATTCACATTAGTGACGTTGGCGAAATTGCCGATGACACCCGGCGTCTGCGAGGTGCTCTGCACCATCGTGCCGGCGGCTTGAAAGTTGATGGATTGAAGCGTGCCGGGATCGGCCACGAGCTGTCCCGCTCCCGCTGCTAAATCCACCGCGATTTGCAACTGGCTCAAGGCACCGTTGTAAATGCGGAAATCGCTGATGCTGCCTTTGAACAACGGGTCATTATATTGTGAACGGCCGATCCAGTCATTGGTCGTGTTGCCGAGCGCCGCCGGCGTGAGCGTCATGCTGGTGTTGCTGGCCACGAGCACGCCGTTGACGTAAATCCAGGCCATTTGGGAATTGCCGTCGGAGGCCCAGACGACGTGTTGCCGCACATTCATGGGCAGCGCCGTGCCCGTCCACTCAGCGCTTTGCGAAGCGCTGGGCGTGGTGTAATTCCCCAGCAACGACGCCGCACTGTCGCGCGGGGTCATAAACATGTATTGAATGCCGCTGGTGCTGGAGCCGAGCGGAAAGTCCTCGCCGCCGGAGCTGTTGCCAAAATCGAAAATGCGCGCCCAGGTGAAGCCGCCGGTGTCCGTGACCCAGGCTTCGATGGTAACGGCGGTGTAGCCGGTGACGATGTTGTTTGGCAAATTTACATAGCCGCTGGCACCGTCGAGCACCACCGCGCCGCCGCTGATGGTGGCCCCGCCGACAAGCTGGCCGTTGGCCGCGCCTATCGTGTCGCTGGCATTGGTGCTAAACGGATACCGGTGCGTGAGGTTCGCGGCGACACACGGAAACAAAAAAAAGGCCAGACCGGCCAGAACAGATACGACTTTGAATTTCATTGGCAAATGGGTAAACCGCAAAGTTACTTCTTAAATTTTCTATTTACAATAATAACAGCCCGCGCCGGCTGGTTAAGAACGCTTGCATGGCGCGAATGGGCGGCATTGAAATATCATCACTGCATCGGCGAGAACCGGCTCAAACTTAAATCCAACCGCTGGTAAATCCAGGCCCGTTGACCGAACCCGTTTCATTGATGGCTTGCCGCTCAAGAAAAACTTGGCCATTCTTTTTGCAGTCACCCCGATTCCACACTTGAAAAAATATGATCACCCAAATCAAAACCCAGATTGTGCTGGCTGGCCTGCTGCTGGCGGCGCTTATTCCGTCCGCAGTTTTCGCCGCCGATTCGCCCGATCCTTACGCGAATGAAACCGCCGCGCAGCGCGACGCGCGGATGCACTGGTGGCGCGAGGCGCGTTTCGGCATGTTCATCCATTGGGGCGTGTATTCGGTTCCCGCCGGCGTTTATCACGGCCAGGAAGTTGCCGGCATCGGCGAGTGGATCATGTGTCAGGGAAAAATTCCGATGGCCGAGTATCAAATGTTCGCGAAGTCATATAATCCGGTGAAATATAATCCCGACGACTGGGTGCGGCTCGCGAAAGCCGCCGGCATGAAATACATCGTCATCACCGCGAAACACCATGACGGCTTTGCGAATTTTGACACGCAGGCGAGCGATTGGAGCATTGTCAAAGCCACGCCTTATGCCAAGGACGTCCTCCAGCCGCTGGCCGCCGCATGCCGCAAATACGGCATGAAGCTGGGCTTTTATTATTCGCAGGCGCAGGATTGGAACAACGGCGGTTCCGAGTGCAGCGGCAGTTGGGATCCCGCGCAGAAACACAACATGGACGAGTATGTGGACAAGATCGCGGTGCCGCAAATGAAGGAGCTGCTTTCCAACTACGGCGAATTTCCCGCCGTGCTGTGGTGGGACACGCCGTGCGACATGAGCAAGGAAAACGCGGATAAATTGATCTCCGTTCTCAAGCTCAAGCCCGGCATCATCCACAACAACCGGCTGGGCGGCGGCTACAAAGGCGACACGGAAACGCCGGAGCAATTCGTGCCCGCCACCGGTTTTCCCGGCCGTGATTGGGAAACGTGCATGACGATGAACGACACCTGGGGTTTCAAAAGCCATGACCAGAATTGGAAATCCACCGAGACGATCATCCGCAACCTTGTGGACATCGCGAGCAAGGGCGGCAATTATCTGCTCAACGTCGGGCCGACGAGCGAAGGGCTGATTCCCGACGCGAGCATCGCGCGCCTCCAAGCCGTCGGCGCGTGGATGAAAGTGAACGGCGAGGCGATTTATGCCACGACCGCCAGTCCGTTCAAGCGGCTGCCGTGGGGCCGCTGCACGCAAAAAATTTCCGGCGACGAAACGACGCTTTATCTGCACGTCTTCAACTGGCCGGCGGATGGCAAGCTGGTTGTGCCCGGATTGGAAAACACCGTGAAGTCGGCTCGATTGCTCGCCGGCGGGAAAAAATTAAAATTCAGCCGCGCGTCGGAAGGCGTCGTGGTGGAAGTTCCCGCGACCGCGCCGGACAACATTTCCGCGACGGTGGTTTTGAAAATCAAAGGTGCGCCGTTGGTGACCGCCACGCCGATCTCGCAATCAGCTGATGGCGCGGTGCATTTGGTCGCGAGCGAGGCGGATCTGCACGGCGGGCTGCAATACGAAAACGGCGGCGGCAAGGATAACATCGGTTTCTGGACGAATCCGGCGGACACGGCGAGCTGGAGTTTCAAAGTGGACCGGCCCGGCAAATTCAGCGTCATCGCGGACATCGCGGCGGAGGCTTCGGGGAAATTTGAAGTCGTCGTCAACGAGCAGAAACTGTCCGGCACCGCGCCCGCCACCGGCAGCTACACGCAATTTCAGCACGCGGATTTGCTCGGCACTTTGGAAATCGCCACCGCCGGCACCGTGACCTTGACTGTGCGTCCGGTGGCCGCCGGCTGGCAGCCGATGAATCTCCGCAGCCTGCAACTCGTGCCGGCGGGAAAATAATCGCCACGCGCTGTTCGCCACAGATCTCTGACAAGGCCGGCAGCGCGTAATTTGAAGTATTTTTATATACTTTGCGGTCAATGTCGGGTAAGTAAAAATCAAAACCATGAATCCATCTGCCTCTTTCGCGCGGCCAGCCGCCGCCATTTCAGCACTCCTGCTGCTAACCAATTTATCATTCGCCGGCATTCAGACAATGGTCGGCCATCATGCCGAAGGAACGGAATCGCCCAGCTTCAACTTCACGAACGTCCCACCGCCTTCGCGCAACGATGCGGCCACCACCGCCAAATTCACTTTGGTGTCGGGCGAGGCTGACGCGAACGGCGGCGACCTCGACAAACTTCACGACGGCAAAGTGCCCACCGAGGCCGACGCACCCGGCGACAATTTTTTCTTTAATGCCGGCACCAGCGGCGGAAAAATCCAAGTTGATTTGGGCCACGCTCGCGACATCAAGCAGGTCAATACTTACTCGTGGCATCCCAGCACACGCGGGCCGCAGGTTTATAAATTATATGCCAGCGCAGGCACGAATGATCATTTCATCGCCGCGCCGGGCACCGACGCCGAGCTGGCCAGCGGCGGCTGGAAATTGATTGCCCAGGTTGACACCCGCCCGAGCGGAGATGAAGGTGGCGGACAATACGGCGTCAGTATTTCCGACGATGCCGGGATTATTGGAAATTACCGGTATCTGCTGTTCGACATTTCACCCACCGAAACCAGCGACGCTTTTGGCAACACGTTTTACAGCGAGATTGACGTGGTCGAACTCAATGCGCCCGCAGAATCAGCGGTGGCACTGGTTGTCCCGCCATTCATCATCAAATCCGCTGATGGCTACTGCGAAATTTCCATTGATACCGCCAAGGCCCCGGAGCTCAAAGATTGGGCGGAACAGAAGCTGGGGCCGGCGCTGGCCGAATGGTATCCCAAAATCGTGGCCATGATGCCGAGCGATGGCTTTAGCGCGCCCAAAAAATTCAACGTGGTGCTCCGGCCCGGCGACGGTGTGGCCGCCACCGGCGGCACGCGCATCACCGCCAACTCGGATTGGTTTCGCGGCGAGCTTGACCGCGAGGCGGTCGGCGCGCTCATTCACGAAGAAGTGCATGTGGTCCAGCAATACGGCGCCGGCTGGCGGCGGGCCACGCGCGCGCCCGGCTGGCTGACGGAAGGCATTCCGGATTACATCCGCTTTTTCAAATTTGAGCCGCAAAGCCACGGCGCCGATGCCGTCTGGATGCAGCACCGCCGGACTGCGAACTTCAATTACGATGGCTTGTATCGCATCAGCGCCAATTTCCTGGATTATGTGATCACGCATTACGATCCGAACCAGCAACTGCTCGCGAAAGTGAACGCCGCCTGCCGGCAAGGCAAATACTCGGATGACTTATGGCCGGAACTCACCGGCAAGAAGCTCGCGGACTTGAATGACGAATGGAAAGCCACCTTGCAAAAACCGGCTGCGAAATAATCGCCAGCGAGGAATTTGCAAAATAATCAATTCTACCAGCGCCATGAAAACTCGTCGGCTAACGCATCATTCCTTGAAATTAATTTTTCTGACCGCCACAGCATTGCTCGTTCTTGGTGGAATGGAACTGCGCGCGGAGCAGTTGCCATTGGCGGATTATGTTCGTCCGTTTGTCGGCGCTCAGGGCGAGGGCAATACTTATCCCGGACCTTCCGCGCCGTTCGGCCTGATGCAGTTGAGTCCCGACACCGACAAAACGAATTGGGACACGGCGTCGGGTTACGAATACACCGATCCCACGATTCTCGGATTCAGCCTCACGCATTTGACCGGGACGGGCTGTCCGGACCTCGGCGATTTTCTGTTCATGCCGCAGGTGGGAAAACCGGCTTTCGTTTCCGGCATGAAAGATCATCCCGAAGACGGTTATCAATCCACTTTTTCTCATGCCGATGAATCGGCGTCCGCCGGTTATTACAAAGTGAAACTGCAAAAATCCGGCGCCACGGTGGAGCTGACCGCCGGCGAGCGCGCGGGCATTCTGCGTTTCACTTTCCCGGCCAGCGACGAAGCTTCCATCTTGACCGACTTGAGCCACGTCATCAACGGCGGCCGCTGGCGCGTGGCGCAATCGCGCGTGCGCATCGAGGATGGCTCCACGATCACCGGTTTTCATTTGATCAATGGCTGGGCGAAGGAGCGCTATCTTTATTTTGCCGCGCGCTATTCGCGTCCGTTTGACAGCACGGAAATCATCAGTGCCGGAAAACCGGTGCTCTACAACACCTATCGTTTTCGCAGCCACAATGAAGCCGCCGGCACGAACCTGCAGTTCTTTGCCAAATACAAAACGCGGGCGAATGAAGTCATCCAGGTGAAAGTCGCCGTGTCCGCCGTGAGCGCCGCCAACGCGCTGGAAAATCTGGACGCGGAAATTCCGGATTGGAATTTTGAAAAACTGCTGGCCGCCACGCGCGCAAAATGGAACCGCGAATTGAGCAAAATCGAAATCGAAGGTTCGCCGGCACAAAAGGAAACCTTTTACACTTCGCTGTATCACGCATTTCTCGCGCCGAATCTTTATCAGGACGTGAACGGCGAATATCGCGGCTTCGACCAGAATATTCACCGGGCCAAAGGTTTCACGGAATACTCGGTGTTTTCGCTCTGGGACACTTTCCGCGCCACGCATCCGCTGTTTGCGCTGATCCAATCCCAGCGCGACGCGGACATGATCAACAGCCTGCTCGTGCATTACGATCAGAGCGCGGATCATCTGCTGCCGATGTGGGAACTGCAAGGCAACGAGACTTGGTGCATGATCGGCTACCATGCCGTGCCGGTCATCGTGGACGGCTATTTGAAAGGCGTGAAAGGCTTCGACGTGCAGCACGCTTACGAGGCGATGAAAACCACGGCGATGAATCCGGATTACGACGGCCTGGCCGACTACCGGAAACTCGGCTACGTCCCCGATGATCACGAGGATGAAAATGTTTCCAAGACGCTCGAATATGCGTTTGACGATTATTGCATCGCGCAAATGGCCAAGGCGCTCGGCAAAACCGAGGATGTCAATTATTTCATGCAGCGCGCGGCGAGCTACACGAATTCATATGATCCGACCTCCGGCTGGATGCGCCCGAAAGATTCGCAGGGCAACTGGCGCACGCCCTTCGACGCGCACGTTTTCGGCGGCGACACCAACAGCGATTTTACCGAAGCCACCAGCTCGCAATATTCGTGGTTCGTGCCGCAGGATGTGCCGGGCTTGATCGCGTTGATGGGCGGCAAAGAAAAATTCGTGGCGAAACTGGATTCGCTGTTCAATGCCCAGCAGACCGACGCGTTCAAAAAAGATTTGTCGGCCAACGATCTGCGCGGCTGCATCGGCGAATACTGGCACGGCAACGAGCCGAGCCATCATGTGATTTATCTTTACAGCTATGCCGGCCAGCCGTGGAAAGCGGCGCAGCGGCTGCACCAAGTCGTCACGACGCAATACGGCAGCCAGCCCGGCTCGCTCTGCGGCAACGACGACTGCGGCCAGATGTCGGCGTGGTATCTGTTCACCTGCCTGGGTTTTTATCCGGTGTGTCCGACGAGTGATTATTATGTGATCGGCGCGCCGCAAGTTCCCAAGGCCGTCATGCACCTTTCTAACGGGAAAGTTTTTCGGATGACGGCGGAAAACATTTCCGACGAGAATATTTACGTCCAGTCCGTCCGGCTGAATGGCAAAAACTGGGACTCGCCGTTTCTGCCTTACAAAGAATTGAAAAACGGCGGCACGATTGTTTTCAACATGGGCGCGCAGCCGAGCCAGTGGGGAACCAAGCCCAAACCGCTGGATTGAACCGGTAAAACGAAACCAGCCGTCGCAGTTTTGTTTTTGCCCGGCTGCATCCACCAGTCCGTTTTGGCATCGGCCCGAAGCCCGATGCGCAACTTGTTTTGGTTTTAGACAAGTCGTTTGGCGTTTCCCTGCGGCTGATGGTAAGTTAAGACATAAACCATGCGCCGCTTCAACGAGGACAAATGCGCCATGCTGGCGGCTTGGTTGAAGCAGACGGCGAGCTGGTTTCTCGTTGCGGCTGTATTTTTGTGGTTATCCGCCTGATTGAAATATGATGAATCATTTTTTCCCCGCCGGCCTGATTAAAAAATTAAACCGCGCTTCCGTGGCCTTATCGCTGCTGCTTCTGGCCTCACCGGCGTTAGCCCAAGGCGGCCGGATCATCCCCGGCCACTTCGTTCCCGAGACGAGCCATTTGCAAGCGTTGGAGCGGCTGCCGGGAACCAATCATTTGAATCTGGTTCTGGGCTTGCCGTTGCGGAACGAGGCGGCGCTGGATCAGTTGCTGCAAGATTTGCATGATCCGGCCAGCACGAATTATCACCGGTGGCTGACGCCGGAACAATTCTCGGAGCGCTTCGGCCCCACCGTGGAGGATTATCAAAAAGTGGTCGGCTTTGCCCAAGTCAGTGGCCTGAAAGTGACCAGCCTGACGGCCAACCGGATGCTCCTGGACGTGGAGGCGCCGGTGTCAAATATTGAAAAAGCTTTCAGCGTGGTCCTGCGCCGATATCCGCATCCGCGGGAAGCCCGGAATTTTTATGCGCCGGACACCGACCCGACCGTGGCGGCGGATGTGCCGCTGCTGCACATCAGCGGCCTGGATAATTTTATTTTGCCACACCGGTTGGGCGGTGCGGTCAAGCCGGCTCCGCTCGCGACCAATTCGATCACGGCATTTTACAGCGGCTCCGCACCGGGCGGCTATTTCATGGGCAAGGATTTTCGCAACGCCTACGTGCCCGGCGTCACCAATACGGGCGCAGGTCAATATATTGCCATTATTGACGTCGGCGGGCCGTATTACATGCAAGATGTTTACCTGTATGAGACCAATGCGAATCTTTCGACAAACACGGTCGTCACGAACATTTTGCTGTCCGGTGCGACGGGGATTCCCAACGGCACCAATGCCGACGACGGCGAGGAAGCTTTGGACATTTGTATGGCCATGTCCATGGCGCCGAGCGCGACAATTTTGAATTACGAAGGCGGTGCAGACGATGTGTTCAATCAAATCGCAGCGGACAACAAAGCCAAGCAGATGACTTTGTCCTACGGTTTCGGCCTGGATGCGAACAATTACCAGTCCTTCAAACAATTTCTCGCGCAGGGGCAGGCGATGAGCCAGGCGTCCGGCGACGGCGACGCAGATCTGGACGGCGGCACCGGCCTGACCGGCAATCCCTACGCGACGATTGTTGGCGGCACGACTTTGACGACCAGCGGCGCGAGCGGGCCGTGGAGTTCTGAGACCGCTTGGAACTGGAATAATAACGGCGGCAGCGGCGGCGGCATCAGCGGTTACGGCATTCCCAACTGGCAGCAAGGCATTAGCATGACCAGTAATCTGGGTTCCACCGGCTACCGAAATTATCCGGACGTGGCGATGCCCGCGGACGGCGTGTTTTTAATTTCACGCAATGGCAACTCCATCGGCTCGGTGGGCGGCACGAGTTGCGCCTCGCCGTTGTGGGCCGGCTTCATGGCGCTCGTCAACCAGCAGGCGGCCACGCTCGGCAAACCGGCGGTGGGTTTTGCCAATCCGCCGATCTATTCGATTGGCAAAGGCGTTTATGCGACTTACACCAAATGCTTCCACGACATCACCACCGGTAATAATTACAACAGCCAGAATCCAACACGGTTTCCGGCGGTCACCGGCTACGACCTTTGCACCGGCTGGGGAACACCAACCGGCAGCAATACGATCAATGCGCTGGCAGGCGATGGCACGAATGATTTTGATTTCTATCCGTCCCAAGGAAAATTCAATCTCGTCGCCGGCGCTTCGGCCAATGCCACGATCACCATGACGCGCATGAACGGTTTGACCGGCAGCGCCACATTTTCCATCACCGGCCTGCCCACCGGCATCACCGCAACCATCAGCCCGGTGAGCACGACTAACACGACCACGATGACCGTCGTGACGCGCACCAATACGCTGCCGGGCAGCTACACCGCGACGCTCACCGGCACGCTGGGCAGCCTGACGCATACTGTCACGTTGACGTTTGTTGTCATCGCGCCGATTCCCGGAGCCACGCAGGTCAGTCTGGCGTCGTATTACAATCGCACGGGAATTTATTCGGATGGCCGCAGTTTCAGCGTCGGCGTGGATGGCAGTTACTCCGCATATTCGGCAAATTTGCTCGGCTCGACGCTTTCTTGGAATGGTTTGGTTTTCAATTTGGGTCCGTCGAATGCGGCGGACGTGGTTTATTGCGCGAGCCAGACCATCACGCTGCCGGCCGGCCGCTTCAACACGCTGCAAATTCTCGCCACGGGCGTGCAAGGCAGCCAGACGGCGGAGACATTCACCGTGACTTACACGGATAATTCCACGGCCACATTCACGCAAAGTTTTAGCGACTGGGCAAACCAGCAGGGTTACTCCGGCGAAAGCACGGCGATCACGATGCCTTACCGGAATTTGAACGGCGGCAATTCGCAGACGCTGAATGTGAGCGTGGACGGCTACGTTTTCACGCTGGACCAAACCAAGACCGTCAAAAGCATCACGCTGCCGAGCGATTCAAATCTGGTTTTGCTTTCGATGATGCTCGCCAACGATCCGGTCAGCGCGCCGCTGGCCACTTTTTACAATCGCGCCGGCATTTACACGGACGGCACCACGTTCACCAATCCCGCGACCGGCGGCTTGGACGGCGGCGGCTATGCGTATTCCGGCACGCTGCTCGGCGGCTCGCAGATTTGGAGCAACACCGTGTTCAACTTCGGTCCGGCCAACGCCACCAATGTGATCAGCGCCGCCAGCCAAACCATTCCGCTGCCGAGCGGAAATTATTTTAATCTGCGAATGCTCGCGACGGGCGAGAATGGCGGCCAGGTGTCGCAATCCTTTGTCGTCACTTACACGGACGCCACGACCTCGACGTTTGTGCAAAGCTTGAGCGACTGGTATTCTCCGTCCAGCTATGCCGGTGAAGCCAAAGCCATCATCATGGGCCACCGGAATTCCAGCGCCGGCACCGCCGACAACCGGACCTTTTATCTCTACGGTTACTCGTTTGCGCTCAATTCTGCCAAGACCGTTCAAAGCATCCGCCTGCCCGGCAATGGAAACGTGATCGTCGCCGCGATCAGCCTCGTGCCGAACTGGCCGCCCACGTTTGGTGCCAATCCGTTCACGCTGGCGAGCGTCAATGCCGGCCAAGCTTATTCCGCCACCATCGCGACAAATGCCAGCGATCTGAACGGCGGCACGCTGACGTATGGCAAAGTCAGCGGCCCGGCGTGGCTGAATGTTGGCACCGCCGGCAGCCTCTCCGGTGTGCCCGCGAATTCGGATGCGAACACCAATACATTCGTGGTCAGCGTGAAAGATACCGGCGGATTATCCAACACCGCGACGCTTTACATTTACGTCAACGGCGCACCGGCGTTCACGCTGAATCCGTTTTCAACGCCGGACATGGTCGCCGGTCAAAATTATTCCGGCACGATTGCCACCAATGCTGCCGACCCGAATCCCGGCGACGTGCTCACGTTCGCAAAAATCAGCGGGCCAGCGTGGCTGACGGTCGGCGCGGACGGCACGCTTTCGGGCGAGCCGTTCTCGGCAGATGTTGGCACCAACAGCTTTGTCGTCAGCGTGACGGACCCGCAAAATCTTTCCGGCACCGCCACGCTGAACATCAACGTAGTGGCACCACCGTCCATTCTTTCAACTATTTTGGCGAACGGAACGAATTTGCTGCTGAGTTGGAGCGGCGGCATTGCGCCGTATCAGGTGCAGGTTTCGACCGATCTGACCGCTTCTGTCTGGATCAACCTCGGCGGCGTGGGCAGCACCAACAGCGTGAGCATCACGCCCAGCAACGCGGCGGCGTTTTACCGCATTCTTGGCCAATAGCTCATTGCGTTTGCGCTGCGGGCGGGGCAGCCAGCGGGATTGGCAATGCATTGGACGGAACACATTTAATTCGTTAACATGTGTTTTGATGGAACATCTGCCCAAAAGGTCAAACCTGCCGCAGGCCACGGTGGCCACCTTGAAAGAGTGGATCAGCACCGGCATGTTGAGCGAGGTGCTGCCGGGCGAGCTGCAATTAAAAAACCGCCTGGGGGTGGGGCGGGATACGCTGCGACAGGCGCTGAAATTGCTTGAGCAGGAAGGCTGGCTGGAACCGGCACTGCAAGGGCAGCAGCGTCGCGTCCGGATCAGGCATTCGAGTCCGCCGAAACAGACGGACCGGGGCCAATTGCCGGTGACGTTCCTGTCGCCGCACCGGATTGAACATCGGATTACCTTATTGGAAATGGAGGACACACAAATCCGGCTGGCCGAGCTGGGGCGGAGTCTGCGATTTCTTGCGCCAGATTTATTTCATCTCAAGCATCCCGAACGCCAGTTGGAGCGGCTGGTGCAGGCTCATCCATCAGCGGCATGGATTTTGTATATCACCAGCGAGCCGATCCAGCGCTGGTTTGCGCAGCAGGGCCTGCCAACATTTCTCTACGAATGGCCGTTTCCGAATGTGAATCTTCCTTACGTCGTGGCGGACTGGGAAAGCGCCGCGTTTCATGCGGGCCTGCAATTCATCCGCCACGGCCACCGGGTCATTGGCGTGTTTGAATACGCGGAACGCCGGCCCGGCCTGATGGCGATTGAGCAAGGTTTGCAACGGGCCTTGGCCACGGCGGGCTACAACGCCCGGCTGGCGGTGTTCCACGACGACCGCTCGCTGTCCGCCATGGCCCGCTCGCTGGAACTCGCCTTCAGCGCCAAAGAACGGCCGACGGCACTGGTATTCACGCGGGCCACGCAAGTGCTGACCTGTTTTTCGTGGGTGGCGGCCCGGGGCATTCGCATTCCGAAAGATGTTTCGATTGTTTCCCTGGCCAACGACAGTTGGTTTGCAGACCTTTATCCCCCGCTCGCCTATTACGCCCCCAATACGAGAACCTTTTCCCGCCACGTCGCGCAGCAGGTGCTGGAACTGGTGAACACGGGGCGGGTGACGCGCAAATCCATCAAAATCCCGCTGGAGTATGTTGCCGGCGCGACCATCGGCCCGGTGGCGTGCCCTTGAACTGGCCGAGCCAATCTTGTTTTGTTTTCAGACAAGCAGATTTCACTTTGGAACCACTGGCGCTGGCATGAGTATGGTTTAGATTCATTACCAGCAACCATAACAGCCAGACCAAATAATTTGAGAAACCACTCTCTTCCAAAAAAGATGGCCACAGCCTTCGGCCTGAAGGCTCGGCCCGGATGGCACACCCTCGGCTGGTCACCGCCCGGTGGGCGTGAATTAAATTAATTTGCATGGTCATGGCCACCGTCATCCATTTTGTCACCTGGCAGTCGTCAACCAGCCAAGTGGCCGCCTTCGTTTTACGAACCGCCAGCGAAGATTCCGTCGCCTCAACAATTTCTTTGCCAGAGCCGGCCTGATTCCGGTTACCGCAAAGAGCAGCAAGCCCGACACCCAAAAATCAAACCATCCCAAGCAACAGAACAAACATATGAAATCAAGACTCCTGCCCATTTTGTTGACCTGCGCGTGCGCCAGCTTGGCCCGCGCGGACTTCAACCCTGTCACCCTGACGGCCAACAGCTACACCTACGACATCGTGGTGGAATCCAACACGGTGGCAGCGCTGCCCTACTGCATTGATGCGACCTCGGGGTCCGGCACCAGCAAGGGTGATAACACTTATTACGAGCAGGGCCTTCACTCCCGTCCCGGAGTAGCGGGATGGAACTCTGGTATTCCCGTCCACAATACGGTCTTCACCAACATCAATAACGCAAACATGATGTTCTTGATGCCGCCGGATTATACCACCAACAACACCCTGCAACTCGATTCCGGGCTGACCACCGGCACTTTTACATTCAATACGCCAACCTACGCCACAAATCTGGCCATCCTCTCGGGCGGTGCCGGGGCCGGCACCGTAAATTACACCGTGACCCACAGCGACGGCTCCACGGAAACCGGAAGCATCAGTTTGCTGGACTGGTTCTCCGGTGGTTCCAGTGTCGCTTGGGGATGCAATGGCCGCATCACTTCCGGCGGTGGCTACAACAATTACAACAGCAGCAGCGTGAATAACAATAATCCGTATCTTTATGGCTACCAAATAAAGGTCTCCGGCACCTTGGCCGTCAGCAACATCGTGTTCACTTTCAGTTCCGGCAATGAGCAGAACTTTTATGCCGTCAGCGGCAAGAACGTGGGGTCATCAACTTGGAATCCCATCCCGCTTGGCGGATTCAACCGCCGGACCACCGTTCCCGCCACCGTTCCGTTCCCGGTCAACGCCACCATGGATCAGGGCACCAATATAGCTCAAGCCGGCAATGGCATGAACACTTGGTTTGAGCAGGGATATGTTAACGACACCCCGACGGATGCGGCTTATGGACTGCCGCCTTCCGGCTCCATCTTTAACAGCCAAAGCCAGCCCACGCACCACTATCAGATGGGTAATTACTCCGCAAACAATGCGATCCTGATTGACGTAAACCACCTTGTGGCAAACATTACGCCGGCAGTTAAGACCAATCTTTTTTCGTCCTTTGCGCTCCTGACCGCCGGCGGCAACATTGGCGGCAACAACGTCATGACCAACATCTGCATTCTGCAACATCAGGACGGGATAAATGAAACCAACCTCTTCTACGGTTACGATTGGTATAACAGCGTTATTGCACCGGCCTTCATTGCCAATGGGCGGGTTGACATGCAAGGCCGCTCAGCCAACACCGTCGGCGGTGGCAACCCTAAATTCTTTGAATCTTTCTTCGTGCTTTCGGATGTCGGCAGCCCCGTCACCAACATTGTGGTGATGTTTAAAGCCGCCCCGGCCACCAGTTCCACCACCTTTATCATGGCTGTCAGCGCCTCGGCTGGCGGCGTGCCGCCATTGGTCACGGCGGGAGCCCTGCCGGCCACCCAGACTTGGTTCCCAACCCAATCGGCAAATTTCTCCGTTCAAGTCAGCGGAACGGCACCACTTACGAATACCTGGTTGGTGCAACAGGGAGTTGATATTAATAGCAATCCGTTGTATGTCCCGCTCACTAATGGAATTGACGCCAATGGAGCAACCGTCTCCGGGGCTGGCACGACCACGCTCACAATTAATAATCTGACTTTGGCCGACGGCACCAATTACGAATACATTGCCGCCAACGCCTTCGGCACCGCGACCAGTTCGCCGGCGATTCTCGTCATGAACGCTGGCACGCCGGTTGCGCCCATCATTGATGCCCAAGCTCCCACCGCGTCGTTCAGCGCGCTGACCAATCACACCTCGACATTCTCAGTCACCATTGATACTTCCAGTGCGCCTCCGCTCTTCTACCAATGGTATAGCGGTGCGGCCGCGATTTCTGGCGCGACCAACGCCACATATGTGAACGTGAACATCAATTCAACCACCTTCACCTGCATCATCACCAATTTCGTGGGCGCGGCAACGAGCAGTCCGGTATCAGTCACCATCTACTCGAAGCCTGCACTATCAACCTATCAGTCGGCGATTTTTGCTCTTAACCCGGTGTCCTATTGGCCGCTAAATGAAGCTGACGGCAATACTGCATATGATTATGCCAGCACCAATGACGGCACTTATACCGGCAATTTCACCCTGGGCAATACGGGTCTGCCGGCCACGGCGGGCCTCGGCACCAACACCTCCGCCGGCTTTGATGGCTCTACTGCCTATGTAAACATTCCCGTGCATAATCTTAATATCACCGGCCCGATGACGGTGATCGAATGGGTTCAGCCACCGGTCGGTGCCGACACCGGTTTCACCACCCCGTTGGGCCACTCGGATTCAAGCTACCGTTTTGACGTGGCCGGCGGCCAGCCGCACTGGGCCGACGCCGGGCCAGACGTCGTCAGTGCCACCACGATTAACGACGGCAATTGGCATCAGTTGGTTGGTGTTTATGACGGCACCACCCAACGGCTGTATGTGGATGGCCAGCCAGCGGGCACTCCGCAAACCGGCGCCCCGGCCGGTAACACCGGCAATGTTTGGATCGGCGGCGCGCCTGATTATGCGGGCGCACGCAATTTCAACGGCAACATCGCGCAGGTTGCGATTATCTCCAGCGCCCTTTCTGCGGCCCAAGTGCTGGCGATTTATCAAAGCCTCGACACGCCGCCAACGGTTTCGATCACACCTGCCAGTCCTTCGATTTATGCCGGCTCCAGCATCACCCTGACCGCGCATACCAATACGAGCGTGACTCCGGCCACGAGCCTGCAATGGTATTATATTGATCCATTGAACAACTCGAACAATATCGCCGGGGCGACCGGTTCCACTTACACCATTGCCAACGCGCCGCTTTCGTTGAACGGCTACACTTATGGCGTGAACGCCGGCAATGCTTACGGCAGCACCACCGCAAGTGTCGTCTTGACGGTTCAAAATGGCCCAGCCTATCTGGGTGGTGATATTTCGCCGCTGACCGGTGAGGCTTACGTCGGAGCGCCGGTGACTTATACCGTAAATGCTCAAGGCAGCTTGCCCATCTACTATCAATGGAGCGTGGATGGTATCGGCGTGAGCGGCGCAACCAACGCCAGCTTTACGTTGCCGGCTCCGTGCGGCACGCATCTGATTCAAGCCTCCTTCACCAATGCCCAGAACGGCGGCATCCCCGTGCTCAGTTCGGCGGCATCGTTGCAAGGTGACACGTATCCCACCAACATCACGTTCAACACCGACGGCACCGGCTGGCAGTTGAACGGTGGTGTGCCCACCATCGCTGCCAACATTCTGCAATTGACCGACGGCAACAGCGACGAGGCCGTCAGCGCGTTTTACACGGTTCCGCAATATGTCGGCAGTTTCACCGCCTCATTCACTTACACTGCGTCGGGAAATCGTGCGGCTGATGGCGCTACGTTTGCCATTCAAAATTACTCTGCCGGCGCGACTTCCCTGGGCGGCGGCGGTGGCCAACTGGGCTATGCTGGCATCGGCAACAGCCTGGCCTTGGAGATTAATCTCTATACCGGCAACGGTGAGAACTCCGGCATTGCTGCCGGAACCAATGGCAATACCTTCGCAACCGGTGGTGCGCAATATCAGGCACCCGGATTGGTTGATGTCACCAGCGGCGACCCCATCAACTTCACGGTGAACTGGGCGAACGGCATCATGGCCGTGACGGCGACGGATGCCACAACCATGGCTACTTATTCCACCAACTATGTCTATGGTTCGCTGACTCCCATCCTAGGCGGCACGGATCTTGGCTTTGTTGGATTTACTGGAGCCGATGGTGGCGCTACCTCGATCCAGACCATCAGCAACTTCCAGTTTAACTCAGTCATCCCGCCGGTGACGCTGTCGGTGTCGCCAGTGACCGGCAGTTCGTTTGTCATCTCATGGCCGGCGGCCGATCCAAGCTACGTGCTGCAAAAAACCTCGTCCTTGAAATCGCCATCGTGGGCAGCCGGCCCCACGCCGGTGGTGGTCGGTGGAGTCAATCAAGCCACCGTGAATGTGAATGGTGGCAGCGGCCAGCAGTTCTATCGGCTCGTGCGCGTCGTGTGCCAATAGGCTTGGCGGTCGGCCGCTGCCCGTGAGCGAGGAACGCTCGCTCCGGGCAGCGGCAACGCAATCAACACCCGCACGGGATCGCGGGACGCCAGCTTGGACGTCTCCGGTCCCCTGCGGTTTTTTAATTCACTGCGCGAAGGCGTATTAATCCTGATAGATTTCGCCAACTAGGCCGATGTCGGCGCGTGTTCAACTTACCTATTTGATCCATCTTGAAAACCATTCAACGTCAGAAATGTGCGATTGCCACCGCCGCCGGCCTCCTGGTTTTGGCGGCGCTCCACCTTGCCGCCGCCAACATGACGCCGCTCACCATCACCGGTTTTAACTGGGACGTAATTGTCGAGAGCACCTCCGCCGGTCCGCCCTACACCACCGCTTCGGAACTGAATCCCGGCGAAGGCAATGCCTTTTATCAAGTTGGATTATCAGGCAAAAGTTACGGCTTGCCGGTTTCTGGAAATTTTTCCAGCGCGGTGGGCGACGGCACGACTTTTCAATTTCAAGCTTACACGGCTAAAAACGCGCTGGTGTTAAGCAGCGACACCGGAGCAAGTGTCGGCACGCTGATCCTCGCCACGCCCGCGCTCTACAATCGCATCGCCATCCTTGCCAATTCCGCCAGCGCCACCGCCGCCAGCACGGGAACGCTGACGCTGACGTTCAACGACGGCAGCACCTTCGTCACCAATTACTATGCCCCGGACTGGTTCGGCAATACGAACTATGCCCTGGCCGGGGTCGAGCGCATCAACTTAGCTACCGGAGCCACCTCCGGTGCAACCACCAATCCCCGGTTTTATCAGACCAGCATCAACCTGGCTGCGCTTTTGGGGGGAGCCAACAAACCGCTGGTCAGCCTGACCTTTGGTAAAGCGACTGCCGCCGGGGCCACCGGCATTTATGCCGTCAGTGGCGAATTGCTCAACCCGGTGCCCGCTTCCATTACCAGCCAGCCCGTCAGCACGACGGTCAATGAATTGTCGCCGGTGAGTTTCAGCGCGGTGGTGGCCGGCAACCCTTTTCCAACGCTGCAATGGTATCAAAACGGCTCACCGATGGTTGGCGCAACTAATTCAACTTACTCCGTTGCCGCCGCCGCCTTGACCAGCAGCGGCGCGCTTTTCCAATTGGTGGCCGCCAATGTGGTCAGCAACATTAGTTATAGCGTTACCAGCAGCGTTGCCACCCTGACCGTCAATGCCATCAACAAGCCAATTGCGCTGACCGGTTACAATGTGGACGTGGTCGTTGAAAGCAATGCCGCCGGGCCGCCATACAACAGCTATGCTGTGGAACTAAATCCGAGCGAAGGAAGCGCGTTTTATCAAAGCGGTTTGCCGGGCGATGCTTACGGGCTGCCGGCAGCCGGTTCGTTTTTGAGTGCGGTAGATGGCAGCCTGTTTCAGTTTCAACCTTACACCACCAATAATGCACTGCTGTTGAGCAGCGACACCGGCATCAGTTCCGGCACGCTGACGCTGGTGACGCCACAAACTTACCAATCCATCGCGCTGCTCGCCAATTCCGCCAACGGCGACAGCGGCGGAACTGCGATTGTGACGCTGCTTTTCAGCGACGGCACTTCGTTCCCCGCCACCTATTATGCGCCGGACTGGTTTAATAATACCGTCAATGTCGCGCTGCAAGGAGTGGAACGCGTCGTCTTGAGCAGCGGGGTGACGCAGGGTGCGCCGAGCAATCCACGATTTTACCAGACCACGCTCAATCTCGCCGCTTTGCTCGGTTCAAGCAACAAGCCACTGGCCGGACTCAGCTTCGGCATGGCGCAGGTATCCGCGGCCACCGCCATTTATGCGGTAAGTGGGATGGTGGCGCCAGCTTCACCGCCTTATTTTGTCAGCCAACCAACCAATGCCACCGTGTCGGAACTCAACCCGGCAACATTTAGTGCGACGATTGCTGGAAATCCCTATCCCGCCTTACAATGGTATCTCAACGGCGGTTTGATTCCGGGCGCGACCAATTCAGCTTACAACCTTCCATCCGTTCCGCTGGTGGACAATGGCGCACTTCTAAAATTGGTAGCTTCCAGCCTGGTCAGCAATGTAAGTTACAATATCACCAGCAGCATTGTGACCTTGACGGTCGTGGCGGATACGAACTTGCCAATTCTGCTAGGTGCGCAGTCGCAGGGCTTGAATCAAGTGCTGGTAAGTTTGTCCAAGCGCATCGCTCAAGGTTCAGCAACCAACCTGGCAAACTTTACTCTCACGGGGCCGGGTGGTGCGATATCTATTCTAAGTGCGGCACAGGATGCCTCCCAAAGCAACCTTGTTCTTACTGTAAACTCGATGGTTGACCAAAATACCTATGTTTTGACGGTCAACAATCTGAGTGACCAAACAAGCCGGGGCAATATTATCGCCGCAAATTCGCAGGCCGGGTTTGTGGCCAGCGCGTATGTGCCAGTGGCGATTGGCCCTCCCCAATTCGGCGGCCAGACAGTATTTAGCAACGCTCTGACAATTTTCAGTAGCGGCAGCGCCATTGGCGGAACCAACGACCAGTTTCAATACAGTTACAAAATCGTTTCTGGCAATTTTGACATCGCGGTTCGCCTCGTTGGTTTGAGTTTGTCCGACACCTGGGCGAAGGCGGGGTTAATGGCGCGCGAGGCGTTGACTTCGGGCGGACGTTTTGCCGCTTCCCTGGCGACACCGGCGATCAACGGCTGCTTTTTCGAATGGCGCAACACCGCCAACAGCACCAACCAATCTGCTGGCAGCTTTCCGGATAATTATCCGAATACTTGGCTGCGGCTTAACCGGGTGGGCAACCTCTTCAGCGGATTTGCGAGCTATGACGGACAGACTTGGGCGCTGCTGGGCGGCCAAACGATTGCCATGTCCAACCAGCTTTATCTGGGCTTCGCCGTGGACAGCGACCTAACGAACCAACCTGTGACCGCCCAGTTTCTGCAAATCACCAACACTCCTGCCAACGCCGTGGTCGGGACGGTGGCTTATCCTTACGAGCCGCCGGCAGCGTGCAGCCGCACGACGCCCATTGTGCTTTCCGAAATCATGTGGAAACCAGCTCCGCGCACGGACACGAACAACTGTGAGTTTGTGGAAATTTATAATTCGAATCCTTGGTTTCAGGACATCAGTTCCTACCAGCTTGTATGCGCGGATATGAATTACACCTTTCCGCCGGGGACAATCCTCGCGGGCGGAGCTTATCTCGTCATCGCCGCCTCGCCAGGCAGCATCCAAAATATCTATGGTGTCACCAATGTCCTGGGGCCTTACAACGGCAGTCTGAAACATTCTGAGACTTTGCAGTTGTTGGACGAACAAGGATCGGTGCTCCTGACCGTTCCTTATTCGGACACTTATCCGTGGCCGGTGGCAACTTCCGGCACGGGACATTCCCTGATTCTAGCCAATCCAAGTTATGGCGAAGGCGACCCGCGCGCGTGGACTATCAGCGATATGATCGGCGGCTCGCCGGGCGCGATGGAATCATTTCACCCCAGCCCGCTCCGCAATGTCGTTATCAATGAAATTTTGGCTCACTCGGAAAATCCAGCCCTGCCGCCATTCGTTGAACTTTACAATCACAGCACTAACACCGTGGACCTGTCGGGCTGCATCTTGTCCGATAACGCCAGCCTCAGCCAGTATGTCATGCCATCAGGAACCACCATTGGCCCCGGTGGATTTCTTGCATTCAACGCTTCGCTCGGTTTTAGTTTGAATCCGGCCGGAGACACAATTTATCTTATCAAGCCCGACGGCAGCCGGGTGCTGGACGCTGTGCAGTTCACCGGACAAGCGAACGGCGTGGCTTATGGTCGGTGGCCGGACGGGGCTAATGATTTTTATCCGCTCCAGTCATTGACGCCGGGGACAAACAACAGTGCCATCCTCATCGGCAACATTGTTATCAACGAGTTGATGTATGATCCGATCAGTGGAAACGACGATGACCAATACATTGAGCTTTACAATCAAGGCACTAATACGGTCAGCCTGGCCAACTGGCAATTTACATCGGCCGTCACATTTACTTTTTCCGCCAGCGCCAGTATCGGGCCGAATGGTTATGTGGTGATTGGCCGAAACACTTCAGAACTAATTTCCAACTATGCAAATCTTAATTCTGGCAATACCTATGGCAACTATTCCGGCAAGCTTTCGCACAGCGGCGAACGGGTGGTGCTGGCCATGCCGCAATCCCTCTATGGCACCAACACCATCTATGTGGTGGAGGACGAGGTGACTTATGGCGCCGGCGGCCGTTGGGGCCAATGGTCTGGCGGTGGCGGGAGCAGTCTGGAGTTAATTGATCCGCACAGCAATCACCGTCTGGCCGCGAACTGGGCTGACAGCGATGAGTCCAAAAAATCTGCCTGGACCGACATTGAGCACACTGGCGTGCTGGATAACGGCGCCAATTATGAGGCTTCGATCTTGCACGCCCAGATTGGCATTCTGGACGTGGGCGAATGCTTGGTGGACAACGTCGAGGCTGATTTGCAAGGAACCAATTACATCGCCAATCCAACTTTTGAATCAGGCCTGGCTAGCTGGTCGTTGCAAGGAAGTCATGTCCGTTCTAGCTTGGAGAGTTCCGGTTACAATAGCAGCTACTCGCTGCATATTCGCAGCGGCGACAAATTCTGGCCGGCGGAAAATTCCTGCCAAGCCGTCCTGAATGCCAATGGCATGGTGGCTGGCAGCACCGTCACCTTGAGATATAAGGCCCGCTGGATTCATGGCTGTCCAGAACCCGATTTGCGCTTGAATGGCAACTGGCTCGAAGCCACCGCCGTGTTGCCGATTCCCCGCAATCTAGGCACGCCGGGTTCGCCGAATAGCACCTACATCACCAACGCCGGGCCGGCATTATATGGGGTTACACATATTCCGCCGCTGCCTGCCGCCGGTCAACCGGTGGTTGTTACTGCTCGCGTTCAAGATCCGGATGGCTTGCGCAGCCTGACGTTGTTCTACCGGATAGATCCGGCCATCGCTTACACCAGCGTGACCATGAAAGACGACGGCACCGGTGGCGATGCCATCGCCCGCGACGGCATCTATAGCGCAACCATTCCGGGACAGATTGCACAAACAGTTACTGCCTTTTACCTTTCCGCTGTGGACAGCTTGGGCGCTTCAAACCGCTTTCCGGCTTTGCTTACGGATCAATCGCCGGTGCGCGAATGTGTCGTGATGTTTGGCGACGGCAATCCGAGCGGCAGCTTTGGGACTTATCATGTCTGGCTCACGCAAACCAATGTCAACCGCTGGGCCAGCCTCGCAGACCTAAGCAACGAAGGCAATGATTTCACGTTCGTCTATGACAACAATCGGGTCATCTACAACGTTCAGGGGCACTATTCGGGCAGCCCGTTTCACCAGGAGTTTGATTCGCCCGTCGGCAATCTCTGTGCTTACAAATGGGAATTCCCGGATGACGACAAATTTCTGGGCGCGACCGATTTTAATAAGATTCATCAGCCGGGCAACTCGCCGGGAGACGATCCGAGTTTGCAGCGGGAGCAGACGACCTGGTCGTTTATGCGCGCCATGAGTGTGCCTTGGGGCTATCGGCGATATGTTGCCGTCTATGTGAACGGCAACCGGCGCGGTGTGCTGATGGAAGACGCGCAAGTGCCCGATGGTGACATGGTCAAACAGTATTTCCCCAACGACACCGGCGGCTTTCTTTACAAGATGCAGCCGTGGTTCGAATTTGCCCCGTCCCCGTCCGGCTATTCCATTGGCACGACGGCGGAATCCTATTGTTATTTTCTGCCATATGTTACCACCGGCGGCGTCAAGAAAGCAGCGCGCTATCGCTATAACTTTGAAATCCGCCGCACGCCGGACAGTTACAGCGATTTTACCAACGTGTTTTCGCTGGTGGACGCGGCCAGTGCTTTTGCCAGCCCCAACTATGTTGCCAACATGGAAAACATGGCGGACATGGATGAGTGGATGCGCGTTTTCGCGGCCAATCATGCCGCTGGCAACATTGATTCCGTCGGCACACAGATCAGCCAGAACATGTATAGTTACATTGGCTTGAATGGCACCAAATTCACGCTCATGCCGTGGGATCTTAACATTGATTTGGGCGGGGCGCAGTCGCTGGCACCGGGGCAGAATTTGCTGGTCTATGACAGTGCGGATTCGAATTTAGGCGTGATTTATCAAACTCCCGCCTTCTTGCGGATGTATTGGCGCGCACAGCAGGAATTGGTGAACGGTGCGCTGAATATTGCCGTGACCACCGGCCCGCTCATGAATGCAAAATACAACGCTTTTGTCGCCAACGGCCTTGGCGTGGAGAATCCCAATGCCGCCATCCTGCCTTGGATTTCTTCGGCTCAAACCAGCATTGCCGCACAACTGGCGGCGGTCAACGCCTCCGCGTTCAGCGTCAACCCCACCGCGACGGTAAGTAATAACATGGCCTATGTCAGCGGCGTCGCACCGGTGGCGGTTGGCACGGTTTGGATCAACGGAGCTGCGTGGCCAGTAACTTGGACCACGCTGACCAATTGGATTGTCGCCGTGCCGCTGCGTCCCGGGACTAATCAACTCAATATTGCGGCGGTGGACAAGAAAGGCCAACTTATCGCCGGCGAGACCGGCAGCGTGGCGGCGGTTTACAATGGCACGGCAGCGTCACCGGCGGGACAAGTGGTGATCAATGAAATAATGTATGCGCCCGTATTGCCAGACGCACAGTTTATTGAACTGTATAATAACTCAACCAACACGGCTTTCGATCTTTCCGGCTGGCAGTTGCCGGAACTGGCCTACACTTTCCCCAACGGTTCGGAACTTGCCGCCGGCGGCTTCCTTGTGCTGGCAAATAATCAGGCTGCTTTTGCCGCCGCTTATGGCGCGACGAACAATGTGTTCGATCTTTTTGACGGCACGTTGCAACCAGGCCAAACGCTCGCGCTGCTGCAGACCAATTTGGCCGGTTCCAACAGCACCATCGTGGCTGAAGTATCCTTTGACAGCGTGCTGCCCTGGCCAACCAACGCCAATGGCACGGGCAGCTCGCTGCAATTGATTGATTCAAGGCAGGACAATTGGCGCGTGGGGAACTGGGCGGTGGCGGCCGCCGCGGGCCGGACGGCAAGTCCCGGCGCAACTAATACGACCGCCGCGTTACTAACTCCGTTCCAACCGCTATGGCTCAACGAAGTTGAACCTAACAACTTGACGGGTATTACCAACCGGGCCGGCCAGCGTGCCCCGTGGATCGAGCTTTACAATCCCTCCACGAACACGATTTCCTTCAGCGGACTTTATTTGGCGAATAATTACACGAATTTGGGTCAATGGCCGTTTCCCGGCTACGCCAGCATTAAAGCCGGCCAGTTTCTAGTCGTCTTCGCCGACGGCCAGACCAATCTTTCAACCACTAATGAACTTCATGCCAGCTTTGGCCTGCCGGGCAGCAGCGGGGCGCTGGCCTTGAGCCGGTTGACCAATGCCCAATGGCAGGTGCTCGATTATCTTAACTACACTAATCTGCTGCCGAACTATTCCTATGGATCCTTTCCCGACGGACAGAGTTTTGTCCGGCAGGTTTTTATTCAACCGACGCCCGGAGGCACTAACATCGGTTCCGGCACGCCACCGCCGTCCTTTGTTCCGTATCTGGCCGCTGGTTCGGTATATACCCAAAACTTTGATTCTTTGCCTGATCCCGGTGCCACCTCCATCAACACGGCCAATCCGGTGACGATCAATGGGATCACTTACTCGCTTTCCAATCCATTCGACTTCGCTTTTCCAGTCAGCGCCAGCGGCGGCAATGGCGGCTTGGGGCTCGCGAGCCTCGCGGGTTGGTATGGTCTGGCGAATCCCGCGGCTAGTGTTGGCACTCGTTTCGGGGCTTCGGACGGCGACCAAACCACCGGCGGCCAGCTTAGCTTTGGACTGCCGAATAGTTCGAATCGCGCACTCGGTTTGCTGGCCACGAGCAGCACTGGTTATACCGTGTTTGGCGTCCGTTTCATCAATGGCACGTCGCAGACGTTGAACTTTGTAAATCTCCAGTTTATCGGCGAAGTCTGGCGTCAATCCAATCTGGCGAAGACGCTAAGTTGTTCTTACTTGATAGATCCCACGGGGACCGCTGCATTTTCGACGAACGCCACGGCATCCTTGGCAAACTTGAGCGTGAGTCTTCCGATCGTCTCCGCCGATGTTGGCGGCGTGGCGGTGGATGGCACGGCGGCGGGCAACCAGCTTAATCTGGCGGTGACGAACCAAGCCATCGCCGCTTGGCCGCCGGGCGCGGCGCTTTGGCTGGTGTGGGAAATGGCCGACCCGACCGGTAAAGCCCAAGGGCTGGCGATAGACAACTTAAGTTTTTCCGCCTCGGTTTTTCCGTCCGGTTTTGTGGTGCCGGCGTTGACCGCACCGACAACCGCTGGAACTAATTTTGTATTTTCGTGCGCCTCTTTGACCGGGCTGGCCTATCAAATTGAATTCAGCGACAGTTTGAGCACGAGCAACTGGATTCCGCTGGGCGGTTCGGTTTCCGGCACCGGCAATCCATTGATCTTCACCATCAACGCGACTAACTCACAACGCTTTTTCCGGGTGCGGATTGTGCCGTAAAAACAACTGCGTCCTTCACAGCCGCAGGAAGATTTTCCGCTGATACAGGAAGCGTGCGAACCAGAGGAACAGCGCTACGGCCACCGCCGAAATGACCAGTTCGCCGAAGCCCTCGGCAACGCGGGTGTCCAAAAAGTTTTTCACCGGCCCGCCGGCCACCCGCAGCGCGAGCTTTTCAAAGCCCAGTCCGCCGATAAAATTACTGGTGAGATACAGCGTGATCGGGTTCATGCCGATCCAGATGAACGGCTGGCACCACGCCGATTTCTTCTGCACATCCACAATCCAGAAAAACGTGCCGAGCAGCATTGCGCTGTAGCCGCCGGCGACGAGCACATACGACGAGGTCCAAATCTTTTTGATGACCGGCATTTCCATGCCCCACAGCCAGCCCACCGCCGCGCTCGCCGCGCCGGCACCGATGAGATAAACCACTTTTTTCGTGTCCGGCACGGATTTGTTGCGCAGGAGCAGGCCGGCAAAAATGCCCAGCAGCCCGGTCGCACACGCGGGCAGCGTGCTCAAAATGCCTTCGGGATCGTAGGTGCCATCATATTTCCGGCCGGGCAGATATTTTTGGTCGAGATAATCCGTCAGGTTGACGCCTTGAATATAGGAGCCGCGCAGCAGGTTCGTGCTGGCCAGGTTGAGTTGCGACACGCTCGTGAAACCGGCGTCTTTGGTGATGACCGCCGTGCCGCCGGGCGTCGGGCGCACGTCAGGAAACGGCACCAGTTCCAACAGCGCCCAATAACCAAGCAGCAGTGCCACCGCGACGGCCAGCATCGCGCGCAGATTGCAAAAAATGAAGAGCAGCCCGCCGAACGTGTAACAGAGCGCGATGCGATTCAACACGCCCATCAGCCGCATGTCCGGCCACGGATTCGTGAAGCCGCCGGAATAAATCAGCGCGACGATGAACAGGAGGATGCCGCGTTTCAAAACCCGTTTCACCGCGGCGGCCCGGCCTTCGCGCTCGATGATTTTGGTCAGCGAAAAAACCGTGGAGACGCCCATGATGAAAACGAACATCGGAAAAATCAGGTCGTAAAAATGGAAGCCTGCCCATTCGGCGTGGTCGAGCTGCGCGGCGAAAAATTGCGTCACCGGATTGCGGCTCATTTCGTGCAGCGCATACACGAGCGAGTCCGCGCCGAGAATCCAAAACATGTCGAAGCCGCGCAGCGCGTCGAGCGAAGTCAGCCGTGGATTGTCGGAGGCCGTGGGGGCAGGATGGGCAGGCATAGTTTGATTTGAGTTTTCCGCCTAAAATTCAATGGGCATGAGCTTACGGTTCGCGCCGGCCGAACGGAAAGAAAAAGTTGTGGTTTTTCTTGCGCTTTTGTAACAAAAGCTTTCGCAAGCTGGGGAAGCGATTTATTTTGGGCCGCGCCGATAAAAATCTTTCCGAAGAGGAAAAACAATCAAAACATGAAAACCTGGCTCAAACCGGAACGGCTTAATTTTGGCGACACCGTTGGCATCGTTGCGCCGGCGAGCGCGCCGCCGGACCCGCAGGCGGTGGACCGCGCGGCGGCGGCACTGGAAAAATTCGGGTTCAAGCCGAAGCTGGCGAAAAATGTCCGCGCGCGGCTGGGCTTTCTCGCCGGCACCGACCGCGAACGCGCGACGGATTTGATGGCGATGTTCACCGACAAAAAAGTGCAGGCCATCATCTGCCTGCGCGGTGGCTACGGTTCCGCGCGGATTCTGGACCGGCTTGATTACGACGTCATTCGGCGGCATCCAAAAATTCTTTCCGGCTACAGCGACATCACCTCGCTGCATGGCGTGCTGGGCAAAAAAACAAATCTGATTTCCTTTCATGCCCCGATGCTGAACGGCGCGCTGGCGGATCCGAAAGTCCCGGAGTTTACCCGGAAATCTTTTTTCCGCACCGTCATGGAAGCGCAGCCAGCCGGCAGCATTTCCGCAGGCTACGCGGGAAAAACGGTTTCGATTTTGCGCGGCGGAATGGCCGAAGGCCGGTTGGTGGGCGGAAATTTGTCGGTGCTTTGCGCGAGCCTGGGCACGCCATTTCAACCCGTGTTCAAAGGGAAAATACTTTTTTTCGAGGACGTGGGCGAGAAGCCGTATCGCCTGGATCGGCTGCTGACCCAGCTTTTGAACGCGGGAATTTTTTCGCAGGTGGCCGGCGTGGCGGTGGGCGTGAATCAGGATTGTGGCGACCCGGCGGCGAAGCCCGGCGGCGAGTATCGCCAGTCCGCCGCCGACGTGGTGAAGGAGCGGCTCGCGCAACTGCGCGTGCCGGTGGTGACGGGGCTGCCGTTCGGCCACGTGGATTTGAACGCAACGATTCCCGTCGGTGCGATGGCCGAATTGGATGGCAAACGTGGCGACCTCATCATCACCGAATCGGCAGTGAGCTAACATGGCGGCAGGCTTCCGCCGCGAATTTCGTGCGGCTGCGAACTACCGCATTTGGATCAGCGCGTTCACAAAATCCCAGTTTTCCTGCATCTGTTCGTCGTAAAGTTCCATGTGCCGGCTGCCGATGCCGAGCAAATCCATGGCGAGTTGCAGCTCGGGGCTGGTGCCGCCGAAATTTTCCGCCGGATGTTCAAAAATGTGCGCCAGCGCATTGCCCACGCAAACGCCGGCCGCCGTTTTTTTGGCCGCACCCGCCGCCGCCGGTTGGTGATGGAACCGCACGCCTTGCACCAGCAAGGCCGGCAGTTTCCAAGTCTCCATCAGGCACGCGCCAACTTCGGCGTGGGTAAAACCGTAGGCGGCTTTTTCGCGCTCCGTCGGATTTGCTCCAGTGCTGGCGGCGCTGGTGAGCAGTTGGCCGTATTCCGCGCCTTTGGCCTGGGCCAGCACCACGCGGCCAATGTCGTGCAGCAGCCCGGCCGTGAACAGCAAGTTACTTTCTTCGCCGATGTCCTCGGCGATGAATTTGCAGCCGAACGCAGTCGTAAGGCTGTGCTTCCAAAGCTGCGTGCCATCCAGGCCGGAGTTCGCCGGCGGGTTGAAAGAATTGCTGCCGGTGACGGCGGAGACCAGCGCAAAAATGGTTTGGAAACCCACGCGGCCGATGGCTTCGGGCACGCTGGCCACCGGCTCACGGCCGCTGAAATAAACGCTGTTGCAATAATGCAGCAGCTTCGCCGTCAGCACGGGATCGAGCGCGATGAGTTCGCCCACTTCTTCGAGCGTCGTTTGCTCGTGGCGCAACGCGTCCAGCACTTTCGGCAGAACCTGCGGCGAGGGCGGCAGCACTTTGATTTCGCGCAATAATTTGTAAATCGCTTCCATAATTGGGCCGGCCCTGCGAAAACTCGCCGGCCCGGGAACACGTTTTGTTCCCTTCGATATTCGGCGAAAAACAGAAAAACTGAAGCCCGGATTTGAAGGTGGCTTGGAGCGTCTGGCAAAATTCGGCCAACGCTTTATTTTTTGTCGTGCGTGTGGACAAAGAGGCCGATGTAATAAACGAGGTAGTAACCGGCGATGAGCCCGAAAATAAAATACGTCAGCGGACTTTGAAATGCCGGCGGACTGTTCGGTGCCGCCAGCGCGTCGTGGATGGCCCAGAAGCGATACGCCAGGCGGCCGAGGAACAGCAGCGACAGCGCGATGCCAATCTGCGTGTTGGGCGTGTAGAAATGCCCTTCGTCGGTCGTTTCAAAACGTGTGAGCCGCAGCCCGACGAAACCCAGCAACGCGCCGAGCAGCAAGCCGCCGCCGATGCCCAGCAGCAATGTCGGATGCGGGAGCGACAATCCGAGCAACACAAAACTGGCGACGGAAAAAATCACGATGGATATGGTGATGCGCACCGGCCGCAATTTTTGCTGCCCGAGGTTGCGGCGCACGCGGCGATAAATGCTCCAAGCAAACAAACCGCCAAAAAGAATTGGCACGGCTGGCGACGACATGCGCGGAGGTTAATTTTTCAATGCTGCTTGTCCAGACGATTCCCGCCGGCGGCCGGAAAAAATTATTTTCCTTCCACGCCTTTGAGATAGGCAAAAATCAATTCCGGCAAATCCTTGCTGTAGCCGCCTTCGAGCACGCTGAACAAGGGCGCGTTCAGCGCGCGCAGCGTCTGGCCGAGCCAGTAAAAATCTTCCGGCAGCAGCGTGCCGTCGGCCAGCGGGTCGCGCAGGTAGGCGTCGAAGCCGGCGGACACCGCCACGAGGTCGGGCCGGAAACTGCGCAGGTCATCCAGCGCGTTTGCAAGCTTGGCGCGATAGGTCAGCCGCGGCGTGCCGGGACCGACGGGATAATTGTAACAATTGCGTCCGCGATTTTCCGCGCCGGTGTCGGGATACGTCGGATGCTGGTGCACGGAAAAAAATTCAATGCCCGGCTGGTTCAGTAAAATATCCTCCGTGCCATTGCCGTGATGCACGTCGAAATCAAAAACGGCGACGCGCTTGGCACCGGTGGCCGTGGCTTCCAGCGCGGCGATGGCGATGTTGTTGAGATAGCAGAAGCCCATGGATTTTTCGCGCAGCGCGTGATGGCCGGGCGGCCGCATGAGGCAGAAGGCATTTTGGCCGGCGCGGGCCAGTTTCAACGCGTCGAGCGCGGCGGCCACGGACGCGCGGGCGTAGCCGGCAATGTTTTCAAAATAAGGCGTGTCTTCGTCGAAATCTTTTGGCTCGGCCAGGCGCGCGAGCATTGCGGGCGTGTGGGCGCGCAGGATGGATTCATCCGTCACGCTGGTGGGTTTCACCCAGGTCAGCGCCAGTTCCGTCTGGGTTTTCAACCGTTCGAGCGTGTTCGCGATTCGTTGCGGGCGTTCGGGATGGCCGGCGCGCGCGTAGCCGGTGCAAGTTTCATCGGTGATGATGGTCACGCAGGAATATAATCACGAACGGGCGCGAAGGAACATGAATTTTGTGGTGGGTGCCAGAGTTAATCATTTTCTTAATCTTCATCGTTAGACAAACGGGAGGGTGCGCCGGCGGGTGGCCAGCGGATTCTTTTTTGAAATTGCGCCGCGTTCCGCTAGACTCGGCCAAGCAAAGTAAAATTATGAAATCCAAGTTATTTGTGTTGGCCGCCGCGCTCGGCGCTTTGGTTTTTAACGCCGCCGCGTGGGATTACGAAGGCCATCACGCCGTGAACGAGCTGGCGCTGGCCGCGCTGCCGACCAATTTCCCGGCGTTCGCGCTGACGCCGGCAACGCGCGCCCGCATCGGCTTTCTCGCCGGCGAGGCGGACCGCTGGCGCAATGAAACCAACCTGAAAAACGGCACGGGCATCGCGCTCGGCCACGCCAGCGGGCCGGATCATTACATTGATCTGGAAGATTTGAAGCTTTACGACCTGACGCCCGCGCAATTGCCGCCGCTGCGCTACGATTTTGTGGCGGCCATCGTGAAAGCGCGCGCGGCGCATCCTGAAAAATTTCCGGCGATTGACCCGGCCAGAGATTCGGACCACACGCGCGAGTTGAGCGGCTTCCTGCCGTGGGCCATCACGGAAAATTACGAGAAGCTGCAATCCGGTTTCAGCACCCTTGCCGCGCTGGAAAAATTCGGCGGCACGCCGGAGGAAATCGCGAACACCAAGGAAGACATTATTTATGTGATGGGCGTGATGGGCCATTTTGCCGGCGACGCCAGCCAGCCGCTGCACACAACGATGTATCACCACGGCTGGACAACGAACAACAACCCTAACCATTACACGACGTCGTTTGGATTTCATTCGTGGATTGACGGCGGATTCTTCAAAAAAACTGGCGGCATTGATGCGAAAAAACTGGCGGGAAAAATTCATCCGGCGGAAAAAATCCCGGCGGCAACGGAGCCGGACGGCATTTTCCAAACCTCGGTGAATTTCATTGTGGAAGCCAACAAGCTGGTGGAGCCGCTCTACATTTTGGACCGCGACGGCAAGCTCTCCAACAAAGGCGACGCCGGCGCGGAAGGCCGCGCGTTTCTGGAAGCCCAGCTCGTGAAAAGCGGCCAACTGCTCGGCGACCTGTGGTTCACCGCTTGGGCGACCGCGCCGGAAGACACTTACCTCGAGCGCGAACTACAGCAGCGCAACCCGGTGACGGAACCGAAGTAAATCCGCATCGCCTGCGCTCGGCGTGCGCGGCGAAAAATTTGAGCGAAAGAGCGCCGGCCAGTCGCGGGCCTGCGCCGCGTAGAAACTGACGGCAGCAGCGGTCAAATCATCGGGTGCTGGCGAGCACGAACTTGTCCCTGCCGCCAACCAATTGGCTGATGCCGACTAATGGTTTTTTGGGACCGCTATCATCCGCTTCCAGGAAATGAAAGCGCCTCCGATCAGGCGGGCCACAGGCTGTCAGGACTGGCCGTAAGCAGCTTGGACTATGGCAGCCGTTGCATTATGTTTCGCCAACAACATGATTTGTTTTAGCAAGGTTGGCCGCTGCGCATTGTTCGCCGCGCTGATATTTGGTGGCGTCGGTGACGTCACCGCCAAGCCCAACATCATTTTCGTTCTCACGGATGATCTCGGCTATGGTGACGTGGGCGTGTTTTTTCAAAATCTTCGCGCGACAAACAATGTTCGTTCGGAGCCGTGGCATCTCACGCCGCAGCTTGACCAGCTTGCGGCTGAGGGGACGCAACTTCGCCGTCACTATTGCGCCGCGCCGGTTTGCGCGCCATCGCGGGCGTCGCTGCTGTTGGGCGTGAGCCAGGGACACGCCAATGTTCGCGACAATCAGTTTGACAAGGCGTTGGAAAACAATCACACGCTGGCAACGGTGATGAAAGAGGCTGGCTACGCCACAGTCGCCATCGGCAAATGGGGTTTGCAAGGCGGCAAAATGTCCGGCGACGAAGATGTTTCCGCCGTTGACGCCGACAAGGATTCGCCAGTCTGGCCGGCGTATCCGACGAAGCGCGGGTTTGATGATTACTTCGGCTACGTGCGGCACGCCGACGGCCACGAGCACTATCCCAAGGAAGGTTTATACTCCCGCAAACCCAAGCAAGTTTGGGACAACAACCGCGAAGTTTCCGCCGGGCTCGACAAATGTTACACCGCCGACTTGTGGACGGCGCGGGCGAAGCATTGGATTCAAGCGCATCAGGCCGCGAAACCGGAGCAGCCGTTTTTCATGTATCTCGCCTACGACACGCCGCACGCCGTGCTGGAGTTGCCGACGCAGGCGTATCCGGCCGGTGGCGGAACGAACGGCGGTTTGCAATGGCTTGGCACGCCCGGCCACATGATCAACACCGCGAGCGGGAAAATTGATTCTTACTATTATCCCGAATACGCCCACGCGACGTGGGACGATGACCATAACGCCGCCACGCCGGAAGTGCCGTGGCCGGATGTGAACAAACGTTACGCGTGCAGTGTCCGGCGCATAGACGATGGGGTTGGCGATTTGCTCACGCTGCTCGGACAACTCAATTTGGCCACGAACACGCTCGTCGTTTTCACCTCGGACAACGGGCCGAGCCGGGAATCGTATCTGCCGGGGAACATTGAACCGGATTTTTTCAGCAGCTTCGGCCCGTTCGACGGCATCAAGCGCGACACTTGGGAAGGCGGCATTTGTGTCGGGGCCATTGCCCGCTGGCCGGGCGTGATCCAGCCGCACCAAGTCTCGATGCTGGCAAGCACGTCTTACGATTGGATGCCAACGCTGGCGGAAGCGGCGGGCGTGGCGACTCCGGCCCGAAGCGACGGCGTGTCGCTGTTGCCCACGCTCACAGGCAAAGGCGCTCAACGCGAGCCGCAGGTTTACATCGAGTATTATGAAAGCGGCAAAACTCCGAGCTACCAAGCCTTCGCACCGGCTCATCGCGGGCGGGTGCGAAATCAGATGCAAGTCATCCGGCTGGGCGGGTATCAAGGCGTGCGTTACAACCTCAAATCCGCCGCCGATGATTTTGAAATTTACGATCTCGACGCGGATCCGCAGCAAACCAACAATCTCGCGCTCCGTCCGCAGTTTGCCGCGCTCGAGCAGCAGATGAAAGATCGCGTGTTGCAGTTGCGCCGGCCCGATGCCGCCGCGCCGCGGCCTTATGATGCGACGCCTGTGCCCGCTACGACGAATTCAGTTTTCACCAATGGCGTTTTGAATTATGCCGTTTATCAAGGCCAGTGGACGTGGGTGCCGGAGTTTGCCGCGCTCACGGCGGTCAGCACCGGCACGGTGGCCGGCTTGGATTTGTCCGTGCAACCGCGCGCAGAAAATTTCGGCATTGCCTACCGCGGTTTTCTCACGGTGCCGGGCGAAGGCGACTATACATTTTATCTGCAAAGCGATTCCGGCGCGCATTTCCGCATCCACGAGGCGACGGTGATTGACGATGATTTCAATCACACCGGCGGCGAGGTGGCCGGCACAATCCGTCTTGCGGCGGGGCGTCATCCCTTCCGGCTTTACTACCGACACGGCAGCGGACCGCAACTGCTGACGTTGAATTATTCCGGCCCCGGCTTCGCGAAGCAGGCCATCGCGCCCGTGAATTTTTCGCTGGCGGGCACGGCCGCTGCCGAGCCGCAGGCGGCGGATGACTTTGGTTCCACCGCCAAAAACGAGCCGGTGTTGATTCCTGTGCTGGCGAACGACACCGACGACGGCTGGCCGCAACCGCTGCAAATCAGCGCCGTGACTCAACCGGCAAATGGCTTGGCCGCCCAGGAAGGCCAGCGCATCCGCTACACGCCGCGCCAAAATTTCACGGGCCGGGATCAATTCACTTACACGATCACCGACGGCGCGAACACGGCGACAGCCACCGTGAAAGTGGTGGTTGGAGATTCCCCGGCAATTTCCGCAGACCGCGCCATTGGCCGCTGGCCTGGGCCGTTTCAATTGGATGGCAAAACTGCGCCCGTGACTGTGACCGACAGTTTTCAACCGCCGACCGGTTCGTCGCCCCGCACCACGGCGGCATGGATAAAGACTGAAGCTGCCGGAGCCATCATCGCGTGGGGACCGAACAACCAGAGCGGTCGCAAATGGATCATGCGTGTGGAAGACGCAGCGGCGAGTCCCGGAGTTTTGCGCGTGGAAGTGGGCGGCGGTTTTGTGCGCGGCAAAAAGGATTTGCGCGATGGCAATTGGCATCACGTCGCCGCCGTGCTGCCGGCCGCCGCGTCGCCAAACGTGTCGGCGGTGCAGCTCTATGTGGACGACGTGCTCGAAACCGAGGCCGTCAGTTCGCCGGGAAAAATCCAGACCGTCGCGGCGAAAGTCACCATCGGCGTGGACAGCCAAGAGCGTTACTTCACCGGCGTGATTGCGGAGGCGCAAATTTTCCCGCGCGCTTTGACCGCGCCCGAAATCGCGGCGCTGTTCGCGGCGAACAAACCGGACGGCCACGCGCCAACCCGCTGATTGCTGGATTTTCGCCATCCCGTTTCAAATCTGCCGGATTCGCTGTTTGACCAAAGCGGCGGGACAAACTAAACTAATCGCCTAATTTGGATTAACTATGAAAATCATCATTTGTGACCCGATCTCGCCCAAAGGCATTGCGCTGCTCCAGCAGCGGCCGGAATTTAATGTCGTCGTTTTGCCGAAACGGCTGCCGGAAGCGGAACTGATTCCGCTGGTGGCGGACGCGACCGCGCTGGTGGTGCGTTCCGAAACCAAGGTCACGCGCAAAATCATCGAGGCAGCCAAGCAATTGCGCGTCGTGGGCCGCGCCGGCGTGGGCGTGGACAACGTGGACATCGAGGCCGCCACGCAGCACGGCACCGTGGTGATGAACACGCCCGGTGGCAACACGGTGACGACGGCGGAACTGACGTTCACCATGCTGCTCTCGCTCGCGCGCAAAGTGCCGCAGGCGGCGGCGACGATGATTGCCGGCAAATGGGATCGCAAATTATTTCAAGGCGTCGAACTGCAAGGCAAAACGCTCGGCGTGCTCGGCATGGGCCGCATCGGCACGGAAGTCGCCAAGCGCGCCATCGCGTTCGGCATGAAGGTCGTCGCGTATGATCCGTATCTCACGGAAGATCGCGCGAAAGCCATCGGCGCGGAGTTCGCGCCGGAAGTGGATGATGTTTATCGCGTCGCCGATTTCATCACCGTCCACATGCCGGTGACGAAGGAAACCAAGGAAATGCTGAACGCGGCCGCGTTCGCGAAGATGAAGCCCGGCGTGAAAATTGTGAATTGCGCGCGCGGCGAAATCATTTCGGAAACCGATTTGATCGCGGCGCTCGAATCGAACAAAGTCGCCGGTGCGGCGCTGGACGTTTTTGCCGTCGAGCCGCTGCCCGCCGACCATCCGTATCGCAAGCAGTCGAATTTGATTCTCACGCCGCACCTCGGCGCGAGCACGGAAGAAGCGCAGGAAAAATGCGGCATTGAAGTTGCGGAAGTCATCGCGGGCTATCTGCTCACCGGCGAAGTTCGCAACGCCGTGAACCTGCCGTATCTCGACGCGAAAACCTACGAACAGGTGAAGCCGTATTTGCCGCTCGGCGAGGCGCTGGGCAAATTAGTGGCCCAGCTTTCGCCGGCGACCGCCGACAAACTGCACATTACGTTTGGCGGCAATGCGCGGCTTTTGCCGAACACGGACCCGGTGACGCGCGCGATTTTGCGCGGGTTTTTATCCACCAGCAATTTGAAAGATGTGAACAATGTCAACGTCCGCAGCGTGGCGCAGAGCATCGGTATCACCGTCGAGGAAAAGAAATCGGACGAGCCGGTGACGTTCAACGAATGGGTGCACGTGCAGGCGTTCAGTGGCGCGCGGAAACTGGTTTCGGCGGGCGGCACATTTTTTGGTTCGCCGAATAATCCGCGCATCGTGCGGGTGTTCAGCCAGCCGGTGGAAATTCCGGTCACGGGCACGCTGCTGCTGTTGAACAATGCCGACAAGCCGGGCATCGTCGGGCTGCTGGGCACGCTGCTGGCCAAGCACAAAGTGAACATCGCCAGCATGAGCCTGGGCCGCGATACGGCGGGCGGGCGGGCGTTGACGGTGTTGAGTCTCGACAGCGAGCCGCCGCAGGCGGTGCTGGATGAACTGAAAAAAGACACTGACATCAGCAATGTGAAGGTGGTAAAGTTATAATTCTGTTGTTTGAACCAAAACGAAATTTGCCAGTCCAATTGAACCAAATGAAATTAAAATTGATTGTTGCCGCCGCGCTGGTTGCCGGCGTGTGTTCCACGCAGGCCGTCACGCAACCCGCCACGGCGGGCACCAATGCCAATCCTGAAGCCGCGATGACCGCCTTGTTCGGCGATCCGGCGGTGGTCAAGGGCAAGGGCTTTGAAATCAAGCGCAGCGATTTGGACCAGGTGGTGTCCGGGGCCAAAGCCAACGCCGCCGCCGCCGGCCAGCAGTTGCCGCCGGATTTTGAGATTTCCGTGCTGAACCAATTGATCACCATCCAGGTGCTGTTGCAGACGGCGAACGCCGCCGACCAGGCCGCCGGCAAGTTGGAGGCGGATCAGCAATACACGAACTTGCTCAAAAAATTCACGTCGCCGGACGCGTTTGAGCGCCAGCTCAAGGCCGTGGGCATGACGGTCGCGGATCTGCGCGCCAAGGCCACGCAGGAAGCGGTCGCCAAGACGGCGCTGAAGCGCTTGCTGAATATCAGCATCACGGACGAGGATGCGAAGGATTATTACAACCAGCACGCGGCGGATTTTGAACAGCCGGAGCTGGCGCACGTCCGGCACATTTTGCTGATGACGATTGATCCGGCCACGCGTTCGTCGCTGACGACCAACACGGTGGCCGCCAAGCGCAAGCAGATTGATGATTTGCGCAAGCGCGTGCTCGCCGGCGAGGATTTTGCGGCGCTGGCCAAGCAGTTTTCCGAAGATCCCGGCTCGAAGGAAAACGGCGGCGAACTGCCGGAATTTCCGCGCGGCCAGATGGTGCCGGAATTTGAATCCGCCGCCTTTGCGCTGTCCACCAACCAGGTCAGCGAAGTGATCACCACGCAGTTCGGCTACCACATCATCAAACTGCTGGACAAGACGCCGGCGAAGAAAGTGGATTACGCCACGGCGGCGACGGACATCAAGGACGGGCTGGCGCGGATGAAGATCTCCAAGCTCGCGCCGGATTACGTCAAGAAGCTGCGCACGGATGACCAGGTGGAAATTCTTGATGCCAACTTGAAAGCGCTGGACGAAAAGGTCCAGGCCAATCAGGCGGCGGCTGCTGCCGAAGCTCCGGCCACCGGAACCAGCAAGTAAGCAGACTTGCCAAACCTGCCGCCGACGGCCACATTTAACACCCTATGAAACTCAAGGTTGTCATTGTCATATTGGCGGTAGCCAGTATCGGGCTGGGCATTGCGCTGTTCGCCACCAAAAAGTCGGCGGACGAGCAGCACAGCACGGATGTGAATTCCATCATTGAGTATTCCAACCAAGTGGTGACCGCCAACAGTCATTTGGACGAATTGCGACAGGTCAACTTGACGCTGTCAAACGACCTGACCTCCAGCCAGCAGCAGTTGTCGTTGAACGCGGAGCAGTTGGCGCAGTTGTCCAACAACCTGGCCACGGCGAACGCGACGCTCGCCAGCGCCAACACGGCGCTGGCCGAAACCAAGACGTCGCTGGCCAGCGCGCAAGAGCAGGTCACCAACCTGAATCTTCATATTTCAGATCTCGAAGCGCAAAACAAGGTGCTGGATCAGCAGGCCACGACGCTGTCCTCCAAGCTGGCGAATTTGACCGGGCAGATTGAGAACACCAAAAACATGCTGGCCATCGCGGAAACCAACAGCGCTTTTTTGCAGGGCGAACTGCAAAAACAGCTCGTGCAAAAGGCCGAGTTGGAACACAAGTTCAACGACGTGGATGAGCTGCGCGCCCAGGTCAAAAAAATGAAGGATGAAATGTTTGTCGCGCGCCGCCTGCAATTGATGAAGAATGACAACAGCGGCAAAAAAGGCGCGGAGCTGCTCAACCAGCGCTCGCTGTCGGTGACCAATTCGCCGACTCACAAGCCGGCGGCGAATTACGATCTCAACGTCGAAGTCGGGTCTGACGGCTCGGTCAAGGTCATTCCGCCGCTCGGCGCGACCAACCGTCCGGCGCACTGATTTTCCCGCCGAAATTTTCGCGCGATCATGCCGACCTACGAATACACCTGTGAAAAGTGCGGACATGAGTTTGAAGCCAGCCAGTCCATGTCCGCCGCGCCGTTGAAGATTTGTCCGAAAGATCTCTGCGCCCGGAAAAAATGGGGCAAAGGCAAGGTGAAGAAAAAAATCAGCAGTGGCGCGGGCCTGATCTTCAAAGGCAGCGGTTTTTACATCACCGATTACCGCAGCGACAACTACAAAAAATCCGCCACCACCGCCGCCGGCGAAGGCAAACCGGCCGCGAAGCAGGAGACGAAAACGGAAACCAAGCCGGCGCCCAAGGCTACGGAAAAAAAATGACCTCGCCGCGCCACGGTTGCGCGGTGCTGCTCGGCCTGTTGCTCTCGCTTGCCGGCGCGAAAGGACAATTTTCTTTTGCCGATCCCAATGCGGTCCGCAGCGTTTCCGGCCAGTTTGTTGTCTCCAGCGCGTCCGCCGGCCCGTCGTTTTTTCGGAATCCCGCCATAGCCGCTGACACCAACGTGCTGCGGCTGGAACCCGCGCTGCTGGCGGTGGCGGCTGAGCGTTTCAAAATCTCCCTCTGGCGCCAGCTCGGCTTGGCATCCGACGCGCCGTGGTCGGGAAAAGTTTTTCTCGTTCTGCATCCGGCGCGGGCGCTGGATGAAACGGTGACCGTCGCCTCCGAGCCGTTTATTAACCATTGGAATTACCGGGTGGAATTTCCGGCCGCCCTCGCGAAGACGCGCTACGCCCGCGCGCTGTCCGCCGTGCTGCTCTTGGAAATCGCCAACCGCACGGCCAAGTCCGACAGCCACGGCGCGGAAGTTCCGGCGTGGCTGGTGGACGGATTCGCGCAGCAGGTGCTCGCCGCCGACGGCGAGCGAGTGCTGTTATCTGCGCCCGCAAAAAAAACGGGCGGCCTGCCGGTCAGCCGGCTCGACCAGACCGAGCACGATTTCGACCCACTCGCCGCCGCGCGGCGGGTGCTGCAAAATCTGCCGGTGCTGACGTTTGACCAATTGAGCTGGCCGACGGAGGCGCAACTCGACGGCGCGGATGGCGGCGCTTACTTCGCCAGCGCGCAATTGTTTCTGCACGATCTGCTGGCCTTGAAAAACGGCCCGGAAAAACTGCGCACCCTGCTGGCGGAATTGCCGGCGCATCTTAACTGGCAGACGGCTTTCTTCACTGCGTTCGGCGACGATTTCAAACGGCCGCTGGACGTGGAAAAATGGTGGGCGCTGCGCGTCGTCAATTTCGCCACCCGCGCGCCCGGGCCGCGTTGGACGACCGAAGCCAGCCGCGACCGGTTGGCCGAGCTGCTGAGCGTTCCGGTGGAATTTCGCAATGGTTCCAACGCGCTGCCGGATCATGCGGAAATTTCCCTGCAGGCCGCCCTCCAGCATTTGAATCCCGTCCAGCGCGATGAAGTGTTGCGGACGAAGCTGCGCGATCTCGCGCTGGTGGAACTGCGGCTCGCACCGCCCTTCGGCGACCTGGCCGACGGCTATCGTCTGGCGCTGGCTGGATTTCTGGGCGAACAAAAAATGCCCGCGCCGGTTTCTGTCACCAACAAACGGGCGGCGACGATGAATCGCAAGGCGAGTCTCGCGGCCACGTTGAAAAAATTGGATGCGCTGGATCGGCGTCGTCGCGAGGCCGAGGCGCACGCCGTCATTCCTTTGCCGGGCAACTCAAAAGCCGGTTCGCCGGGAAGCTAAACCGGCGGGGCGCTTAAACTTTCCGTTTCTGCTTCGGCCTCAAGCTCGAACAGCAGGTCGTCGCGGCAGACATCGCATTGCGCGGAGACGACCGGCATTTGCGTCAGCTGATTAGCCGCGAGCCATTCTGTAAAAACTCCGGCATCCGCCGCGTGGCGAAAATAGGCCGTGGCGCGGGTCAAATCGGCAAAGCTGAATCCGCGCGCGCGCAGCATCGCCTCCACCACGTCCATCGTCAGCTCCACCTGTTTGCGGACATCGCCGACCCAGACCGTTTTGCCGCCGGGCGCGATGCTGGCCGTGCCGGAAATGTGCAGCCGCCGGCCGGTGTTCGTGGACATTTCCATCGCGCGGCTGAAGGAGCTGCCGTAGGCGGGCGCGGGACATTGCAGCGGCGAAGCGACTTCTTTGGCGTAGGCATTTTTTTCGAGCGGGCGAAATGCCTGCGCCGCCAGCGTGAGCGCGGTGCCGGCGGGATTTTTCGCGCCGACGCCGGTGCTGGCGGGCATGGAACCGGTGCGGAATTTCACGCCGGAATAAATTTTCGTCCGCGCGCGGTTGAAATCGTCATACCACGACAAAATATTTTCGAGAAAAAACCAGGTCCGCACAGTGTCGGCCAGACCGAATCCGGCAGCGGCCAGAATGCTTTGCAGATTCTCAAGCGTGTGGCGCGTTTGGTCGGCTGGCGAAAGCGTTTTATCCGCCGGCACTAGCCCGCCGACAAAACATTGCCGCGCGCCGCCGTCCGTGAACACGGAGCCGATCACACGGCCGCCAAACCGGATGCGCTCCACGTCGCCGGTGAAAGCATGAAACTGAATTCCCGCAATCGGCGCGGCATTGCAGTCGGCACCTTCGACCCAAGTAATCGGCCAGTCCAGTCGGCCAAATAATTTTTGTAGCGCGTCCGCAGTGGCCGCACTGGCACCGACTTGGCCGAAGCCGAGCAGATGCACCGGCGTGGCGGCGGTTTCACGCAGCCGCGCGGCGAGCCGGCGGCCCAGGTCAGGAATCTGCTCGCCGGCCTGCGGCTTGCAGGTGAAGGAAACCAGCTCGCCCGTTTTAACGGCCGGCGCCGACGCGGGCACCGCGCCCGGATTTGATACAAGCAACGACATTGCTCCATACGACGGGCTGCCGCCCGGAATGGTTACAAGACAAACTGCTGATGCAAAAAATAAGAACTTTAGAGGCTATTCATTTCTTGTCATTGGCATGGCAAAAAATGTGTGGTTTTTTCCTGAAGCTTTTGGTGGCACTTTGTCGTCTGATCTAACCATGACATGTCGCGCCAAAAAATTTGCCGCCCGCAACGGCGGGCTGCTGGCGCTGCTGCTATTCGCCGCCGGTCGGATTTTGGCCGCCACGCCGTTTGAAAGCCCGGTCGCGCTGATGCCACAAAATAAAATTGACGAAATTATTTTCGCGCGGCTGCAGGCCTTGCATATCACGCCCGCGCAGCTCTGCTCTGATCCAGTGTTCCTCCGGCGCGTTTTTCTGGATGTGACCGGCACGTTGCCCACGGCATTGGAAGCGGAGAATTTTATCCTCGACCGCAGCCCCGACAAGCGCCGCGCGCTGATTGACCGACTGCTGGCGCGCGACGAGTATGCGGATTATCTCGCGATGAAATGGGGCGATCTCCTGCGCATCAAGGCCGAATTCCCCATCAACCTCTGGCCGAACGCCGCACAGTCCTATCATCGCTGGGTGCATGACGCCATCCGCGACAATGTGCCGGTGGATAAATTTGCCCGCGAACTGCTCACCGCCAGCGGCAGCAATTTTGAAATGCCGCCGGTGAATTTTTACCGGGCGATGCAAAACCGCACGCCGTCCGGCATCGCCCAAACCGTCGCGCTGACGCTGCTGGGCGAGCGGGCGGAGAACTGGCCAACGAACGAGCTGGCCAAGCTGGCGGTGTTTTTTGCGAACGTCGGCTATAAATCCACCTCCGAGTGGAAGGAGGAAATCGTCTATTTCAATCCCGCTTCGACCAACGCTGGCGCGCTGAACGGCGCGCCGTGCGCGGCGGTTTTTCCCGACGGCGAAAAAGTGAAGCTCTCGCCGGACCAAGATCCGCGCGACGTGTTTGCCGACTGGCTGGTGAAAGATCCGCAATTCGCGAAAAACATCGTCAATCGCGCGTGGTCGTGGCTGCTCGGGCGCGGCATCGTGCAGGAGCCGGATGATTTTCGCGCGGACAATCCGCCGAGCAATCCGAAGCTGCTGGCATTTCTGGAAAATGATTTGGTTTCGTCCGGCTACGATTTCAAGCACCTCTACCGGCTGATTTTGAATTCCAAAACCTACCAGCTCGCCGCGATTCCGCAGAGCAAGAGTCCGGAAGCGGCGGCGAATTTTGCTTTTTATTCGCTGCGCCGGCTGGATGCGGAAGTGCTGATTGACGCGCTGGATCAAATCACGGGCGCGGACGAAAAATATTCCAGCGCGATTCCGGAGCCTTACACGTTTATTCCCGACAACCTGCGTTCCATCGCATTGCCGGACGGCAGCATCACCAGCGGATTTCTGGAACAGTTCGGCCGGCCGTCGCGCGACACCGGGCTGGAATCGGAACGCAACAACCGCATCACCGCCGCGCAAAAATTGACGCTGCTGAATTCCAGTTTGATGCAGAAAAAAATCGAGTCGTCGCGGATGATTGATTTCCAGACTTCGGCCGGGCGCACGCCGGCGGAGGTCGCCAACGGCATGTATCTCGGAATCCTTTCGCGGTTCCCGACGGCGGCGGAAACGAAGACAGCGCAGGATTATTTTCAATCCGGCATTGGCAAGCGCCAGGCGGCCGTGGACCTAGCGTGGGCGTTGATGAACAGCACGGAATTTCTTTACCGGCATTAACCATGAAGCCTCACGCAAAGACGCAAAGACGCAAAGAAAAAGTGAAAGATGGAATGTTTTTTCCTTCTTTGCGCCTTTGCGTCTTTGCGTGAGCCACAAAATTATGAGCGAATTCTATTTTGATTTTCAAAAACAGCGCCCGCGCATCAGCCGGCGCGAGGCCATCCGCCGCGCGATGTTCGCCGCGAGCGGACTGGTGCTGGCGAATCATTTGTCGTTCAAGGCGTATGCCGCGCCGCGCGCTGCCCGCGCCAAGGCCGTCATCCAAATTTGGATGTGGGGCGGGCCGTCGCACACGGACATTTTTGATCCCAAGCCGGATGCGGGCTACGATTATTGCGGGCCGCTGAAAGCGCCGATTGAGACAAATGTTTCCGGTATCCGCATCGGCGAGCTGCTGCCGATGCTGGCGAAACAGGCGGACAAATACTCGATCATCCGCAGCATGACGCACGGCAATTTCGGCCACGAAACGGCGTCTTACATCGTGCAAACCGGCCGGCAGCCTGGCGGGCGCACC
>CAJAQO010000290.1 GCA_903944085.1 uncultured Verrucomicrobia subdivision 3 bacterium
AAAATCTTTCAACCATCTGTCGGCTTGGTTTTGATTTGTTTTGTCACCGGACTTTCATTCCGGGGCCAGTGCGTCGTTGCCGCCGAAGCGCCGTCCGTTCCAGCAACCATCCCTCTTTAGCGCAAACCTGCCTGGTTTTTCTTAGCAACATTTTGCCTCACTGATTGGCGGCGATCTGCGGTTCGCCAGTGCGAGCGGACGCAGTTGATTCCCCACGAGATTGATGAATGGAATATCAACGGCGCTTCGACCGTTTGGGTGAGCGTGCCGTGGTTGTCCAGTTCGAATGACTTTATCTGGACGGATTGGGGAAATGCATCAATGCACGGTCAGAAACGCTGGAAAGCCGGAATGCGTTCCGTGAGGCATTTAAGCAACGGCGCTGCCTGATTCCACCGGACAGCTTTTTTGAATGGCGGGAACGTGACGCCAAACAGCAACCGTTCCGGGTGATGCTGAAAAGTGGCGAGCCATTCTGTTTTGCCAGCCTTTGGGACCGGTGGATTAAACCGCCATCGCGGGAAAATGCCGATACTGTCCTCGACGAAGCGCCGCCAAGCGAGACGATTGAATCTTTCACCATCATCACGCAGCCGGCGAACGAAGCGATCGCGCGCTACAAGTCCGGATGCCGGTCATCGTAGCGGCGAGTCATTATGACTGGTGGCTAAAAATGGGCGACCCGCGCAGGGAAATGCACAAGTCAACAATAGCATTTCCCGAAAACTCGCCGCTGAAAATTTATCTGGTCAGCAATCTGGTCAACAGCCCCAATTCCGACGACCCGCGCTGCACATTGAGCGGGTTCGGATAGACAGGGATATGTTTTAGCGGCAATGTGGGCATGATCCTCGCGGTGAAAGTGAGTGAACACAATTTCATGGGCGAAGAGCGACGACCATTCAAAGGCGTTCGCGCGGTCGGCGTCGGTGCCGCCGACCAGCTCATGCTGGCCGTTGGGCTGGCGGATCAGTTTGCCGCTGCCGAACTGGCGGACGATCTGGCTGCGGTAGCGTTGCGGGATGAGGTTGTTCAATTTCATACTCCGCTAAGTTACGTGACGAGGTTGGACATTGGCCGTCCATGCCAAGAGTTTCTGCCGACTTTTCTCGCCCGGTTACCGCATCTGTTTTAGTTTCTTCAGCCATGATCAGCTACGAACGCTACACCGAGTTGTTGAGCAAAATAATTTACAAAACCATCACTGGCCCGGAAAAAACGGTGGTGGAATACGAAACTGAGCAACCCAAGCTCTGTCCCCAATGTCGTGTTCCCGTGATGACTTTTCTGGAGCCGTAACGCGTAGCTCATGACGTTGAAAAGTTCGTTGTGAAAGCCAGTGAGCCATTTTAAGGATCAGCAACGCCAAGGTTGTGTTTGAATCAGTTTGCCGTCAAATGCTGCGCCGCCTATGCTAACGCGAGATGGCCATCTCCAAACGCATTCCCACCGATGGTAGCGCGGGGTTAGCCCAAACTCCTTTCGCAGCGCTGTCCAGCGAAGGCTTACCGTCCGCACCAGAAACTTTGCCGACGGACATCACGTCGCCGTCACGGCCGGCGCGGAAGCATCGCGGCCGGGTGGACATCTTGCGGGTCAAGGCCGGACGCGGGGGCAAGACGGTGACGGTGGTGAAGAACTTTGTGGGCATCGGGCTGCCGGAAAAGGAGCAACTGGCCAAAGCCATGCAGCGCGCCTGCGGCACCGGTGGCACGGTGAAGGCCGGCCAAATCGAGATTCAAGGCGACAAACGGTCGGAGGTCGCGCGCATCCTGACCGAGGCGAACTTTCATCCGGTGTTCGCGGGCGGGTAGGATGTAATGAATAAAAAACAGCCTGGTTTTGACAACCCAAAGCCACCCATGCTATATGCAAAAACGGACAGAGGAAAACCGAATCAAAGACTTTTTTTTGACCAACGCTTTTGAGCGTTCTCGCGGGCTTTTTCGGAACGGGTTTTTCTATGGAAATAAGGGGTAAAACACCTCAACATATCCATCCAAACAAAAGTGATATTAGAATCATAAAATTCTGTTTCCTGCCATTTTTTTATTTCTTCAAAAACCCAGTGTTGTAAACGGCTGGCGGCTGCGCTTGTTCCGCCAGTATTTGGCGACCTCTTTCGTGGCCTTGTGCAGCCAGTCGCGATCAGTAGCGAGCTGGATCACCTCGACGGCGGCAAACTATTTCGGCGCGTTGGGCGCTGGATTACCGAGCGACGCCAGCTTCCCACCGGGCATTCCCTTGCCGTGCCGACAAACAGCATGTTGGTGTTATCCAACGTCACCGGCGAGGTGAGGTTCTTGGATTGCCGGACTGGAATTGTGGCCCAATCTGTTTGAGTGAAACTTTTTTGGGCAGCAAGTCGTTGGCCGACACGCCGAGGACTTTTGCCAAAAATATCAGTTCGCAATTCAGCACTCGCCGCAGTTGGACCTCAAGCCTGCCCACCGATGGCCTTGAGAGGTTTCATTTGACTGGCCGGCGGTCGTGAGTGGTGTAAACAAACGAGTGGCCCCAGTCAACTATCGGTTTCTCAACCCATCGCCAAGACAAAGTGGCGAGTGCCAGCGTGATTAAAAACGCCACAAACGTGACGATGCCGTCAATCAAATTGCCGATGAACAGGTTCCGTCCGAGAATCAATCCGTGCGCCAGCCCCGCCACCGCGAGGTGCATCAAGAAGACGCCGTAGGCGATTATTCCGAGCTGACGCAGCCACGAAACGCGCATCAGGCCGGCGATGAGGCTTGTTTTCGCCGTCACCACGATGAGCAGGATGCACGCGAAGAGCAGACCCAGCCAGGAATAGCCGAAAAACACCATCTCAAACGAAGTGCGGCTGCAAACTCGCGGCGAGCTTAAATACCAGGTTCCAGCCAGCAAAACGGCCAGCGCCAGATAAAGCCAGCGCCGGTTCGCCTCCAGCCAGACGCGCGCCCGCTCGTTTCTGACCGCGCCGGCGCACAAAACTCCCAACAACAACGTGTCGGCCCGGCAGGGCAACAGCACATACGCAAATACAATCGGATGGAACATATACAGGAACACCCGAAACAGCGGAACCACCGCGATGATGGCCAGCACCACGAGCGGAAGTTTGCGTGCGGGAAGGAAGCGCACCAGCCACGGTGCGACCAGATAAAACTGCTCCTCTACCGCGAGCGACCAAACCGGCACCAGCCAGAGCGGCCCGAAAATTTCCCTTTGGGCGACGAAAAAATTCTGCGCAAAAACATAGTAGGCCCAGTTTGGATAGCGAGGCGCAAAAATTTCCGTCCACCAATCCGGGCCGGATGCACGCGGCAGGAAATGGTTGACGCCAATGAACAGCAGCAGCCACAAAAAATACAGCGGGAAGATCCGGCAGGCCCGCCGGACATAAAATGTTTTGAAATAATTTTCCGCGCGCCGCTGGTCCAGCAGAATCCCGCCGATTAGAAAGCCGGACAGGACGAAGAACAAATCCACTCCGCTCCAGGACAGCCGCGAAAAGGCGTTGAATACCGCGCCGGCCGGAACCCCGTCCCATTTCACCTGGCCGGCGACATAGTGGTGCAGCACCACCATCAAGATCGCCACGCCGCGCAGGCCGTCCAGTTCCGGGAGACGCACCCCGGTCTTGATTTTGAATTCTGAATTCACACCGCAATCGGCGCTTTGATGCCCGGACGCGGATCATTATTCACAAGTTCAAAATCCTCGAACTTGGATTTGTCAATGTGTTTCACCGCCGGATTCAATTTCATCTGCGGCAGCGGACGCGGCTCGCGCGAGAGTTGCAGTTTGGCCTGCTCGACCATCAGCGTGAGCAGCGGGTAGCTAATGATGTTGAACGGTTTTGTCATATCGGGTCTGAGTGCAATCGTTTCCAGCTTTTCTGCTCCCAGAGACTAGTATTTGCGATAGCTTGAGTCTCCGTGCCGAAAAAATCGACGAAAATCGAATGTTGAGGCGAAAAAGGTGTTTGCCGGTGCCTCCCTACAATTTCGCTACGATCAGTTCAAGACTTCTGAGCCGATCTTGCCAGATTGGGCCGTCAGCGACTTGAAGGGCTGCCTCGCGCTGCCGTTGAGCAGCCTACTTATTGAGACTCGCATAATAGGGTGACAAGAATTGGTTGGTTTGGTATAGTTTCGACCTGTCGAAGACACGAGATCAGGCTGCGATGGCAAAGCGCCGTAAAAAGGCTGGCAAGCTGTTTGCCAAAGAATGTTCCGCCCCCGAAGTT
>CAJAQO010000291.1 GCA_903944085.1 uncultured Verrucomicrobia subdivision 3 bacterium
CACACCTTTTTCGACGGACGGCACGAAATTGCGGTCCACGTTTTGCCCGACGAGCGATTGCGTGAATTCCACGCCGCTGTCGCGCGGCTTGGGTTCGATGCGCATCCAGACTTCGGCGAACTGGCCCGCGCCGCCGGTTTGTTTTTTGTGGCGATATTTTGATTCGCCCTTGCCTTTGATCGTCTCGCGGTATTTCACGCGCGGCTCGGCGAGATCCACGTGGACGTTGTGCCGGCGGCGCAAGCGGTCGGCGATGACTTCGAGGTGCAGTTCGCCCTGCGCGGAAAGAATCGTTTGATGCAATTCGCCGTCCACGACATAAAGGAACGTCGGGTCTTCTTCGTGCAACGCGGCGAGGCCGGTGGCGATTTTGTCCTCCTCGCCTTTCACTTTCGCGATGAGCGCGGCGTGAATGTTCGGCTTGGGATAAACCACTTTCGGCAGCGTCACGGGATGTTTCGGCGTGCAAAGCGTGTTGCCGGTGTGCGTGTCCTTGAGTTTCACCACCGCGCCGATGTCGCCCGCGCCGAGCGAATGCACGGCTTCACGCGTCTGGCCGTTGAGCAGGAAAATCTGGCCGACGCGCTCGGTAATCTTGCGGTCGCTGTTGAACAAATCCGTGCCGGTGGTGATCGAGCCGGAATAGACGCGGAAAAAAGACAGTTCGCCGAAATGCGCCTCGGTCATGTGCTTGAAGATGTAGGCCACGGTTTCCGCATTATCGAGGACGACTTCGGTTTCATTGCCGCTGGCGTCAATGGCCGGGACGTTTTTGCGGTCCACCGGCGACGAACCGTATTTGGCGATGAAATCCATCAGCCGCGCCACGCCGATATTTTTTTCCGCCGAGACGGCGAAGAGCGGGATGAATAATTCCTTCTGCACCGCCGCGTGGATGCCGGCGCGGAATTCTTCTTCCGACAATCCGCCTTGTTCAAAATATTTGCTCATCAGCGTGTCGTCCGATTCGGCGATGTGCTCGATGAGTTCGTTGTGCAGTTGCTTCACGCGTTCGCCGAGTTCGCCGGTGGCGGGTTCCTCGGTGTATTTGCCGGAGCCGTCGGTGGCGTAAGTGACGATCTCATTGCGCAACACGTCGAGCGTGCGATTAAAGCCGGGACCGGCGTTGACCGGCACGCTCAACGGGAAAACGTGCCGGCCGAAATGTTCCTGCGCGCCTTTCAGCGCGGCGTCAAAATCCACGTTCTCCTTGTCGAGCGCGTTGACGACGATCATTTTCGGGATGCCGTAGCCGGTGGCGTAATTCCACACGCGGTCGGTGCCCACGCCGAGGCCGTGCTGCGCGTGAATGACCACGAGCGCGAAATCGCCGACGCGCAGCGCGCCGAGGCCTTCGCTGATGAAGTCGAGGTAGCCGGGCGTGTCAATCAGATTGAATTTTTTTCCGGCCCAGTCGGCGTGCATCAACGTGGCGGAGACGGAAATCTGCCGCTGCTTTTCGCTGACGTGATAATCGGAAACGGTCGTGCCGTCGGCGATGCTGCCCATGCGCGTGATCACCCCGGCGCAGCGAAGCATCGCCTCGCTCAACAGGGTTTTGCCGCACGAGGCATGGCCGACGATGGCGAAGTTGCGGATTTCAGCCGGAGGGTAGTTTTTCATAAGCCTGGTTCACATGTGGTTTTTGTTTTCCAAACAGGGGTTTATGGCTGGACGCATTTCAAACCCAATCACGGGTCTTTGGCAAGCCCAAATTTCAATTTCCGGACGCGTAGCGCAGGCGTCCTCGCCTGCGGGTTCGGGCGGCGTCCCGCCGCGCGAATCTAGCCCAACGGTGAATCCTCGCAGCGAGACGCTGCGGGAACCCGCAGCCGGGGACGGCTGCGCCACAAGAACAGTGTCAAGATGCGCTTGGACGAATCAAATCGGAGACCGGCTTGCGCCCGCCGTTCTTCCGCACCAGCATTCCGCGTTGAATTCACCAAAAATAAACAGCCGGAACAGTTTCCCGTTCCGGCCTTTGCCTTCTGGCATCTGAATTTCAGTTATCAGCTTTTCAGTTATCAGCTTTCAGAATTTCAGCTTTGGCCCTGGTGGCCGTCCGCAAGGACTCAGTCCACCATGCTGGAGCCGGGCATGGACCAGTCGCTTTGACCGGTGCTGCCGCCCAGCGCGCGGGCCTGCACCTGATACACCGTGCCGGTCGTCAAACCAGTCAGCGTGATCGTGCGCGCCTGCGTGGAGAACATCACCGTCGTCCAGACCCCGGTGCCGATGCAGATTTGCACCTCGTAACCCACGGCATTGGCAATCGGTGTCAGATGCACGTCCAGTTGCGTGGAGACATCGTTGTCTATGCCCGTGATGCTGGGGGTGGCCAGCGGCACCTGCCCGCGATTGGTGCTCACGGCTTGGTAACCGGACGTGAGCAGCAGCGGCAGGTTGGTTCGCGCAATCGTCTGGACATAGAACGCATTGGCGTCCAAGCCTTCAAACGCGAACTCCAATGCCGCGTCTCGCGCCGCCGTCTGCGCCGTCCCGCCGCCCACGACATCCTTGTTGGCTGCTTGCAAGGCCAACATGCGGGTGGTCAGATCCACCGGCTTGGTCGGATCCGGCGGCACCGCCGGCGCCAGCGGCACCGGCAGATTGGGAAACGCCACGTTGCCCGTCAGGCATTTGATGACCCACCCTAGGAAGGCGACCACCATGGTCGGCGGCAGGGATTTGTAACCGAGACTAACCCGACTTAGTTTTGTATTTGTCATAACTGCTCTTTCTATTTTGCTTTGTTGTTTTGAATTTGAGCCATCTGGAGGAAACCACTTTAGCTTCGCGCTGGCCCGTTATGCGGTGATTCACTAGCAAAGGACGTGCCACATGATAAGATTTAGTTATAGTAAGGCTGCTACCGTAGCGTCATTATCCAATTTAAAAGCGCTCAAAATGACAACCTTTTGCCGGACAATTGGTTGCCCTTGCCGAGGGGTTTCAGAAACGGTTTTTGGGCGGTTTGCCCGCGGCCAAAAATGGCGTTGACTGGGTAATGTCGCTGAGAAATGGGCGAAGTAACGCATGGGAAATAACCGTTTCCCTCACAGATATTACCGTCTGGGCCGCCGACTTTACCGTCTCCGTGACGGATATTACCGTCTCGATGACGGACTTAACTAAGTCAATCACTGACTTTACCGTGTCAGTGACGGACATTACCGTCTCGCTGACTGAATTAACTAAGTCGGTCTGCGACCTTACCGTCTCCGCGACGGATATTACCGTCTCGATGACGAACATTACCCAATCCGTGACGGACTTAACCCCGTCAGCGCATGGAAATGTCCCGTTGCCTTTGGACAGTGCCTGAAATCAGGACGCTTTTGCACTCCGGTTCAGCTTTTATTTTTCAACCATGGATGGACACGGATCAACACGGATTTTCAATTTCCGACCGCCGTCGCCTGCCCGCCAGTTTCCGGTTTTGGGAGTGCGCGGACATGTCCGCGCTGTGGAACTGGGAGACATGTCTCCCAGTCGGCAAGCGGCGACGTGTCGCCGCACTCCAAATTAAGCCACTGCCTAAGCTTTTTCCCGCTTGCCGTGCCAGAGCCACAGGCGTAGCCTCGTCCCAATAACCCCATCGGGAAACGTGGCTATGAATGATTACGTTCTGAATAAAAAACCGGAACCGGCGGCAAATGAAACTGTCTGGGCGTTTGACCTGGGCAATGTCCCTCGCCCATCGGATGGGAGAGATGCCAGGCCGAGGTTCGGCTGGCGCGCAGCGACGGGTGAGGGCTGCGACTGGCCGGATGAGTTTCCTTCTCCGCGCTGGGGAGACTTGAGCCGTTTGGGAAACGGCGAAAGGAGTTTGGCAGAGCCGAAAGCCCGCAGCGGGCCGAGCGAGCGGGCGCGAGTGAGTCAACGTGGGCGCAGCCCGGATGAGGTGAACCCAATCCCCCAATTTCTGCACAAGGCATCCCTGCTCATCCCGGCGGAATTTGCCTTGCCCCGTGGGAGAGAGTGCTGCGCCTGCCTTCGGCGGCCTCGGTCCAGGGTTCTCCCACGGGGCGAGACCAAAACCGCCGCCGGTCGCCGCCGGATGTGGCGCACGCGGCAGGCACACGGTTCACACCGGCCAAGCCCCGCTAGGGGCGGCATATTAGTGGCAGCCAGCGGAAAAGAAGCTCCGGGCCGGAGTAGCGCGGCCGTCCCCGGCTGCGGGTGCGGGTGGCGTCTCGCCGCCAGTTCCATCGCCGGGCGGGACGCCCGGCCAACCCGCCGGCGGGACGCCTGCGCTACAATGAAGTCAATGCAAGCATACTTGCAGCCCCTGCCATCTGCCAAATCGCCATTTTTTCCCGTTGACCTGCCGGGGCATCGGCGTAGCATCGGCGGAACAGTTCAACGGGCGACATGGCTATGATTTTGGAAAATCAGAACGGCAAAACGGAACCGGCTTCCAATGGATTGAATTGTCAGCTTGATGACATGCACGGTATTCTTTGCCCAATCAATTCATGAAAGAAGCCGCCGCCCGCATCAAAATCAACAAGCTTCTGGAAGCTGCTGGTTGGCGTTTCTTCGCCGATGGAAAACTACCGGCCAACATCCAGCTTGAACCCAGCGTCAGCATCAAGTCGCAAGACCTCGACGCTTTGGGTGAAAATTTTGAGAAAGCCAAAAAAGGCTTCATTGATTTTCTCCTGCTCAACGAAAAAAATTTCCCGTTCATCGTCTTGGAAGCGAAATCCGAAGACAAAAGCCCGCTGGTCGGAAAAGAGCAGGCCCGCAAATACGCCAAGTCGCAGAATTGCCGCTTTGTCATCCTCTCGAATGGCAACCTCCATTACTTCTGGGATCTCGAACGCGGCAACCCCTATTTAATCACCTCGTTTCCCACGCCGGCGTCCGTTAGCGGCTACCAAAAATCGGTTCCCGACCCCAAGCTGCTCACCGAAGAAGTCATCGGCAACGATTATGTGGTTCTGACGCAGCGGCCAAATTATGCCTCCGAGGCCGCGTGGAAAAATGAAAGCGAACGCCCCGGCTTCATCGAATTAAACAGCCTCCGTTTCCTCCGGCGCTACCAGATCAAGGCCGTCAACGCCTTGCAGCAATCCGTCGCCAGGGGTTCCGACCGGTTCCTGTTTGAAATGGCCACCGGCACCGGCAAGACGCTCGTCGCCGCCGCCGTCATCAAACTTTTCCTGCGCACCGGCAACGCGCAGCGGGTCTTGTTTCTGGTGGACCGCTTGGAATTGGAAGATCAGGCGTTGAAGGCGTTTAAGAAAGTTCTCGCGAATGATTACAAGAGCGTCATCTATAAGGAGAATCGGGATGATTGGCGGCGGGCGGAAATCGTGGTTACGACCGTCCAATCGCTGCTGTTCAACAACAAATATCAATCGCTCTTTTCGCCCACGGATTTTGATCTCGTCATCTCGGATGAAGCGCACCGCTCCATCGGCGGCAACGCCCGCGCCGTCTTTGACTATTTCATCGGCTACAAACTCGGCCTCACCGCCACGCCGCGCGATTACCTGAAAAAGTTCGACAAAAACAAACCCACCACCAACGACCCGCGCGAGCATGAGCGCCGGCTGTTGCTGGATACCTACCGGACTTTTGGTTGTGAGGACGGTCAGCCCACCTTCCGTTATTCGTTGCTGGACGGAGTGAAAGACGGCTTCCTCATCAACCCCACCGTGGTGGATGCCCGGACGGAAATCACCACCGAACTGTTGTCCGAGCAGGGTTTTGTCGTCGAGTTCAAGGATGACGCGGGCGAAGACCAGAAGGAAACCTACCAGCAGCGCGAGTTTGAGAAACGGTTCTTTTCCGACCCGACCAACAAGCTCTTCTGCAAGACGTTTCTGGAAAATGCCCTGCGCGATCCCGTCAGTGGTGAAATTGGCAAGTCCATCGTCTTTGCGGTAAGCCAGAAACACGCCGCCAAGCTCGCGCAGATTCTGAACGAGATGGCAGACAAGATGTATCCGGGCAAATACCAGTCCGACTTTGCCGTGCAGGTAACGTCGCAGATTCCCGATGCCCAGCAATTCACCATCAATTTTACGAACAACAACCTGCTCGGCTCGGCCAATTTTCTCTCCGCCTACAAAACCAGCAAGGCCCGCGTCTGCGTCACCGTCGGCATGATGACCACCGGCTATGATTGCCCGGACATCCTGAATCTCGGCCTGTTCCGCCCCATCTTTTCGCCCACCGATTTCATCCAGATAAAAGGTCGCGGCACCCGCAAACATAATTTCCTGCAACAGGTGTTTGACGACACTCTGAAGGAAAGCGTCAAGGCACCGGACAAAACCGCCTACAAGCTGTTCGACTTCTTTGCCAACTGCGAATACTTCGAGGAGGAATTTGACTACAATCAGGTCATCAAGCTGCCCGCACCCAAAGGACGCGGCGAGGGCGGTGGCGGCGGCACCACGACTTACACCGGCATTTACGAATACACCGGCGATGATTTGGTTTCCATGCTGAAGGAGGAAACCATCGGCACCAGCGGCATGAAGATTGACCGGATGTTCTTTCAGCGGTTTGAGGACAACGTGCGCGAAAACGAATTTATTTCCCGCAGCGTCGAGACCGGCCAATGGGATCGGGTCATTGATTATGTGAACCGCGAAGTGTTCGACAAGCCCACCGAGTTTTACTCGCTCGACAAGCTCCGCCGCGCCGCTGCCGTGGATCGCCGCCTTGGCTTGCGCGAGATTTTGGAGAAAATCTTTGGCCTCATCCCGCGCTTCAAATCCAAGGATGAATTGCTCGAAGAAGAATTCGCCAAGTTTGTGGCCGACTGCAAGCCGGACGAAGCCGGGGCCATTCCGGCCATCAAAAATTATTTCAAGGCCTACGTCACCAGCGACCAGATTCGTTCCATCATTGAGTCCCGGCAATACACCGACCTCGCCACCAATCCATTGTTGTCCACGCGCGATTTCAAGGCCGTGCCGGCCAAATACCGCACCCTCATTCCTGAATACGTCAAGGACTACGTCCCCGTCCAGTCTTTCGCCAACTGATTTGCCATGAATATTGTCGAAGTCATCACCCTTATCAACCGGATGCAGGCCGACGGCGTGATTGAACGGTATGGCATCGGCGGTGCCGTCGGTGCCACCTTCCACCTCGAACCCGTTGCCACGCTCGACGTGGATATTTTTGTGGCCTTCCGCCGCGAGGCGGGATCACTGCTGGTCAGCCCGCAGCCCATTTTTGATTATCTCACGGCGCGCGGCGGTCGCCTGGAGGGCGAATATGTTGTCATCGCCGGCTGGCCGGTCCAGTTTCTGCCGCCCACCGGTCCGCTCGTGGAAGAAGCCCTCGCGGAAGCTGTCACCATATTGGTCGGCGACACGCCCGCCCGCGTTTTCACCGCCGAACATCTCGCGGCCATTGCCTTGCAGGTGGGCCGCGCCAAGGACAAGGCCCGGCTGCTTCAATTCATCGAGGCGGGCAGGCTGGACTCCGCCCGCTTCCAAGCTATCCTCATCCGTCATGGTCTCACTGCCGCCTGGCAAAAATTTGAACAGCAATTTCTCCGCGATGCGCCATGAGTTTTGACCTCCAAAAAATTCTCGCGGGCAAACGCGCCCTGCGCCGCGATCTCGCCCAGCGCGGCATCGTGGAAAAATTGCAAATGCTCGATGCCCTGCGTGAGCGCGCCCTCATGCTGAACGCCGCTGGTTCAGGCGTCTCGAATTCACTGGAGTTGCGTGAAACACCAACTCCCTACCGTGCGGGTGGCAAGTCCACCCTTTCATAATTCATCCTTTATCCTTCAACCTTTGTGCTAGACTCCGATACCAAACGCCGCATTGACACCGCCCGCGACATCCTCGTGGGCAAAGTCCCCGACCCCAAATCCCAGGTCGAGCAGATCACCATCGCCCTGATTTACAAATTCATGGATGACATGGATGCCGAGTCCGAAGAAATGGGCGGCAAGCGCAAGTTCTTCACCGGCGACTTTGCCCGCTACGGCTGGGCCAAGCTCATGCGCGCCGGTCTCGGCGGCCATGAAACGCTGAATCTCTACGCCGAAGGCATCACCAAGATGCCGGAGAATCCCGGCATCCCGCTCCTGTTCCGTGACATTTTCAAGAATGCCTATCTGCCCTATCGCGACCCGGAGACGCTCAAGGCATTTCTCAAAATCATTGACGAGTTCAACTACGACCACAGCGAACGGCTCGGCGATGCGTTTGAATATCTCCTTTCCGTCCTCGGCTCGCAGGGTGATGCCGGACAATTCCGCACCCCGCGCCATATCATTGATTTCATGGTGGCCGTGGTTGACCCCAAGAAAACCGAGACCGTGCTGGACCCAGCCTGCGGCACAGCCGGTTTTTTAATCTCCTCCTACAAACACATTCTCCAGGCCAACGCCGACGCCAAGGGTCACAGCAAACTCACCCCCGACGACCGTGGCCGCCTCGCCAAAAATTTCAAGGGCTACGACATCTCGCCCGACATGGTGCGGCTCTCGCTCGTGAACCTCTACCTGCACGGCTTCACCGACCCGCACATTTTCGAATACGACACCCTCACCTCGGAAGAACGCTGGAACGAGTTTGCCGATGTCATCCTCGCCAATCCGCCGTTCATGTCGCCCAAGGGCGGCATCAAGCCGCACAAACGATTCTCCATCCAGGCCAAGCGCAGCGAAGTGCTGTTTGTTGATTACATGGCCGAGCATCTCACACCCACGGGCCGCGCCGGTATCATTGTGCCGGAAGGCATCATCTTCCAGAGCCAGGACGCCTACAAAATGCTGCGGAGGATGCTTGTGGAAAATTCCCTCGTGGCCGTCGTTTCGCTGCCGGCGGGTTGTTTTAATCCTTACTCCGGTGTGAAGACCTCCATCCTCATCCTCGACAAAGCCATTGCCAAGCGGAGCGACACCATTGGTTTCTTTAAAGTGGAGAACGACGGCTTTGGCCTCGGAGCCCAGCGCCGCGCCATTGAGAAAAACGATTTGCCGCAAGTCCAAACCGAACTGACCGCCTACCTGAACGCCCTCCGTTCGCAGTCGTCCACGGCGTCCATATTGGCCTCAGCGTCCACGGCTCAAATAGTGTCCAAAGATAAAATTGCCGCGAATGGCGATTACAATTTGAGCGGCGAACGGTATCGGGACGGAGATGCCTTAAATCAAAAGTGGCCGATGGTTGAACTTGGCACGGTGGCACGCTTGATCAATGGTAGAGCCTACAAACAAGAAGAGCTGTTGGCTGAAGGCCCAACGCCCGTGCTCCGCGTTGGTAATTTTTTTTCCAACCGTGATTGGTATTACTCTGACCTCGAACTCGAACCGGACAAATACTGCAACGCCGGAGACCTTTTGTTCGCTTGGTCCGCGTCATTTGGGCCTCGCATCTGGGATGGGCCACGAGCTATCTATCACTACCACATTTGGAAGGTGGAGCCGACGGAAGCCGTCGACAAAATGTTCCTATTTCATCTCCTCGCTGCGGAATCAGAGAAAATTAAATCCGAGGGCAATGGCATTGCCATGATGCACGCAACGAAAGGGGGCATGGAAAAGCGCTTGTTTCCGCTGCCACCGCTGGCGGTGCAGCGGGAGATTGTGGCGGAGATTGAGGGCTACCAGCAAGTCATCCACGGCGCCCGCGCCGTCCTCGACCACTACCGCCCCCACATCCCCATCCACCCCGACTGGCCGATGGTGCCAATCAAAGAAGTGGCCGCAGTCGAAAGCGGCTATGGATTTCCGTTGGATTACCAAGGCAAGACAGACGAGGAGATACCATTCTTGAAAGTTAGCGACATGAACCTTCCCGGAAACGAGAAGGCGATTGTCTGTTGGAACCACAGCGTATCTCGCAAGGTCTTGCGCGAATTAAAGGGCGAAGCCTATCCCAAAGGCACGGTCATCTTCCCGAAGATTGGTGCGGCAATCGCGACTCTTAAGAAACTAGGCGTATAAGTTTATGAGGCTGAGACCAATGTGAGGCCGAGCGCGGCGGCATTTTGTTGCAGGCGTTTAAGTTTTTTCTGGTTGGAATGGGCGATGGCTTGGTCCCAAACGGAGGGGTCGTAAGGG
>CAJAQO010000292.1 GCA_903944085.1 uncultured Verrucomicrobia subdivision 3 bacterium
AGGTGGGAAAATGAAAATCAGTCTCCAGAGTTTACGGACTGGAAATTTTTGCATGGGGTTTTCACCCCATAGCGCGGCCACCCGCCGTGGAATAGTTTTTTCAAAAGAACCCGTGACGGCATTGCCGGGTGCAATTTATTTAAATTGCTTTCAGCGGGGCGACCATACGATTAACAACGAAAGCACAAACTATTATGTTAAGCAAAGTCAAAACCCTGAAGGGTTACAAACTGGACAGTTTGGACGGTGAAATCGGGAAGGTTAAGGAATTCTATTTTGATGATCGGCACTGGACCATCCGCTATCTGGTCGCCGAAACGGGAACCTGGCTCGCGAGCCGGCAGGTGCTGATTTCGCCGTATGCGCTTGCCGCCATCAACAAAGAAGACCAAACCATCGCGGTTGAATTGACGAATAAGCAAATCGAGAACAGCCCGTCTCTGGACACTGACAAACCTGTGTCCCGCCAATGGGAGCAGGCATACTACGGTTATTATGAGTGGCCTGCCTATTGGAATGGTTCTTACAGTTGGGGATCATATCCCTACATTGAGCGCAATCGGGATAAATGGGGTCAATTTACCAAGGGTGAGAAGTCGTCGAATCACCATTTGCGCAGCACTTATGCGGTGAGCGGTTACAACGTCCACGCCTTGGACGGTGACATCGGCCACGTCGAAGATTTTATCTTGGACGATGAAACGTGGGCGATTCGTTATCTGATTGTCAACACCAGCAACTGGTGGCAGGGGCAAAAGGTTCTGGTTTCACCGCAATGGATTGAACGGGTTAGCTGGTCCGATTCAAAAGTCTTTATCAATCTTTCTCGCCAGACGATCAAGGAATCGCCGGAATACACGGATGAATCGCTGATAACCAGAGATTATGAAATCGGCTTGCACGGCCATTATAACCGCAAAGGCTATTGGATTGACGAGTTGGTGAATAGTTAGTTAGTCCTGAAAAAACATTTTTCGTTTGCGGGCATGCGGAAAGGCGAAGACGAGGGTGAAAATATTAGATCGGAAAACTGAATGGTGGCAGTAAAAGTTGGTGGAACTGAGCGATGCGAACCAAAGCCTCCGCGTCGTCCCCAACTTCCTTCTTGAGGCCTGACTTGGGTGCGCAACCCGATCCGCGCCAACCGCTCAGGATCTGCGGTTGGTGAAATTCAAGAACCAAGGCTCCGAGCAGGAGTTATTCAAGTCTTGGCAAAGGGTTTTCCCTCCCATTGCCCGATGCGGTCGCACGCTTCTTGAAAATAATCGCCGAAGGGATCCAGCCAAATAATTCGGCGGTCTCGCTTGAACCAGGTGAGCTGCCCCTTGGCAAACTGGCGGATGGCGATTCCGAGCTCACAGGTTAGGTCGTCGAGGGTGGCCAACTCGCCCCGGAGATAGCGCGTGATGTAGCGATACTCCAGCCCTAATTTGTCGAGCCGGATGTCGGATACGCCCCGCGAGCGCAGACCGGCGACCTCGTCAATCATGCCGCTTGCCAGGCGCTTCCGAAGGCGCTTTTCGATTCTTTGTTCCAGGATTTCGCGCGGCCAGGTCAACCCCAGTTGCAGGCAGTGGTAGCGCGGAGAGCGTTTCTGGGCGGCCGAGTTCGTGCGACCAGCGGCGGCAATTTCAATGGCGCGGATGAGCCGGCGCCGGTTGCTTTTGTCGATGCGACTGGCGGCGGTGGGGTCGGATTGTTCAAGTCGTTCGGCCAATTGAGGCAGGGGCAGGTCCTCGAGTTCGGCGCGCAGCAGGTCGTTGGGAGGGACATCCACCAGTTCATAACCTTCAACGATCGCGCTGATGTATAACCCGGTTCCGCCGACGAGCAGGGGGCGCTTACCGACTGCCGAAATGGAGTCGATAATGTGATAAGCGGTTCGCTGATATTCAGCCAGCGAGTAATAGTCGGACAGATCGGCGACATCAATGAGGTGGTGTTTTACCGCGCCGGCCTGAGCTGGCGTGATCTTCCCGCTGCCCAAGTCCAGACCGCGATAGACCTGGCGTGAGTCAGCGGAGACGACTTCGCCGCCGAGATGGTTGGCCAGACGAATGCCGAGTTCACTTTTGCCGGAGGCATTGGTTCCAAGGATGACGAAAAGCTTCTGCATGCTCAGACGGAACGCTGGCTCCGATTAGGGTTGAGGCCGACCGCCACCGTGCACGCGTAAACACCGGGGCGTCGCAGTTGTTGCGGATTATTTGAATGCACGACCGTAGAGTAACAGTCATCAGGTCGCCGCCGCAAACCAGATCAGTTGAGAGGAGCAGGATGCCTGAATCCGTGGACTGGCACCGAGTGGGAAGCGCCCGAGGATTGACGCGAGGACAAAACAGCGGTCGCATTTTCCCGCTTGCAATAAGCGCTTTGCAATGCAAAGTGCTAGTATGGGAGCAAAATGGGCCGTTGATAATCTCCAGACCATCCGCAGCTTGATGGAGCGTTCCGCACTTTACTGCCGCGCACTTGTCGCCCGCCATGAACTTGGCCGGCATCATCGGAATTGCCGCCGGGCTGACCGGATGGCTTTGCCGAATCGAAAGCAACCGAGTTTTTGTTTGCCTTTGGATGATCACGGCCATCATTTCACTCGCCGGCACCTTGTTACTCATGCGCCGTCAGGCATTGAAGGATTCCGAACCATTTTGGTCGCCGCCGACCCGCCGCGTTTGTCAGGCTTTGTTGCCGACCTTCTTTGTCGGTTTGGTGATGGCTTGTCTCATCCTGGTTTTCAGCTCTGGTTCCGTGGACGAGGGGATTCAACTTTTGCTGGTCATCCTCTGGGTGTTGTTTTATGGGTGCGCCGTCCATGCGGCTGGCTTTTTTATGCCGCGGAGTATTCGCTGGCTTTCATAGTTGTTGGTAGTGTTCTCCTCAGCTCCCTGAACTTAAAGACCTCGCTAAATCAATTAGTCACCAAGTCCAGTAAAGCCCGAAATACCAGAGGGTGTGCCTTTCGCCGGCAACGCTGTGGCCCGCGCTGAACAGAAGACTGAAATGATCGTTGAGGTTGCAGGAGCCGCCGAAGTTGAGCGCGGCAAATCCCTGGTCGCTGTCCGTGTCCCGGCCTTGCGCAAACAGTTCGCCGCCGAGCGTGAGCCGTTTTCCAAAATCGCGCTGCACCAGCCAGCCGCCGTAGGGATGACTGCGTTGGCCGGGCGCGAAATTCAAAACCTCGCCGGCACCGCCGTAAGTGGTCCACGGTCCCCAGCTTTTTTGCAGCCACAACGGCAGTTGAAACCAGGTCTGGCCGTTGCCCAAGCCACGACTGGCATTGCCGGTGGGCAATTCAACCAGGGGGAAAATTCCGATTTGAGGCCAGCCATTGGTTTCGTGAACGAAACGGTATTTAATGCCGAATTCGGTGTCGCCCAGACCGGAAACGGTCGGCACGCCGCTGCCGCCCGTTGTGGTCATCGGGACAATCAAATGCAGTTGCGTGTCGGGCAGCACTCCATAATTCATTTCCACCGCCGGACCTTCGATATTGTTGCCGCCGGAAAGGTCGCCCAGCGTGAACAGATAAGCTTCCCAATGCTGGTAATCCACCGGCTCCGGGTCGTCGGTCAGGAACGGCGGCCCGGCGCACAGGCGCGCGATCGAAACGAGATTCAAGGCAACGGCCAGCAGGGCGAGGTTTAAGCGGCGGTTCATAAATGGTTGGCGATCATCCTTGGACGGCATGGCCGTTCGATTTCTGCTTCAGGCTTGACGAGAACGGGACTGCCCGTCAAGCAAAAGAGCGTCGGACTGGCAATCCGGTTTCGCCCGGCGGCTTGACTCCGCGCGGCAAGCAGCGCAGATTATATTCAATTAATGAGGCGGCGCGTGGTCAGTTCATCGCGCTTGGGCGGAACACGGTTGATTCCGCCGGCGCCGATTTTTTTTATGAATGAACTTGTCCTGATGGCTCATGTCATGTTCGGAGTTGGCTGTCTGGTCACAACCCTGTGGGTTTTTGTGGATGTGCTGAATGTCTCCGAGGCCAATCAATGCCGCATCCGCAGGTTGAGCCGCGCGGCGGCGGTTTTCATGTGGCTTGCTTTTTTGATCGGCGGTTACTGGTATGTTTTTTTCTACCCTGTGGACAAGGCCATCATTTTGAAAGGACCATGGCCTTTCGCCCATAATTTTTTCATGGAGACCAAGGAGCATCTGGTCATCCTGCTGTTGCTGCTGGCCACGTATCTGCCCATCGCCGCCGCCGGCAATCTGTCGGCCAGCAAAGATGCGCGCCGCGTAGTGCTGTGGGTTGCCGGCATGATGGTCCTGCTGGCCTTGATGATGGAAGGCGATGGGGCCGTCATTGCCATGGGAGTGAAAATCGGGTTGCTGGCGGCGCATCCTTAAAAACCGGAGAACGAACATGGAAAACAACCGCGTTTCAAAATACACCATTTCCTTCGGGCTGGCTCTGGCGGTGGCCAGCGTGGCCAATGGCCTGCTGGTGGTGGCCAAGGAAAAAATTCCCGCCGTCCTGGCCGGAATGCAAAAATTAACCGGCCATCATTGGGTTTCTCAGGGCGTCATTATGGTTGGTCTCTTTGCCGTGCTTGGCTGGCTGCTCGCGCAGGCCAATGGCGGCCATGGAATCAAGCTGTCCGCCAGCCGCCTGATCGTCACGCTGGTGGCGGGTGTGGTAGCGGGCGGAGGGATCATTTTGGGATTTTATTTAATCGGTGATTGATATCTTATGCCCGACCGCAATGCTTCAAGTGCGTGGCGGAAACAATTTCAACGCCATTTCCAAGAATGGCAAATGGCTTCCAGTGCTGCCGCCGATTCGGGTGAGGATTGCTGCGTGGCCGCCAGCACCACCGACCAGCGAGTGTTTGGAAAGCCGCGCGGGGCATCACTGGCTGAAACTTGGCTGCTCAGGTTGTAATCATATCCAAATGATTACCGGAAACGAAAGGGTTGTTACAGAGAAACCGAGCTAACCAGAAAAGGGTCACGTTCCAACGTATCTGCGCAATTGACTGCCGAAACTGAATTTCAGATCGGTAGCCCAATGAGTCCGCAGAACCCGCCGATTGTGATTTTTTGGCGACGAGGTAAGCACAAAGTCCTGGAAGAATCTATTATTGGAATAATTCATCGCGCGCGACCTATTCGCCGATCCATTCGCCGAACGCAATTGAATCCTGCAAAATAACTGTTCCGTGCCTGATGGCGATGTGCGAAAGGTGCAATCAGCGGCCGACCCACAGCACATCGAGGTTGCCGGGGCCGCCGCGGCCGCCGCGCCGCTGGCCGGCGGATGCATTCGTGGCCGGGGCCGGCACGGGCGCATCCGGCAGGCGTTCGGTGCAGATCAAAACAATCCGGTTGTTCTTAGTGTCCAGCGAAGAAGTTTTGCAGCCCTGCTTGGTCTGCACGGTCTGTTCCACGGCAAAGCTCGTCGGGCTGCTTTCCTTGATGATGGTCAGCGTGCCATTGCGCTGCGAGCTCCACGCTTCCATCGTCGCGAGATTGAAACCGCCGCCGTCCGTGCCGCCGTCGAGGGGCAACTTGGCCAGCACTTTGCCGTCGGCGGCATTCAGCACGACGCACACGTCGGGTTGCGCGCACATGGCAAAAAGAATGCCGTTCTTCACATCCAGTCCGAGGCCGCCCGGTTCGCCGGCACCGTCGCCAAGGTCATACTTCGTGGTGACCTTCATGGTTTTCAAGTCCACCACGGCGATTTTCTTCTCGTCCTCCACCGCCACATACAATTTCCCGTGGCCATCGCTTTGCGCCTGTTCCAGCGCGCCGCCAACCTCAATCGTGCCGTCCACTTTGCCGTCCTTGGGGTCAATCATCGTGATGCCCGGCGACTGGTGGCTAAAAATAAAAACCTGGCCTGTGAACGGTTCCAAGAGGATGCCGTCCGGTCGACCTGGCACGTCAATGCTTTTGGTCTTTTGCAGCGTCTCCGTGTCAAACATGCCCACCGGGCTGCTGCTGGCGAAACCATGGTGCGTGGCAGTGTCAATGGCCACGCCGTGGCCGCCGATGCCGGCAATGGCCCCGATATACTTGTGGCTGTCCAAGCCGAACACGAACGTGTTGGTGCCGCGCGGCACATAAACCCGCCGGGCGTCGTTGTCGGCATAGACGTAATCAATGCCGCCGTTGCCCATGAGTTGGGCGGTGTCGAGCACCTTGTAAGGCGTGGCATCTTGGGCCAGTGCATTGCCGGCCAGCAGGCTGGTTCCAAGCAAAACCTGAGCGAGAATTGCAAATGTTTTCATAGTGAACTGGGGTTAATTTATAGGCACAGTCTGGCAGTTGCAGATGAAAGCACAATGATTTCAAAATTACAGTTTTGTCATGCTTGGTCTGGGACTTGAACGATGACAAAACGGTTTTCAGGCGTTCATGCACGATTATTCGCATATTGTTTTGTGATGCCCGATCAGAAGTTCGGCCAGACCAAAGTCTTGGCGCTTCCCGGTTCGACCAAGTTTGGGCCGCAAACCTAAATTGGCACCCGGCCAGCCTGCGCGCTTTCGGGCCGGTGCGCGCGTTGGTGAGAAACCGCAGCCATGCGCGGGTGCAAAGTCGGTTGGGAAGGTGGCTGATGAGGCCAGAGCGGCGAATATTGGCCACTGCAATATCCAACTCCGCAAACGAGACGCGGAAATCCCACGATCAAACCGTCAGGATGGCGTTTGCCGCCTTTGACGATGTGACCGGATTCGTCTTTGACAAAGCTGCGCGCACCGAGCGTCACACCGTGGTAGAGTTTCACGTGGGTGCCGATTTCGCACGTTTCGCCAATCACCACGCCGGTGCCGTGATAGCCGTCCGTCCCGTCGGCTTGTGGGGATTGCCGATGCGAACGCTTTTGCGCACCTAGTCAGTCAGATGCGAAATCACACTGGCCAAACATGAGGCTGTCAGTTCATCCACCGAACCATCTTGCACCGCCGCGCGGTCGTGAAAGCCGGGAAATAAAATTTGCAGCAGATCCTCGCAAGTCTGTCCCACCGCGCCCTTGGACGGCATGTTGTGCGCGGCGCGATTGTTCAAACCACCCGCGCGTTGATGGGAGCGCAGCAATTGCGGCACCGATTCCTCGACGAGTTCGCCCATCCACACCGCATCGCGTCGCGCTTCACGTTGCGCGACCGGAATTGTTTGTTCGATTGCGAGTGGCGAGGTGGTCATAAATTAAATGAGTTAAACTTTTTTGTTCCATGGCATCCGGGCAAGCAACAACCCCATGCCGCAAAAGTCCGTGATGCCGGCGAAAACCAGGCCGGCACCGACGAAGGCTGACAGACCGTAGAAGCCGCGATGCACGAACCAACCAAGCGCGACACCGATAAAAACCAGCGCGCCAGCGACGATGCGCACTTGGCGTTCGAGGCTCATGATTTTTACCGAACTGCGCGTCACTGGCAAATTTGCCTCGATCCACGCGAGCGTGCCGCCGGCAACAACGACGGGCTGTGTGAAACCTTCCTGCGTAAACTTTTCCGCCGCCTTCGTCGCACGCTGACCGCTCCGACACAGCAGATAAACCGGCTGGTCTTTTGCCAGTTGCAGCGAATCGGGGTTCAGTTCGTCCAGCGGAACATTGCGCGCCTGGGGCACATGAACCTCGGCAAATTCCACTGGTGTGCGCACGTCAATCACCGGCACCGACGGCTGGGCCGTGAGCATTGTTTGCAGTTCGATCGGCGTGATGCTTTTCATGGCGGGCAAGCTATCACATTAAGTCCGCTTCAGCGAACGCAAGGCCAGCACCAGTGCGTCAATTTCCTCGCGCGTGTTGTAAAACGCGAGCGACGGCCGCACGCTGCTCTCCAGTCCAAAATGCCGGATGGCCGGCAACGCACAATGATGGCCGGCACTGACGGCGATGCCGTTTTTGTCGAGATGCCGCGCCACGCTGTCGTTTGGCACGCCGGGAATCACAAATGCCAAAACACTCGCCTTGCTGACCGCTGTGCCGCCGGGGCGCAGGCCGGGAATCGTCGCGAGCGCCTGCGTCGCATATTCCAGCAGCGCGTGTTCATAGGCGGCGATGCCGGGAATGCCGACTTTGAACAAATTATCAATCGCCGCGCCCAACCCGACCACGCCGCGCGCATGCGCCAGCGCAATGATCTGCTCCACCGGATTGAGCGTGCCGAGTGAATTGGAAACATGCGCCACGGAAACAAATTTCGTTTTATCACTAAGCAGTTTTACAAATTCTTCCAGAATCAATTCGCCCCGGTCATTGATCGGGATGACGCGGAGCGTGGCTCCGACCTGTCCGGCGAGCAACTGCCACGGCACGATGTTGGCGTGCTGTTCGAGTTCGCTGACGATGATTTCATCGCCTACGCCAATGTTTTTGCGCCCGTGGCTTTGCGCGACCGGATTGATCGCCTCGGTGGTGCCACGGACAAAAATAATTTCCTTGGCATCCGCCGCGCCAAGAAATTTGCGAACTTTCTCGCGGTCGGCTTCAAACAGCGCGGTCGAGCGCGCGGCCAGCGCGTGCGCCGCACGGTGGATGTTGGAGTTGTCCCGTCCGTAAAATTGAGAAGTCGCGTCAATCACCGCCTGCGGCTTGTGCGTGGTGGCGGCGTTGTCGAGCCAGATCAACGGCTTGCCGTTGACGAGTTGGTGCAGCGCCGGAAAATCACGGCGCACACCCTCAACATCGAACTTTGGAATCGGCGCGGCGGTCTTCGGATAGGACTGGCAGGCCAGCGGCGATTTGCCGGAAACGTCGCCGCCGCGCAAAAAATGATATTCCGGCGTGGCCACGGTTTCGGCACCGGGCAAACCGAGAAGTGAATTTCCGTTGGTCGTTTTGGCGTCCGCTTTTTTCCTTGCGGCCGATAATCGCCGTTGCAGCGCGGCTCTCCGCGAGCAACTTTGTTTCTGGCTTCACCGCCGCCTACGTCAGCAATGGCGGGGCGGTAATTGACACGACGAACATTGATGTGACCATCAGCCAGCCGCTATTGAACGGTGGCACCGGCGGGCTGACGAAACTGGGTTCGGCGGCGCTCACTTTGAGCGGCACCAATAGTTACGGCGGACCAACGCTGGTTTCCGACGGCACGCTCAGCGTCAGCGGCTCCGTGGGACTCAGCGCGGTCACCGTTTCCGGCGGCACGCTCGCGGGCAAAGGCAGCTTCAACGGCGCGGTGACCATCAATACTAATGGCAACCTCATTTTGGGCGGCCTCGATCCGGTCAACACCGGCACGCTGACGATCAACAGCAATTTAAATCTGGCCGGAAATATTTCGCCAAATTGAACAAGTCGCTCACGCAGTCGAATGACGCCGCCGTTGTCACCGGTTCGCTCGCCGTCACTGGCGTGGGCACGCTGACGTTGAACAATGTCGGTCCTGCGTTGGTTGTTGGTGACCGCTTTCAGTTATTTAACAAACCGGTCGTCAACGGCAGCGGCTTGACCCTTTCGCCTGCACCTGCCACCGGTTGGTATTGGCAAAATAACTTCGCAGTGGATGGTTCCGTCTCGGTCGTGAACACACTCGTCGCGACGAATCCGACGAACATCGTCTCCACTGTTTCCGGCAGCCAGTTCACGCTCGCGTGGCCGGCGGATCATCTTGGTTGGCGGCTGTAGGCGCAAACCAATGGGTTGGGGACAAATTGGTTTGACGTCGCAGGCGCCAACCTGACCAATTCAGTCATCGTGCCAATTAATCCGGCCAATGGCAGCGTCTTCTTCCGGCTGGTTTCACCTTGATTGAAAAATCGCGTGCTGAAACCAACCATGAAGCTCTGGAAAAACATCATGGCCGGAATGCTGCTCGCCGTTTTACGGCGGACGCAGCACCGGTCGTTGGCCCCACCAACGGCACGCTGGTCATCTGCGGCGGCGGGTTGAAGGACAATGCCATTTTGCAGCGCTTCATTGAATTGGCCGGCGGTTCGTCAGCGCCAATCGTCTTGATTCCCACGGCGAATGAAAACGACCAGTTTGGGCCGGACTGGACTTACTACAAATCGTTGCATGATTGGGGCGCGACCAACTTGATGATTTTGCACACGCGCCATCGCACCAATGATTTAGTCGCGGTCGTAAAAAGATTTTCCAACCTGCTGGGCATCGGCTTGGACGAAAATACCACCATTGTGGTGCATGGCGATAATTTTGAAGTGCTCGGAGCCAGCAAGGTGGCCATTTACGATCCCAAACGCGCGCCGGTCACAGCCGAAAAGCCCTACTACTTTTTGCAGGCGGGCGAGCGGTTCAATTTGTGTTCTCGGCAAACGGAAGCGCCGGTTGCAGCCAATCCCTAATTCGAACCCCTCACCAAAATGAAATTAAAACTGCTCCATTTCCTCGCGCTGGTTCTTACCGCCGCAAGCTTGGTGTCGGCGGTCGAAGCCGCGAACGCGACCAATTCTCCCAGCGTCACGGTCACGAATATCGCCGGCCGTTCCACAATGGCGACGCGCTGAATGCGCTCGATGCGCCGCAAGTTGCCCATCATGCCTTGCTGGTTTCGGCGGAGATTGAACCGGCGGGCACGAATGGCGTCATCATCGCGCAGAGTGCCGGCGGCAATGGCTACGCGCTTTATTTGCAGGATGACAAACCGGCTTTTGCCATTCGCAGTGAGACCAAATTGACCACGGTGGTCGCCGACACGCCGGTTGGCTCGGGCCATTTCAAGGTCGCGACAAGCCTCGCCGCTGACGGAGTCATAACCATTTCGGTGGATGGTAAAACCGTGGCGACCGGACAGGCGCCTGGATTGATTGTCGCGCAGCCTGCGCGCGGACTGAGCGTGGGTTTAAACTATCGCCCGGCAAGGTTGTGGCCATCAGCGGCTGGCGCTTCAACGCCGCCGATTCCACCGACGGCACCAAGAGTTGGCAGGCGGCCACGCGTCCGGCCGTCGGCCCGCGCCGCGCCGCACTGAACGCCCGGCCCAATACGCCGCTGGCGGACAACGGCGTGCTGCTTTCGCTCACCGGCGTGACCGAGGACAGCGTGGTGCAGGTGAAAACTGTGCAGGGCGATTTCAGTTTCAAAATCGCCGAAGCGTCTTACGGAAAAATTCTGAACGAATTGAATGAAACGGTGGAAGTTGAACGCACCGCTTCGGCCGTCACGCTGACGGATTCCAAAACCGATGACGATTATCCCAGCGCGGCGGTCGCGCCGGACGGCACAGTCTTCACCGCCTACACCAGTTTCACACCCGGCTTGAATCGGGACTCGCGTGCAAAGCGTTGGGAAACTGCGCCCGATGATTTGTCATTTTTCACCAAACAAAAATGGCAGCCGGTCGGCATCCGCGTGGCCGGCTCGTGGATCACCGCGGCTTCATTCATGATTCTCACGTTTACGCTGCGCCGCTGAATTGGATTTTGCATGGAAAACGCACGTCAATTATTGATTCAAATCAGCGGGCTGCAAAAATCTTTTGTCGCGCCGGATGGCAGCAAGCATCGCATCGTGGACGTGGCAGAATTTTCGCTCTACACCGGCGCTTTACTCGCGGTGGCCGGTGAAAGCGGTCCGGGCAAGACGACGTTTCTGAATTCAGCGAGCCGCAGCGCGACCGTTTTCGCGCGCAAAATATCGGCTACATTTTCCAGACCTTCAACCTGCTGCAAGGCTACACCTGTTTGAAAAATGTTCTGCTCGGCATGTCGTTTGGACATGGCGCGGATCGCGTGTTCGCGGAAAATTTGTGCAAACGCGTTGGTCTTGGCGACCGGCTGCGTCACCGGCCCGGCCAACTTTCCACCGGCCAGCAGCAGCGCGTGGCGGTCGCGCGGGCGCTGGCGAACAATCCCAAGCTGGTGCTCGCCGACGAGCCGACCGGCAATCTGGATCGCAAAAATTCCCGCGCGGCGCTTGCGTTGATCCGCGAAGCCTGCCGCGAAAACGGCGCGGCGTTGCTGCTGGTTAGCCACGACGCGGAAGTGCTTGGCCAGTTTGAAACCGTGCAGGATTTTTCCAAAATTAATCAGGCCGTCGCCGCGGAGGTCACCGCGTGAATATTCTCAGCATCGTTTTTCGCAGCCTGCGCCAGCGCGCGCTTTCCACCGCCGTGACTGCGGCCTCCGTCGCGCTCGCCGGTGGATTGCTGCTCACGGTTTGGGTGGTCATGACGCAATCGCAGGCGGCGTTCACCGGCATCAACGGCGGTTTTGACGCGGTGCTGGGCGCACGCGGTTCCAAATTGCAGCTCGTGCTCAATTCCATTTTTCATCTGGAAGCCTCGCCGGGCAATGTTGCGTGGCAGGATTTTCAAGACATCCAAAGTAATCCCGACGTGGAACTCGCCGTGCCGCTCGCGGTCGGCGACAAGTTTCATCCATTCCACGGGTTGATTTTCGACGAACAAAAACAGCACGCGGAAACCTACGTCGTGGTCGGCGTGCTCAAGCCGTCCAACACGCCGGCGGATCGCGTGATCTGGATTCCGCTCGAAGGCGTCCAGCGCATGAGCGGTCACAATCCCGACGCCAGCACGGAAGTCAGCGCCGTGCTCGTGAAGCTGAAGGCCGGCAACGCGCTCGCCGGTTTTCAACTGGACACATTTTACAACAAGCAGGGCAACCGGCTGACGTTCGCGTGGCCGATTGGGCGTGTCATCGCGGAGCTGTTTGATAAAATTAATTCGTGCGACCGCGTGCTGACACTCGTGGCGTGGCTCGTGGCGCTGGTGGCTACCAGCTCGATTCTCGCGAGCATTTACAACTTGATGAACGAACGTCGGCGCGAACTGGCGATTCTCCGCGCACTCGGCGCTCGGCGGTCAATTGTGTTCGCCGTGATTGGGCTGGAGGCTGCGACTATTTCTGCAATCGGCGTGATCGTCGGTTTTGGTTTTTATGCGGGACTGATTTCAATTGTAACGCAAATGATTCGCAGCCAAACCGGCGGCGTGCTGGAGCCATTCGCTTTTAATCCGGTGATGCTTTGGGAACCGGTGGCGTTGATTACGCTTGGTGCCTTGGCGGGAATTGTTCCGGCAATCAAAGCGTATCGCACCGATGTGGCGCAAAATCTCACGCCGCATTCTTGATCAAAAAATGAAATTTTCGCCTACTCAAAAAAATTGCTCACGCCGAGTTTTTGTTCTTTGCGCGTTGCTCCAATTCGCGCTTGCGTTTCATGCCGTGGCGACGGACAACTCCGGCAATTCGGATGAATCATCATTGCAAGGCGAGTTGATTGAACCGATTGGAAAAGCGCCGACAAACAGCGCGCCGGCGCGGACGGATAAAATTCTGGACGGCGATGTGGTCGGCTTCGACCAGTTGGCCGGTTTCAAGGTGACGCTGAACAATGAACTGCTGTTCAACACCAATCGTTCGGCGTGGGCAAACCAGCAAATCAGTGCGATGATTCCCGACCGCATCCGCGCCGCCGATGGCAAGGTGGTAACGTGAACGGATTCATGATTCCGCTGGAATACACCGGAAAGAAAGTCAGCAAATTCATTCTGGCGATGAACCAGAACACCTGCTGCTTTGGCGGCAATCCGCAGATTCACGAATTTATCATCGTGTCAGTCGCCGGTGCCGGCGCGAATGATGAAATGGACATTCCGCTGCGCGTGAAAGGCGTGCTGCATGTCGCCGTGATCCGCAACCAAGGCAAGCTGTCCGGCATTTATAGTCTGGCGGCACAGAGCGTCACTTATGCGCCGACTGAATAATTTTCAATTGACCAAGACCCTATGACCCGAAGTAATACAAATTTATGCTGATATTCAACCCGGATAAATCAGTTTTCATGGCCGTATTTCTGAAAATGAACAATTCTCTGCGCGCGAAATCGTCCATGAAGCCGATGAGGTAGTTGCAACGGCTGCCAAGACGAAAGGTAAAGATGTCCGACGGTCAGATTTGATTGGGCGTTGCTCGCTCAAAATTACAGGGTCGCGTAAGGTTGCGCTGCTTGGGCGGCGAACTTTCCTGCATCAACTCGGCGCATGCAATCATTGTCGCACCGTCTCCAAGTTGGCCGGTAAGAAGAAACGCCGGCGCAGGAGTTGACTGATGCGTGTGATGCTGAAAGCAGCGTTTTGCTGTTTGAGTTCGACGATCTTGTCGGTGACCGGGGCCAGCAGTTTGGGCTTCCGGGAATACTTGGGTCAGGATTCCTGTCTCGCCTCGCCGCCCACCGGATGTCATATTTTCTGGTTCGTCGGCCATACGATCAAACTTTTTACCCGGCAAAAGCTTCGCTCGCTCTGAACCTGCACCACCTGGCAATGGTGAACATGCGCGGCCGCAAGACGGGCAAGGTCGTGACCACGGTCATTTGGTTAGCTGGCCATAGCATAAAATTTTTTGAGCCGGCAAAAGCATCGGCCTTTCTGGCGCAGCCCGTGCGGGCAAGCCGCCCCGCCGTGGTGCGCTTCACGTCCTGTCTGACCGGCGTGTCGGCTGCGGCATGGTCAATTCGGTCGAGCCGGCCAAAAGCCGCTCTCCTACGTCAGCTCGTCGGCATGCTTCATCAGTCCTATCGGCATCACCTGCCGAAGCTGCGAGCAGATGACCTGATGAAGCTCGCCAATGCCAAAGCTAGGCACCACTGGTGATGTCTGCCAAAGCATGAGCACGATGTCCAAGCCAAGTGTCACTGCCCGGCGACTGTTCAATTTGATATGGTGCTCTATCTGGATCAAAGATCAAAAGATCATCGACGAACTTAATTTGGCATTTTGGCCTCTTTCCAAATAGACACGACGAACCGGCGTTCAAAGCCGCAATAGTGGCTTAGTTAGAATTTTACACTTTTATTGTGAAGAAGAATAAACTCACTAAACCATTGATAACATCGATGTAAAGCCGCGAAGATTGGGTCGGGAATGCGAGAGTTCCAAGTGCCAGAAATTTGGGCAAAAAAAATCACGCGGCATTTGGGCTGCCGTTTTAACCGTTTCAATCCAGCCAGGCTGGAAAATTCAATAAGGGTCTTCAGCGCGCTCTGCGCGACTGGCCTTTGCCTTCAGGGTGCGATCCAGCGCGGGCCCGGTATAAGATGCAAGGCGCGGGCATCGTCGCGGCCTTTGCAGACGTTTTTACGAATGGTGGCACAATAACCAGCGCCGCAACCCAGCGCCGCCAACTTGCCCTCAAGATCGGCGACGGCCTGCCCTAAATTCAAATCCGTAAAACGGTCACGGCTGGTTTCCAGACGCGTGTTTTTCGCGGCCCAATAACCACGCTGCCGAAACACGGCAACGGCGCTGCCAGACGGTTGCAGCGTGCCTGCATCTGCGCCGCGCCAGTGGATTGCTTCAAAATAGCCAAGCAACTTATCCAGATGCCGGTCTGTGAACGCTGGCGACGTGCTAGAGCGGCAATCAGCGATCATTTGCAGCGCGTCGCGGTAGTCCTCATCGGACATCCCGGCTTCGCGCTGGGCACGCTTCAAAAGAATTTGTTGCGGGCGGGAAAGCATGATTCAGCCTTGAACCAATTCCGGCAACGCCTCGCCGCGCTGAATGAAGGGCGTCGCAATAGGCACAGACGCACGCCGCGCCGGCATTTCAATTTCGGTTTCTACCATGATAACGGGCGAAAGTTTGCGGCCAGTTGCCGGGGATTTTTTCACCTGCTCCAATGTGCGGACTAGCATCGTGTCAGACGGGATGGCCAGCCGATGCAAACTACTACCGGCGAAACGCGCTGAAGGCCATGCGGATTTTGAAGCGCGTGCGGGAGGCCGCGCAATGAAACTCCCTGCCGCATTTTCTGAAATGCCCGGCAAAACTCTTTTCATGGCCGCTGGCAATCGTCAGGCCGTGCTGGTGACACGCACGGCAAACAAGATGCGCCAGCGCGCCTTGAATTTTCCCGGCGCGCACGCCGCGCTGGATTGGTGCTTGAACCGCCGCGCCTCGTTTGTCTTGGTGCCATCGGCGGCCAATCCAAAATTGAACTGACAAACCCGCTCCCCGCGCGCCGGCCCTGGTAACATGGCCGGCGTCTTTTTTGTCCGCTTCCGGCGGCAACCTGTCAACCGGCTGCCGCCGGCCTGCATTGAAGCTGCCGCGCCGGTGCAATTGGCCGGCGGGATCAGGGCCGGGGCCGGACGCTGAAGCCGTCGCGGTCGGGAATGTCGCCATTTTAGACCCCCGCCCCCCGACCGTAGTTGAGCCGCGTTGATTCTGTCGCCTTTGTGGGGTGCAATGGGCAAATCATTGGGCTTTTCGCGCGGTTTCCTTGGAACTGCAAAACCCGACATGATTTCGGAAACCCGACATTTCAAAACCCCTAAAACCGTGCGTAAGTAATTGATTTAACTATTGTTTACCCCTGTTTCCCTCTTTCCCGACAACATTGCCGTTGCTCTTCATCGATTACTATTAGTGGTGCCTCCGGCAGGACTTGAACCTGCTACCTTCTGATCCGAAGATATAGACAGGTTTTTTGCAA
>CAJAQO010000293.1 GCA_903944085.1 uncultured Verrucomicrobia subdivision 3 bacterium
GAACTCCGCTTAAAAACCAAACCTGCCAAAATGTAAAACACTCGAAAACTTCCAATGCCATTTTCCAGATCGGCCTCCAGTTTCCGAGGACACGAACTGATTTTAGCCCGCGTTCAACACGCTATAGGATGCGTGTGAAATTATTTTCATGTTTTCAAGCGGGGCGGGGTCACTTGGACAGCCGTTGTCCCAGGCGATGATGCACAATGTCGGGATATGGCATACATAATTGAAATTTCGCTGTCACGTCCTCGGAATGCTACACCGATTCATGGAAAGAAGGCCGCTGGTTCAAGCGTGGGTGGCAAATTAAAACCTGATAATGTCCTAGCCAGGGACAAAGAGAATCAAAAGCGGCAGATCTGCAAAAAGAACTGCATTTTGAAAATTCGCGCGAGTGCTGAATCTGCCACCGAATCAGCATAGCGGCATGCCGGCATAAACTTGCCGGATGTCGGCAACACATGGGTAATGGTATTATTCATAACCCACTATCGTATATTTACATTTCCGCTAAGTTAGTGAAGCCTCACTGTCCTTGGATTCGATAAAACACTCCGGTGCCGCCCGGTGAGAGAATCAGATTCGTCCCGCTGGTGGGACTGCCGAGATTTTGCCAGTCGGCATTGAGCAGATTTGTTTTGGTCTGGACCTGGTAGAGCGGGACGCCGCCAGACCAGCCAAGCAGCAGATTGCCTCCCAGTTTCGTCATCGTCGCGACTATCGGAACCGCAGTCACATTGACATGCATGGTGGCGTTGGTGGACAGGCCAGCAAGATCCGTCGCGCTGATCACGAAGCTATTGATCCCGCCATTGGTGGAGAGCGGCATACCGGATAGGATGCCATTCGGAGCGATATTCAGCCATGCCGGGCCGCTGACCTTGGCAAATGTCAGTTGATCGCCCGGATCCGGATCGCTGGCATTCGTCGCCATGGTTGCCGAGTAAAGTTGTCCGGCGATGACCGGCAACTCGGAAAATGGATTACTGCCGAAGATGGGCGGGTGGTCCGCATTGACAACGATACCCAAAGTGTCGATGGCAGCCAGGCCGCCGGAATCCACGACCAGCAGGAGAAAGGAATTGGCGCCCACATTGACGCTTGAAGGTGTGCCGGCGAAAGCGCCATTGGTTGCGACGTTGAGCCACGCTGGACCGGCAACTTTGTAAAACGTTAGTGTGTCTCCGGCCGCCAAGTCCGGATCGGTTGCGTTGGTGGTAATATTGCCGAGATATGGCTCGCCAGCCGTCGCTACCGGCTTCGCAAAGTTCTGGGGCGAGAACATCGGCGCGCTGTTGACATAGACAAAAAATGTCGCAATGTTGGACCCGCCGCCAAGATCGGCGACGCTGACCAGAAACGAGTTGGTGCCGGCATTAAAGCCATCCGGCGTGCCGGACACCGTCCCGTTGGCCGCGACATTGAGCCACGACGGCCCACTTAGTTTGGCAAACGTGAGGCTATCGCCCGCGCCAAGATAAGGCGCGGAGGCGTTGGTGGCAATTGATGCGGCATAAGCTTGGTCCACGTTCGCCCAGGATTCAGTGAACGGATTGTTGACGAATGTGGCCGGTGGGTCGGGCGAGACCACCAGGTTCATGCTGGCCGAGGTAAATACACCGTTAGTATCCGTCAAACTAACGACGAAAGCATTCATACCAATGTCTGAGTTGGTGGGTGTTCCCGAGAGCACACCATTGGTGGCCACGTTCAGCCAAGTCGGGCCGCTAACCTTGGCATAAGTCAGGACATCACCGGCAGGAGCGACAGCTTTGCCGGACAAGGTTGCGGAATAAGGCAGACAGGCGATTGTCGGGCTCAAAGAAAAGATGCCGTTGGTGAAGACTGGGACAGTGAGCCGGAAGACTGTGCCATTGCCACCACCGGCGGAAAGATTAAAACCCGTTCCACCCAGAGGCGTGGTCCCGTAGAAATTGCCATCGCCAGCCTGCACCAGGGCGGCCGCTGGATTTGCGCCATTCAAACCATCAAACCACAACAAAGTTGTCAGGATTCCGTTGGTGGTAATTTTGAATGCAGTTCCCTGACCACCCGCGCCGCCGGATGAAGTGGTGCCGTAGAGATTGCCATCCGTGCCCTGCACCATGGCGGCGATGGGTCCGCTGCCATTTGTGAAGCCAAACGAACAGAGCGTGGTGAGCGAACCATTGGTGTTCAAGCTGAACACTGTGCCATTGTCGCTCAACCCGCCGCCGGAAGTGGTGCCGTAAAAATTGCCATCTGCGCCCTGAATGACGCCGGCTTGGGGATAAGCGCCATTCGTAAAGCTGAAAGCGCTCAATGTGGTCAGCGTGCCGTTCGTGGCCACGCGGAATACTGTGCCGTAACCGTTGACTCCGCCTTCAACCGTTGTGCCGTAAAAACTACCATCTTTGCCTTGAATCAAATCGGCGAAGGGATAAGCGCCATCAGCGCTGCCGGCAAACTGATACAACGCGGTGACTGCGCCATTCGCATTCATCTTGTAGATCGCACCAAATGAATTTGCGCCACCCTGGGTGGAAACACCATAGAAGTTGCCATCAGCGCCTTGCGTCAAACCGGTTTGCGGATCAGCCCCGTCCGTTCCACCAGTGAAAGAGTAAAGGAAAACAACGTTGCCGCCGGTGGTCATTCTGAAAAGTGTGCCGTAGCTGTTGAGGCCGCCCTGGGAAGTGGTGCCATAAAAATTACCATTCGTTCCTAGCACCAGCCGGGCATAAGGATTCGCGCCGCTTGTACCATCCATGAAGCTATAAAGAGGTGTGAGTCCACCCGAAAGGGTCATTCGGAAAATCGTGCCATAGAAACTTGATCCGCCGCCGTCGGTCGTGCCGTAAAGATTGCCGTCTTTGGCTTGGATCAAACCCGCGTAGGGAAAAGCCCCGTCGCCACTGCCCGAAAAAAAGCGCAGTTCGGTCAAGGCTGCGGAAGGTGCTGCGGCGGGAACGACTGTAAGCGTGGCTTTCGCGCTCGACACGGCAAAAAGCGCATTGCTCACGATCACCGAATAGCTTCCGCTGCTGGCCACCGTCAGATTGGATAAACTCAGGGTGCTTGTAGTCGAACCAGATAAATTGCCGCTATCCGTCAAGCTGGTTCCATTAAGCTGCCATTGATAAAACATCGGCTGGTCACCGTCGGCAACCACGGTAAATGCCGCGCTGGTTCCCGCCACACGCGTCTGGCTCACGGGCTGGGTCGTGATGTGCGGCGGGGAATAGGTTACTGCGAGCAGTGCATAGTCACTGGCCACAGAATTATACGCATTGCTCACGACTACCGAGTAAAATGCGGCATCCGCCACCGTTGCGCCGGTGATTATTAAAGTGGCGGTGCTGGAGCCGGAGATGTTGCCATTGTCGGTCAGATTAATGCCGTCTTGTTGCCATTGGTAGGAAACAGGAGAACTGCCAGCGGTTGCCACCGTGAAGATTGCGGTTCCGCCGAGATAAGTGGTTTGGTCCGCAGGTTGCCCGGTGATTTGCAGCGGGCCGCTGGTGGTGATCCGAAATATCGTGCCGACACCCAAAGAACCGCCATTTTGAGTCGTGCCATAAAGGTTACCATCGCTACCTTGCATCAGCGCGGCGGATGGATTCGCGCCGTTGTAGCTTTCAAACTGAACTATGTTGGTCAGGGAGCCGTTTGGTGCGATTCGAAATACCGTTCCAAAGCCGTAGGTTCCACCGCTCTGGGTGGTGCCATATAAATTGCCATCGCTGGCCTGGACTAATCCACCCCACGGAGCAGCTCCATCGCTTCCACCCGTGAAAGCGTAAAGTGTGGTGAGCGAACCAGAAGGCGTGATCTTGAAAATGGTGCCCGATTGGTAAGCACCGCCCTCATAAGTCGTGCCGTAGAAATTACCATCCGTAGCCTGGACGAGGCCGGCAACCGGAATCGCCCCATCATTGCCGTCGCTGAAAGAATAAAGACTGGTGAGTTTGCCCGAAGGGGTCATCTGGAAAACGGTTCCCCAGCCTCCATTCGTGCCACCGTTTTCAGTTGTGCCGTAAAAATTTCCGTCGTTGCCTTGCACTAAAACTGGTGAAGGATAGCCGCCATCATTGCTGTTGAACGCTGCCAGCGTGGTCAGTGTGCCGCCGGTCGTCATGCGAAATACGGTGCCAAAGCCATAAGCACCGCCCTCGTAGGTCGTGCCGTAAAAATTGCCGTCACTGCCCTGCACTAACCCGGCCACGGGATAGCTGCCGTTGATTCCATTCAAAGTAGCCAAACTGGTGAACGCGCCCGCAGTGGTAATCCTGAAGGTTGTCCCGTCGCCGTAAGTGCCGCCGCCGAAAGCGGTGCCATAAAAATAATTATCCTTCCCCAAAAACAACCCGCCATAAGGAATCGCGCCGTTGTTTCCATTGAAGGAGAGCAGCGTGGTTAGTGTTCCATTGGTGGTATATTTAAATACGGTGCCATCCCCGTAAGTGCCGCCTTCAATGGTGGTGCCGTAAAAATTATTGTCCTTGCCTTGCGCCAGTGGACTATAGGGAAATTCACCTGAAGTGCCGTCGGTGAAAGACCACAAAGTGAACATGGTAATTCCCGGTGCCGTGACAGATATGACGGAAAGCACCGCGCCCGTGCTCGTGACCGAGCCAAGCGTGTTGCTGACCACGACGGAGTAACTGCCGGCGTTGGCGATCAAAACATTGCTGATGATCAACGTGGCATTCGTTGTCCCAGAAAAATTGACGCCATTCGTCAGGTTGGTTCCATTAAACCGCCAGTGGTAGTAATAAGGAGTGTTGCCGACCGCCGCCACGCTGAAGCTGGCGGGTGCTCCCGGCAATATGCTCTGGTTGGTCGGCTGCAAAACTATGACCGGCGGCGAAGGCACTATCGTCAGAGAGGCATTCGAACTGCTCAGCGCGCCGGCTGCATTGCTTAAAATCACCGCATAGGTTCCGACATTGTTCGTGGTCACGTTGCCGATGGTCAAGACGCTGGTCGTGGAACCGGAAAGGTTGCCCGCATCGCTCAAATTCGCGCCGTTTTTCTGCCATTGGTAAAACATCAGCGCATTGGTTGCGGCACCCACCATGAAATTCGCCGTCATGCCCACAAGCAAAGCCTGATTCGTCGGCTGGCTGGTAATCACCGGCGGCGTAACCACGGCCATAATCACATTGCGGCTCTGGACAAAATTATCCGTCTCATTGGTGAACCACAAAGTGGAAGAATAACTGCCGGGAGAAAAATTGGTGACAGTTGAAGTCGGAGTTACTGTGATTGGGGCGGACGGATCGCCATGAACCAAGGTGCCGGCGGCGGGTGAAATATTGAACCAGGAAGAAGTGTTTGCCAGGCTCCAGTTTAATGAGCCGCTGCCATTGTTAGTCAGGGAGTAAGTCTGCGTTACCGGGACAGCCGGGCCGCCGACCGGGCCGGAGAAAATCATGTCTGCCGCCGGGGAAATTCGCAAAGGTTCGGGCAAGGCGAGCGCGGTAATGAGATTGCTGCCCAAAGGCGTGCCCCAGCCGGTGCAAAGATCATAGCCCGGCACTGCCGAGAAGCGGTTCGGACTGCTCGGGCTTTTGTTGTTTCCCGTGGTGACATCATGGAACAACGAAGGGTAGCTCAAGGCGTTTGATCCTTTGCCCATGCCATAGACAACCGGGTTGATGAACCCGACCGTTGGTTCGCCATTGGTCAGGGCCAGTTGATTGACCAGCGCGGTAAAGGCCGCCCACAATGGCGTGGCGCAACTGGTGCCTCCGAACGCGCCGCCTCGGCCGCCGCCGTAAATGACATAAACATTATCCGCCGTGAGCGCGACATCCGGGAGGTTTCGCATCGTGGTTGAGCCTTGGCTTGCGGACATATTGATGCCCTGTTGCCAACTGGGAATTGCATAGCGCGTGCTGATGCCGCCGCTGCTACCGGTGCCGCTGCCCCAGTTCCAAACCGTCTCCGCAGCCCACGCGCCACCCGGACCGGTTGTAGTCAACGTGGTCCCACCGACGATCGTGATGTTCGGATCATCCGCCGGCGTGTCAATCGCGGCGGGATAAGCATCGCTGTCACCGGAGGCGTTGAAGAAGGACTGCCCTTGGGCGGCCATTTGCAGAAACGCCTGTTCGCTGCTGGCATCTATGGAATAAGTCCACGAAGCGCCGATTTGTTTGGCCAAGTTATCCGTGACCATGCGGTTCAATATGTCATCCGTGCTGGAACCTTCATAGACAATCACCCCTTTAAGTCCCGGCGCCATCGCAATGGCCATCTCGATGTCCAAGGAGACTTCGTCGTTGCCGCTGCCGGCTGCGCCGTTGTATCCATCCAACAATACGGTGCTCACCGGCACATTGGGCAAACCGGCCAGGTTCTCGTAAGCGGTGATGTCGCTTTGATAATAGCCGGAATCAAATTCCAACAGTCCAACCGTCTGGCCGCTGCCCGTGAGCGGCACGCCCGGAACATACGCCGAGCGATAATCATATCCCAAATAAGCTCCGCTTGGGCCCGATCCGGTCAGGTTAGGTTTAGTTGCTTGTGACGAAATCAATTTCAGGCAGGGATGCGGGATGATGTAGTCATCCAAGCCGCCGACCGCCAATACCGGCACATTGAGATCCAGTGACGGCTCAACATTCGGCGCATAAAACGTCCGGGATTCCTTCGGATGCTGATATTCATTTATCGTGACGTGAAACATCCGCTCCACGGCGGCCACCGTGCCGCGCACACTCACCAGCGTCCGATTGGAATGTTTTGCGGTCACCGCCAGCCCGCGCGCCTGTGCGAAGCTGACGACGGCTTGATAATCCTTTTCCGTCGGGCCAAACCTTTCCGCGAATTGCGCCGGCGTCAGGAAACGGTGGTAATTGGTGCTGGCCGGATCATATAATTGACGGAGCAAATTTGTCAGCCCTTCGCGGTCACGCAACGGCAGGCCAATCGAAAGATTCAGTCGCTTCCAACTAGAGGTGTGCCGAACCGGTGTCGCGTTGGTGACGACGGTGGAAATTTTGCTGTGGATGATTTGCTGTTCGGTCGCGTGGGCCGAAAGTGCGGTCGCCAGAAAAGTCAAGCCCCACAGCCACCCAATCCGCTTCGCGGTGGCCGGAATTGGCGGGAAAACCTTCGTGACTGGATAAAGCAACAGTTCCAAGAAATATGTGGCGCCCACAATCCTCTTTGCCAATTTAGTTCGTGTTTTGATAATGTCCTTTCCTTGGCCCAACGACACCTGAGCAGGATTCTAGGATTGGAGGGCCATTAATTCGCTACTATTTGGCGCTAGTGGCAAAAATAGGCAAGCTTAAAAGCATGATAAGCAGGCTGCAATCCGGTTGCGCGCCTTCGCGCCCAAGTTGTTAATAAATCTTTTTCCGTTTAAATTTGCGGTTTGTAACTTCGCAGTTGAACGTCACGCGTCAAATAAACACGCTTTTAAACACGCTTTTTTTTGGCGCCCGCGCTTTTTATTCCTTAACGCAGCGGCGCAAGCTCCCGCAATCCAATTGCAGGCCCAGTTCAAGCGCTTGTCGGCGCACGGAGAAATTTCTATAATGCCGGCTTCAAAGTGGGGGCGGATAAAACCGAGGCGCAACGTTCCCTGACGCTTCCGCAGGCGTTTCGTCCGTCAGTTTGACCCGGTGCAAATGGTGAAATTACCCAACAGCCACCGCAAACTCATCGGTGGCACTGATGTCGGCCGGGGGAAGTCTGATTTACAAAAATTGTTTTGGATTTGGCAATAGAAGGTTAGCCGGCAAGTCAAGCATCTGGTGAAATGGTAATGCATGAGTGAAGATTTGATTATCGGCATTGCTGGTTCCGGCGGCGACGGCGTGATTTCAGCGGGTGAATCGCTGATCACGGCGGCCGCGCTGGAAGGTTATCACTGCGTCATGACCAAGAGCTTCGGCTCGCAGATCCGCGGCGGCGAGGCGTCGTGCCGGCTGCGGCTGGCAACCCGGCCCGTGCTCAATCCCAACGGCCCGCTCGACGTGGCGGTGGCGCTCAACTGGGAGGATTTCCGCCGGTTCGGCTCGGAGCTGCCCGTGGAAGCCGCGACCATCGTGATTTACGAGAGCAACACCGGCGTAGCGCCCGGCCAACTGCCTTTGCCGGGCGTGAAACCGGCGGTCGTCTTCAGCGTGCCGATCACCGCGATGGCGGCGGAACATGCCGGCACCGACAAAGCAAAAAACATTGTCATCGCCGGTTTGCTCGCGGGCTGGTTCGGCATCGGCCGCGAAAGCATGCTGGCCGGCATCCGCAAAAAATTTGCAAAAAAGGGTGCCACCGTGGTGGAAGGCAACGTTCGCGCCTTTCAGGCCGGACTCGATTTCACCGTTGCCAATCCGTTGAAGGAAGACCGCAAATTGTCCGCCCCGAAATCCGGCGGTCAGACCAAACTCCTGACGGACGGCAACGACATGTGCGCGGCAGCCGCGATTTTTGCCGGCTGCACTTTTTTTGGCGGCTATCCTATTACGCCCTCAACGGAAATCATGCAATTTCTCGACCGCGAAATCTGGAAATATGGCGGCACCGTTTTACAGGCCGAGGATGAAATCGCCGGCATTGGTGCGGTGGTCGGCGCATCATTCGCCGGCAAAAAAGCGATGACCGCCACCTCCGGCCCCGGCATGTCACTCAAGACTGAAATGCTCGGGCTGGCGAGTTTGGCCGAATTGCCGCTGGTGTGCGTCAACGTCCAACGCGGCGGCCCGTCCACGGGCATGCCAACCAAGGCCGAGCAATCCGATTTGTTTCAAGCGGCGTTTTCCGCGCACGGCGATTGCCTGCGGCCCGTGCTCGCGCCCACGAGCGTCGCCGATATTTTCGGCGTCACCGTGGAAGCATTTAATTTGGCCGAATATTATCAGACGCCGGTGATTGTGCTTTCCGACCAGGAAATTGCGCAACGCAAGGAGACGGTTGATCCGATTGACACTTCCAAATTTCAAATCATCGAGCGCCGGCGGCCGACCGGACAGGAGCTGACGAATTACTCGCGTTTCAAATTGACCGAATCGGGCATCAGCCCGATCAGCCATCCCGGCATGGTTGGCGGCAATTATCTCGCGGCCGGCATTGAGCACAACGAACAAGGCCGTCCGACCGCCAGCGGCGAGATGCACGCGCGCATGAATGAAAAGCGCTTCAGCAAATTTAATCCGCTGAAGAATCGCCGCGATCTGTTCACCATCGAAGGTGACCCGGACGCGCCCATCGGCATGGTGAGCTGGGGCAGCGTGGCCGGCGTGGCGCAGGAAGCGTTGCGACTGGCACAGGCGGAAGGCTTGCAGGTGAAACTGCTCGTGCCCCGGCTGCTTTATCCGGTGGCCGAAACGGTCTATCAGGATTTCTTCGCGTCCGTCCAGCGCGGCTTGTTCATCGAGCAATCCTATCAGGCGCAGCTCTATCGCATCGTGCGGATGCATGTGGATTTGCCGGCGCAGGTCAAATCATTTGCCAAGAGCGGCTCCAATCCCATTCTGCCGTCCGAAGTGTTGGATCGGCTGCGTGAAATGGTCGTTTCCATCCAAGGCAATCAACAACCTCAACCCGAAGCCGTCGAAAACTGACCCGGCGAAATTTTTCAAGAAAGAGAAAATAATATGCCCACTCTCGAAGCTCCTGCGAAACCGATTTCACTGACCAAATTCATGGCCGGCGATTTCAAGAGCGACCTCAAGCCCATCTGGTGTCCCGGCTGCGGCGACTTTGGCGTCGTCACCGCCATCACGCGCGCGCTGGCGAACATCGCCCGGCCGCCGCATGAAATCGCGTTCGTTTCCGGCATCGGTTGTTCCAGCCGCATTCCCGGCTACACGACTGCTTACGGTTTTAACACCGTTCACGGACGTTCGCTGCCCATCGCCCAAGGCATCAAGCTCGCCAACCCGGAACTCCTCGTGCTCGTGGCCAGCGGCGACGGCGACGGCTTTTCCATCGGCGGCGGCCACGTCGCGCACGCTGTCCGGCGCAACATTGACATCACCTATATCGTGATGGACAACCAAATTTACGGCCTGACCAAAGGCCAGCTTTCACCAACTTCCACGCGTGGACGCAAGACCGTGACGTCCAGTTTCGGCAGCCTCGAAGATCCGGTGAATCCTCTGCTCTACGTCATGGGCTATGGCGCTTCATATGTCGCGCAAGGCACACCGGCCGACATGGTCGGCCTCGCCAAGATCATCGAAGAAGGCATCCGTTTTCCCGGCTTCGCGTTCATCAACGTCCAATCTCCCTGCGTCACCTACGGCCAGGAAGATCAGCAGCTCAAAGCCCACAAAACGAATATGCAGAGCTTGGAATCCATCGGCCACGATCCGTCCGACCGGGCGAAAGCGACTGAGCTGGCCCGCGCCTACGGCACCAAGCTTTACACCGGCGTGCTGTATCGCAATCCCAATCCGCCTTCAACCTACGGTCAGGGCGTGACCGAACGCCAGGAAGCGCTCCAAAAAAGCGCGGTTCCACGGCATGAGATGCTTAATCGCTTCAAGCCGACGAACTGAGCCCAACTTTAATTTCTTGGCGTTGAACTTCAAAATGCCACTTCCATTCAGATGGCGCGCGAAGAACTTGGCTGCGAGGAATTCGTGCAGCCCTCCGTGAGCTGGTGGTTGCGGCCAGACGCGGCGCACAGGGAAATCCTCCCCCTGCCGCCGGGCTGGCGTTCCCGCGTGCATTTTTCCACTACGCCGCCGAAGTAATAGGGCAGGGCGGCTCGCGCTGCCGCATTCGCGCCTCCGCCGCCTCGCGTTCGGCGACGAGGGCGTCCCAATCTATTTGCGGATTGATTTCGCGGTAGATTTTCAATTCATCCACCTCCGGGATTTTCCCGCCCGGCTTTATCTCGGTCACGCAGGGGCCGGGGATAAGATCCGTAAAGCAGAGCTGCGAGCCAAAGCCGTAGCCTTCGTGGCCAACAAAGTCCCACAGGGTGCCCGCCACCCACCGCCAGTTTTTCATTTTTCGATTGAGGGCGGCATTGTTCACTTGCGGCAACGGCTGGAACGGGGCTTTTCTTTCCCAGAGCTGATACACATCCAGCGTCCGCTGAACCGGTATCCAGGTGCGGAGGCGCGGCTTGGTGAAGGTGTCGCTGTAATGGAAATTACAGGTATGGGGATAGGGTTCCGGGACCAGCGTGTTCATTTCGTTGATGGTCAGGCAGGTGGTGATGAAAAATTCCTCGGCCCTCTCCGTATAGGTGAAGGCGACGATGGAACTGCGGCAATGCACCACAAAGGCGCGGCCCTGGCCGACCGGAAAGCTCACGACGGCATCAGAAAAAAAGGTGATGAGCAGGCGGGTCAGGTCGCTGCCCACGGGTTCCGGCACGCGACTGGAAAACCGTTGCAGGACATGGTCGGCAAACACCACGCGCTTGCCCGAGAGCCGGATTTCCGGGAAAAATCCGTCGCGGCCATAGAAGCGAAAGCGATGGGTGCGTCCGCGCGGGGTGTCCTCGGAAATCTGCTGGACGATGGTCACTTGCCCCACCAAGTCGGGGTCGGGCAGATGAAACAGGCGCAACTGGTCCTTCCGCGCCCGGTTGATGAACGTGCAAAACATCAGGGCGGAATGCCAGCGCACCAGCTTGTCCAAACCGCTCGCCCGCGCGTCCACGCGGGCGTAGCGGTCCGGCAGGCCGCCGAGAAATTCCAGATTCAACGCGCGCAGCAGCAGCGGCAACTGGTCCGTGTGCGGATAAAGGGAAACCTGCCCTTGCCGTTCCTCGACCACCTCGAACCGCTCGCGGTAGATGGATTCAAACGGAATATGTTTCATGGTCGTCGCGGAGGTTGGGCAATTATCAGCCGCCTGGACCGTCGTATCAAGTCCGAACCGAGGGCGGTGCAATGGATTACGGCGGATAACCCGTAGGAGCCGACATTAGTCCGGCGCGGCGCGGCGGGATGATCATAACCCGGCATTTCAATGCACTGCGGGTTACACCCCATGGCAGCGCCAAACTGCGGGGATTACTCTCCCTGCATGAATAACCAAACACAATTGACTAAAACCAAAACGACCGGTTTTTGGCTGGGAGCCGTGCTGCTAGGGACGCTGATCCAATCCGCCGGCAACGTCCATGCGCAAAGCGTCGGCCTCGTCATCAATCCGCCCGTGGTGGTGGCACCGCCGGTCGTGGTGGCGCAGAACGACTACCTGTATTATCCCGGCTATGCCATCTATTACAACAGTTACCAGCACCAATACGCCTATTTCAATGGCGAGGCGTGGGTTTGGACGCTGGCCCCGCAGGGTGTGGCGCTGGATGATCTGCTCGCCTCGCCGTCGGTGCACATGGATTTCCATGACTCCCTGGAAAAGCATCACAAAGACATGCTTCAGAAATATCCAAAAAACTGGCGGCCGGTCGCCGTGCAGCAAGACCAGAAAGAAGAGCGGAAGGATGCCGGGCCGGATCACAACAATAAAGATCCGGGGCATTGAGCACCCCCAAAACCCGGTGCGGCTGGCCATCTTGCTGATGGGTGGCTTCCGCACCACGAAAGGCTAAACTATGATGGTCGGAGAAATTCTATTGATGGCACTGATTGTCCTGTCTATTTTCGCAGGCAAGACGCCGTGATTCGGTGCGGTGGCAGGTCTTTGCGTCTTGGCGTTAGCTTGGCTTGGTCTGCAATTTCGCCCGCCGCCCGCCGCAAAGAGGTGGAGAATGGTTCCGGAGTGCGCCCGTCCCCGGGCGCTGCGATGTTCCAACCGCCAAAGTCATGGTGAAAACATCCGTTGTCAGTCGCTCGTTCCTGGCTGCGGTCGGGGACGGCCGCACACCGCAGGTTTGGCTGCCGGCAAAGGCTGGCGGGCGGCAAAGACGGGCTCGCCGCGAGGAGTTGGGGCATGGCGGAAGGTCGCAACGCGACCATGGAAATTAGCCGGGGGCAAGGCCGCCTGGGCGGTCGCCGCCCCCGGTATTGCGGCCGTAAGCGCTGCGTCCTGAAAGGACGCCGGAAGCACCGTGAGCCGGGTTGCCGCCGCCCCGCCGGGGCGGCGGCAACCCGGAATCTCGTTTCCGGGGGCGGTGCCGACGGCTTGCCCCCGGCTAATTTCCTGGGCGCTTTCAGCGCCAGCCCAAACCCGTTGACCCGCCCCATCAATTCCACCGAAAACAGCGAAGAACCGCTAATTTCCAGTTATCCCTTTGAGACGAGCGGACGCAGTTGCGGTAGGGAAACACCCCATGGCGCAAAACCATTACCGGTTCTAAAGTTTTAACATGTCTATTCTACTCATTGTGGTCTTGGTGTTATTGCTCGGCGGCGGCGGCGGCTACTATTGGAACCGGCGCCGTTAACTTGGTGCGATTTCCTGCCGGCGCCCCGCTGGAAGACCACGGCCAGATTCAGCCTGGTCTGGCAATCCGCTTGCCAAAGTCATCGGATTTCAGGTTGCGCCTTCGGGTCTTTGCGACTTTGCGTTAAATTGGATTGGCGGCTGCCGGCAAAGGCTGGCTGGTGGCAAATGGCCCGTCGCGCCGTGGCGCAGCGTAGGCGGATGGCCGGCGGCAAAGTCCAGCACGTGCAAAGAGCGAGTCCGGGGCATTTTTTTATTGGCGCACGGACCGGATTGCTTTCGGTTCCATCAGGAAGCGCCGTTTGAGCCAGTTTCTTGCCGGCTCGTCGTAGAGCTTCAGGCAGGCATACGCCAGGGCGAAGCTCCCAAAAAAGACCAGCAACGCGCCGGGATAACTCTGCGCCAGGGAAAGATGTTTGTCGCCCACCCACGCGGTGTAGAGATAGATCAGTGGATAGTGCGTGATATAGATGGGATAGGAAATGTCACCCAGAAACCCGCAGATCCGGGTGGAATACTTCCCGTGCAAGCTGCCGCCCGCGCCGAGCGCGACGATCAACGGAAAGAGCACGATGATGCAGAACGCCTCGTAAAGACCATTCATCCAGACATGGTCGGGGCCGCCGATTCGCGGCATCGCGAGAATGATTGCAATCAACCCGCTGCACACCCAGAAGGCGTGCTTGATCCGGATTAATTTGCCCATCCGGAACAGCAGCAGCCCGGCAAAGAACGGATACATCATGCGCGTGAAACCAATGCGGAGCTGCGGGCCGTCCACCGTCCAGCCGCCGATAAAATCGCCTTCATGGCTCGTCAGGGCAAAGTGCAGCAGCACCCCGCCCGCGATCATCACAAAGAGTGCCAGCAGCGTCCGGGAAAATTTCCGGACAACCAACGCATAGAGTATATTGGCGACATACTCAAAGAACAGCGACCACGCCGGCCCGTTCAAGGGATGCATCTCCTGCCAGCCGCGAATATCCATGGACGGCAGGATGGGAATCAGCGTGCAACCCACCAGCATCACGGCCAGCATCTTCCAAACCGGCGTGTCATGAATCAGGGGAAACACCGTGGAGGCGCCGAAGTAAAAGCAGACGGCCCCGATGAGCGAACCCAGAACCACCATGGGATGCAGCCGGATCAGCCGGCGTTTGAAAAAATTCCACGAACTCATTTTACCCCAGCGGTCGTCATACGCATAACCGACCACGAAACCGGACAGGAGAAAAAAGAAGTCCACCGCCAGATAACCGTGATTGATGATCTGGGTGAACGCATTCGTGGCGTGCGCCTCCAGCAGATGAAACGCCACCACAATGATGGCCGCCACGCCGCGCAACCCATCCAGGATTGCGTAGTGCGGTTTGGAATTTAAACCCGCCGGACTCTGATTCATTTTGCTGATTATGAAGTTTTGGCGAAGATGATTCAAGATTCAGCTTGGCCGGGGGCAAGGATGCCCGACCGGAAGGTCTGGCCCGGCCGGTGGTGGTCGTCGGCAAAGACCAGCAGGCGGCAACTGGGGAGCACAGCCGCCCCCGGCTGTGGTTGGCCGCGCCCTCGCGGCAAACTCCGGGCGGACGTAAAGGGCGTTCCACGATTGGGTTCGGTGTCGCGCGGGGCCGACGAC
>CAJAQO010000294.1 GCA_903944085.1 uncultured Verrucomicrobia subdivision 3 bacterium
CTAGGCGCAACTTGTCGTGTGCAACCTTGAACTGTAAAAAAGCAATGACGGCAACCGCAAAAGCTATGACCAAAGTAACTGAATTGGCAATCTGTTGGAACATAATGGTGCAAGCGTTCACGACACCTAACGAAAAAAGCTGAGCCACGGCGTAACGGCGGCGTGGCGAACCCGGACCTTGTCGAACCCACCGACAGCGATACTAGCCGTTGGCTCCGGCGACTTGTTAGGCGACTGGCTCATGTTTAGCAGTTTGTTGAAATACGGGTGAATTTCCAGCCACGCAATTTTTCATGGGTGTAATTGTCCAATTTCAGCATGGGAACACCGGTAACGGCTATCCCAACCAGGGCCGGAATCTGGTCGGTAGACTCGCGGAAGGCCGCGCTTTCCGTTCGCACCAGGCTTTTTGCCCGGGTTCCAGTGGCCGTTTAGGCCGCCGCGAGCCGCGCCATGCGCAGCAGGTTGTAAGTCCCCGCCACGAAGTAGCCCCAAGCCTGCGTTCGCTCCAGTCCCCGATACCGGCTCCGACGAAATCCGCCCACCGTCTTGATCCAACCAAAGATTTCCTCCACCCGTTTGCGAATCTTCAAACTGACTTGATAACTCCGTTGCGTCGTGGTGCGGCCGTCCAAGCCGGCCACCTGCACTTTATCTTTGCACGCCACATGCGGAGCAATCTGCCGTTCCCGGCAACCTTGCACAAAGGCTTTTTGATGATAGCTCTTGTCGGCACCGAGCGTCTTGATGACCACGCCTGCATGCAACTGCTGATGGGCATCGACCTGTTGCAAGGCCATCGCCGATTCACTGGCGGCAATCGGATTATGCAGGGTGAAGTCGGCGCACAAGCCGTTCCGGTTTTCCATCAGGGCGTGCGCGCCGAAACACAGCCGGGCTTCCTTCCCGCTGGCTTTCCGATACAGCACGCTGTCGGAATCGGTCGTGCTCTGGTGCGTGTCGTTGCACCGTTTTTCCCCGCGAAAGTTAATCGTGGGGTTGCCGGGGTCTTCGTCTTTGGCGGACTCCACTTTCGCGGTATCCGCCCCGTCTTTGCGGACGAAGCTTTTCAGGCTCGCCCACGCTTCGATCAGCGTGCCGTCGGCAGTGAAATGGTCGTCACTGGTCCAGCCGGCCTGCCGGCTCAAGTCATACACTTCAAGGAAGAAGAGTCTGGCCACGTCGGCGGAGAGCACGCGCTCGTAGTTCTTGGCAAAAATGCTGTGGTCGAAGCTTCCTTCATGGAACTCCCGATCCAGAAACCAGAGCCAAAGCAGATTGTAGCCAAGCTGTTCGCACAAGAGCCGTTCACTGCGGACACTGTAAAGGGCGGTGAGCACGCGGGCTTTGAGTAGTTGCTCGGGCGGGATGCTGGCACGGCCGTCATCGGCATAGAGATCGTCAAACAGCGGGGAAAGCTTTTTCAAGACGGCGTCCACCTGGCTTTTGATCGCGCGCAGCGGATGGTCCGCCGGCACACATTGGTTGAGGTTGATGACCGTCAGAAAGTCCGGCTGGGCTTGAGGTTTTCCACGCATGAGTTACAGACATACATCCCCTCCGCCAGTTCAAACGTTTTTCAACAAACTGTTAACTCCTTAAAGCAAGTTATTCTGGACCGACTCGGTCTTGAATTAATTTCCACCAACCTGCCAGTCAAGATGCTGGTGGTGGAAAAAGTGAAGTAGCTCGGCGGGCAAGTCGCGGAGCCATGGAAAATGAATGAC
>CAJAQO010000295.1 GCA_903944085.1 uncultured Verrucomicrobia subdivision 3 bacterium
ACTTGCTCATCTACCCGGAACATTTTCAAAATATCGAAATGTGAACTATTACATCATCCATTTGCTGATCGAGCAAATTAGCCAGATGGATTGCACCACCTACGTCAAAGCACATGTTCTAGCTCCTATGGGTATCACCGGCATGGATACGCGCTACCATGACTCTCCGCGAATGTGCATTTATGCCGGGCTAGGCTCCCAAGATTCTGGGGATGGTTATTACCAAGGGAACAATTCCTCTTTCGCTGGACCAAGTGGATGGTATGCCTCCGCTGCGGACCTGGGAAGATTTCTGGAAGGAATCCGACAAGGCCGAGTGCTTCGTGCGGCGACGACGACAATGATGTTCAAGGAAAATCTGGGGTGGGATTTTGGCAACCCTTGGGCCAAGGGTGGAATGGTTCCCGGACCTCACGGAAGCCAAATCCACACAGACATCGGCTTTTTCCCGGATGGTGTGGAAGCCGTAATCCTGCTGAACTGCGTAGAACCTACCAATTGTGAAAACTTGCTGGTTCAAGCCTGGAGGGATTCACATGGAAATTAAGGTGTTTGAAAACACATTCATCCCATAAAACTTATTGCCACAATCGAAGGCCAGAAAAAGCGAACACAAGCACCTTTTCCGCCTCACTGGTTCAACTTCGTCTTGGAGAGAGCCGTGATCGTTTTGATGTAAAGTTGGTCATACGCATCTTCAAATGCCTCCCGTCCACGGGCGCGTATGGAGCCGTGACCATTGCGGTCATTCCCTTCTGCGTCTATGGAATTTTTCCAGAGCACTCGTCCGCCATCGGCGCTGGTGATTGTCCAATCCACGAGCAGGATCGCTTTTTGGCCTCCACCGGTGGTTGCACTCTCGACGGTTTGCACTCGTGCGAGTGCCGGATGCAACACGGCAACGGCCCCTGCCGCATTGGCCCCTGCCGAATCGCCATTGACTACAACAACCTCCCGAAATGATTTCTGGGCCGCGCTCGTGGCATATTTTACCAACGAATCACCGAGCAAATAAGTATGTGGTTCTCCGAACACTCCACCCTCATAACGGGCAGATGACCAGGCGGAATCTAGCAACAAAACGACCTTGATGGATTGCGGGGTTGCCGTGATGGGTGCCTCTTTGAACTGCGGCACCATCGTAAAGCAACCCGCGCACAAAACCGTCAGCAGGGCCAGAACGAAGCTCACGGCAACATGGCTGCGACTAACGCTGGGAAGATGGATTGTTTTCATTGGTTGAATGGAATGCTGATGATGTTGGTGGTTTGATTGGACAGGTCGTGAACAGTCACCAAGAAATGCCCGTCTAAAGGCAGAGCAGCAGTATTGCCGCCAAAATAGACGAATCCGTTCGCCGCCTGCCCCGGCTCCAGCGTGGCCGTGCGAAATTCCCACTTCATAAAATTGTAATCTGTGGAAGCTTTCGCCTTGTGAGCCGCATCCATCGCCCCAAGGAGAGCAAACGGGGCAAATGCCGGGCCTGCGAGCAGTCCCACCACGACGGCTCCGGCGGCGGTTTTTTTCGCGAATTGGCCGGAATTGAGAATGTCACCTCTATTCTTGAGCGGATTACCGTTTTCCCCTTGGGTTCCTGAATCAGCCGTCAATTGCATTTCGGTCTTTTCCAGCAAAATCGAAACTGTTCCACCCGTATTCTCCGCCTTGACGAATACGGTAAGCACTCCCAATGACGGACTGCTTACACCGAAGTAATCCTTGAGTGTCTGTGGATTGGTGACAAGTTCCGCTGAAACTTGAACACCCGGTCCGCTGCCTTGAACGACACGTCCACCGCTACTACCGAGGGTGTATTGGGCCAATGGCTGTGGCGTGGCGCAACCATAAAAGAAACACGAAGCCATGATTAAGGCAAAAAGTTGACAACACTGACGAAGACGAGAATTTCGTTTCCGTGCCACTGCGTCGGAAGGATAATAATTTTTGCCCGTGGTTTGCATGGTAGCCGTTGATAGGCGAATTGTCGGATTTGATATGCCGGTGTCAAGCAGATCCTTCATTCTATTTTTCTGGGTAGAAACAGTGCGCGGCGGACAGACTGTGATCGTTCCGCTGCCGCTTTGCTCTGCTGAAAATCACAGACTGCCCGCCGCCAAACCGGCCTGACTCCGTCCGGTTCAGACCGCTTCACTTCACTTCTCTGCGCGTGACCACGCGACCTTCGCCCGCCTGCTCGCGCTCCGCTTCGTTCCGTTCCGCAATCTAAATCCGTCGGAGACAGGCTTTTCCCCGCAGTGTGAGCGCAAACTGGCATGACAAACTGCTTGTGCATTTGCCCCACCAGCCCGCCCTCACACTGCCCCGATTTTTGTCTGACATCCGCCGGTTTGTTTTCCGCTGCGCTTCACGCAAATCGGCGGAAGTCAGAGCCGACCAGACTTGAGCCTTCGGCGACTCTGCGAGGCTAGAGAATATTGGTTGGTGTTTTTGACATGGCGCGTTTTTTTAAGGAGGGACGCCGCCGAGGTCTCACCGTAGTGCGCTTGCTGCTACGCCATCTTTTTCAGGGGGGTTAATACCCGCTCTCGCGGGGCGTTTTATTTCCAGCGACGAAGGGCATGAGTCACGCCAGCGAACCGGCCTGATTTGGCGCAGGCTGCGGCGTGGTCAATGACAACTATTTTTGCCCTCCGGACAATTATAATCGTCACTATTCAGCGGCGGTCGAGTTGCGGACGTGCCGGGATGTGAAAAGCCAGCAGCGCTTGCTTGCCGCCCGTCTGGCGGCCAGCGGACAGTGGACGATGGCGCAGATTGCCGAGCAGTTGGGCATCCGCCGCCGCCGCTTTTTCGACTGGATGAACGCGCTCAAGGCGGGCGGTTTGGTCGGACTGCTGGAGCGTCAGCACGGCGGCGGGGCCGCGCCACAAGTCAAAGGCGATGCCTA
>CAJAQO010000296.1 GCA_903944085.1 uncultured Verrucomicrobia subdivision 3 bacterium
CGGCGTGCGCAGCGCGTTGAGCGAGGAGGGCCGCGCCAAAATCCGCGCGTGGCTGCCCGAAGCCTACGCCACGACGAAGGTCGCGTTTGACCTGTGGAAAAAAACGATGGAAACGCACAAGCGCGAGATTCAAATTTTCGGAAATTTCCCATCGCTCTTCATGGGCCTCGTCGCGGAAGATGGCACCTGGGAACATCACGGCGGCAAACTGCGCTTCACCGACAGCAGCGGGAGCATCATCGCCGACCAGATTGACGCGCAAAATTATTTGGACTACATCGGCGAATCCGTGCAGGGCACGTCTTATCTGAAATCACCTTACTACAAGCCGCTCGGGTTTTCGGAAGGCATGTATCGCGTCGGCCCGCTCGCGCGGCTTAATGTTTGCCAGCACATGGGCGTGCCCAAGGCGGATGCCGAACTGAAAAAATTCAAAAAGCTCGGCCACGGCGCGGTCACCTCGTCGTTCCTTTACCACTACGCGCGGCTCATCGAAATCCTCGCGAGCATCGAATACGTCGAGCGCTACATGGACGATCCGGAACTGTCCAGCGACTATCTCCGCGCCGATGCCGGCATCAATAATTTGCGCGGCGTGGGCGTGAGCGAAGCCCCGCGCGGCACGCTGTTCCATGATTACACGGTTGACCGCAACGGCCTGTTGCAGCGGGTAAATCTCATCGTCGCCACCGGCCAAAATAATCTGGCGATGAACCAGACCGTGGCGCAAATCGCGCGGCATTATGTTCGCGGAAATGAAATTCCCGAACCGATGCTCAACCGCGTTGAGCACGGTATCCGCTGCTACGACCCGTGCTTGAGCTGCTCGACGCACGCCGTCGGCCAGATGCCGTTGCATGTCCAATTGATCGCGCCGGATGGAACCGTGTTGAATGAAATGATGCGCGGATTATAAAACTTGGAGTGCAGCGACGTGTCGCCGCTTTCCGACTGGGAGACAGGTCTCCCAGTTTCAAAGCGCGGACGTGTCCGCGCTCTTCAAAGCAAAGATAATTTTTGTCTGGTTGGGTTGGACAAAAACAGCGTCGGCGGGGGAACGTGGTTTGGTCGTTTCCCCGCCGGCATATTTTTCATGAATCGCGAAACGGCCATTGAAACGGAAGTCCTCGTCATCGGCTACGGCAACACGTTGCGCGGCGACGACGGCGTCGGCCCGCGTGTGGCCGAGGCGGTTGGCCATCTGCGTTTGCCAGGCGTGCGCACGCTCATCTGCCCGCTGCTCACGCCCGAACTCGCCGACCAGATTGCTCACGCCGCCAAAGTCATTTTTGTGGACGCCGCCGTGGATGTGCCGAAAGAAGTGCAATGGCGCAAGCTGGAGCCGAACGAAACTTCACAGCTCATGGCGCACGCCGCCGATCCGCGCACGATGCTGGCGCTGGCCCGCGATGTTTTTGGGCATGTGCCCGAAGCGTGGTGGCTGACTATTCCCGCAGTAGATCTGGGTTTTCGTGAAGATTTTTCTCCCGAGGCGCGACAGGGCTTTGCCGAGGCGATGAAAAAAATACGCGCGTTCTGCCGCTGATTCCGGCGAGCCCAAGATGAATTGCCGGTTTAACCCTTCAAAACCTGTCCAGATTGCAATGGATGATATGCTTTTGACAAAATACGGTAAGTCGCCCGCCCGTTTGCCGATTAAGTTGTTCCCGAAATGATGGTGGCCGGACATACCGGACAACATTTATTGAATTCAATAATCGCCTAAACCATTGATTTGACATGAATAAAAAGCCTGTTTTCAAAACTCTTGACGGCTGCGAAGCCGCCGCTTACGTCGCCTACCGCTTGAATGAAGCGATGGCGATTTATCCCATCACGCCGTCCTCGCCCATCGCCGAGTGGTGCGACCAGTGGGCCTCGGAAGGCAAAAAAAATCTCTGGGGCACCATCCCTGGCATCGTGGAAATGCAAAGCGAAGGCGGCGCGGTCGGCGCGGTCCACGGCATGTTGCAGACCGGCTCGATGAGCACTACGTTCACGGCGTCGCAGGGTTTGCTGCTGATGATCCCGAACATGTTCAAGATCGCCGGCGAATTGCTGCCGACGGTGTTCCACGTCACCGCGCGCACGGTGGCGACGCACGCGCTCTCAATTTTTGGTGATCACGGCGACATCATGGCCTGCCGTTCGACCGGCTGGGGCATGCTGGGCGCGGCGTCGGTGCAGGAAACAATGGACATGGCGCTCATCGCGCAGGCGGCCACGCTGCGCTCGCGCATTCCGTTCATTCATTTCTTCGATGGCTTTCGCACCTCGCACGAAGTTTCCAAAATTGAGATGCTCGACGAAGCGGTGTTGCGCGCGTTGATTGATGACAAGCTAATCACCGAGCATCGTTCCCGCGCCATGACGCCGGACAAGCCGATCCTCCGCGGCACGGCACAAAATCCCGACGTGTTTTTCCAAGGCCGCGAAGCCGCGAACGGTTTTTATTCCGCGTGTCCCGACATCGTCCAGAAAGTCATGGATGAATTCGCCGTGCAAACCGGCCGCAAATACAAGCTGTTCGACTACGTCGGCGCGCCGGATGCGGAACGCGTCATCGTGCTGATGGGTTCCGGCTGCGAAGCCGCCGATGAAGCGGTGGAATATCTGAACCATCACGGCGAAAAAGTCGGCGTGATCAAAGTGCGGCTGTATCGTCCGTTCGACGGCAAACGCTTTGTGGAATCGCTGCCGGCATCCGTCCGTAAAATCGCGGTGCTCGACCGAACGAAGGAACCGGGCGCGACGGGCGAGCCGCTGTATCAAGATTGCGTCACGGCTTTGATGGAGGAAACGGCCGCCGGCCGCTCGCATTTGAAATCGGTTCCCGCCGTCCTCACCGGCCGCTACGGTTTGTCTTCGAAAGAATTCACGCCGGCGATGGTCAAGGCCGTGTTCGACAATTTGTCCGTGACCGCGCCGAAGAATCATTTCACCGTCGGCATCAACGATGATGTCTCGCATACGAGCCTCAAGTATGACGCGGAATTTTCCACCGAGTCCGACAAAGTGGTGCGCGCGTTGTTTTACGGCCTCGGCGCAGACGGCACGGTCGGCGCGAACAAAAATTCCATCAAGATCATCGGCGAGGAAACGAACAATTACGCGCAGGGCTATTTCGTTTATGACTCGAAGAAATCCGGCTCGATGACGGTTTCGCATTTGCGCTTCGGTCCGCAGCCGATTCGTTCGACGTATTTGATTTCGCGCGCCAATTTCATCGCGTGCCATCTGCCGGAATTTTTGAACCGCTACGAAATGCTGCGCAGCCTGGTGCCGGGCGGAACGTTCCTGCTCAACACGCCGTTTAGCAAGGACGAAATCTGGGCCAAGCTGCCGACGCCGGTGCAACAAAGCCTGCTCGCCAAGAAGGCAAAATTTTTCGTGATCAACGCCACCAAAGTCGCGCGCGACAGCGGCATGGGCGGACGCATCAACACCATCATGCAAGTCTGCTTCTTTGCGCTCTCCGGCGTGCTGCCCAAGGACGAGGCGATTGACGCGATCAAATATTCCATCAAAAAAACCTACGGCAAGAAAGGCGACGAAATCGTCCAGATGAATTTGAAGGCCGTGGACAACACACTCGCGCACCTTCACGAAGTCGCGGTGAGCACCAGCAAATTAAACGGCGCCGGTCCGCTGCTGCCGCCGATTTCGCCGACGGCGCCAACTTTTGTGCGCAACGTCCTTGGCACGATCGCCGCCGGCGACGGCGACGATCTGCCGGTGAGCGCGTTCCCGAACGACGGCTCGTTCCCGACCGCGACGGCGCAATATGAAAAGCGCAATCTCGCGCTGGACATTCCGGTGTGGGACGAAAAAACATGCATTCAATGTTTGAAGTGCGTGGCGATTTGTCCGCACGCGACGATCCGCGCAAAAGTTTATGACCCGGCGGAATTGAAAAATGTTCCCGCCACGTTCAAGAGCTGTGACTCGCGCGTGCCGGAATTCAAGGGCATGAAATTCTCACTGCAAGTCGCGGCGGAAGATTGCACCGGCTGCACCATTTGCGTGGAAGTTTGTCCCGCGAAGAACAAGGCCGAGGCCAAGCTCAAGGCCATCAACATGCGTCCGCAGCCGCCGTTGCGCGATGCGGAGGTGGTGAACTGGGATTATTTCCTCAAGCTGCCGGAGTTCGACCGGCGCAAGATCAAGACCACTGCGCTGCGCCAGCAGCAGTTGTTGCAACCGCTGTTTGAGTTCAGCGGTGCGTGCTCGGGCTGCGGCGAAACGCCTTACATCAAGATGCTCACGCAATTGTTTGGTGATCGCGCGGTCATCGCCAACGCGACGGGCTGCTCCTCGATCTACGGCGGCAACCTGCCGACGACGCCTTACACGACGAACAAATGCGGCAAAGGCCCGACGTGGTGCAACTCGCTGTTCGAGGACAATGCGGAATTCGGCCTCGGCTTCCGCGTCTCGATTGACAAGCAGAAACAGTTTGCCGAAGAGCTGCTCAAGAAAATCGCCGCGCAAGTCGGCGACGATCTGGCCACGCAAATTCTCTCGGCCAACCAGGACGATGAGTCGGGCATTTACGACCAGCGCGAACGTGTCGAGGCGTTGAAGGCGAAATTGCAAAAGCTGGATTCGCCCGAAGCGAAACTTTTGGTTCCGCTCGCGGATCAGCTCGTGAAAAAAAGCGTGTGGATTCTCGGCGGCGACGGTTGGGCCTACGACATCGGCTACGGCGGTTTGGATCATGTGCTTGCCAGCGGCCACAAGGTCAATGTGCTCGTCATGGACACGGAAGTTTATTCCAACACCGGCGGGCAAATGTCAAAATCAACGCCGCGCGGCGCGATTGCGAAATTTGCCGCCGGCGGCAAACCGGCGGGCAAGAAAGATCTCGGCCTGATCGCGATGAGTTACGGCAACATTTACGTCGCCAGCGTCGCGATGGGCGCGAAGGACGAGCACACGCTCAAGGCGTTCATCGAGGCGGAATCCTATCCGGGACCGTCGTTGATCATCGCTTACAGCCATTGCATCGCGCACGGCATCGCGTTGGATCAAGGCATCGGCGCAAAACAGCAGAAGCTTGCGGTTGAATCCGGCCAGTGGCTGCTTTACCGCTACGACCCACGGCGGGCGGAACGCGGCGAGAATCCGCTGCAACTGGATTCGAGCGCGGCCAAGTCCAAAGTGTCGGATTTTATGATGTCCGAAAACCGGTTCAAGATGCTGACGAAGAGCAAACCGGAAGACGCGAAGAAATTCTTCACGCAGGCGCAAGTGGACGCCGACCGGCGCTGGAAGTTTTATCAATACATGGCGCAGCCGACTCCGAAACCGGAAACTGTTCCGGCGGCAAAACCGGCGGCCAACACGCAAGCTGATTCACAAAATTAACAAATTAAAATTATGGATCTCACCACAAAATATCTTGGATTGAAGCTGCGCTCACCACTGGTCGTTTCAGCGTCGCCGCTGTCGGAGGACATTGACAACCTGAAACGCATGGAAGACGCGGGCGCGGCAGCGATTGTGCTTTATTCGCTGTTCGAAGAGCAGTTGCGGCAGGACCGGTTGGAGTTGAACCAGAACTTGCAGCAAGGCACGGAAAGTTTTGCGGAGTCGCTGACGTATTTCCCCGAGCCGGACGAATTTCGGCTTGGACCGGAGGAATATCTCAAGCACATCGCCGCCGCCAAAAAATCCACGCGCATTCCGATCATCGCCAGCCTCAACGGCTCGTCCGAAGGCGGCTGGACCGAATACGCCAAAAAAATCCAGCAAGCCGGTGCGGATGCGATCGAACTGAACATTTATTACATCCCGACGGACATGAACCTCACGGGCACGGAAGTCGAAATGACCTATCTTGACATTTTGAAAGCGGTGAAGGCGAACGTGACGATTCCGGTCGCGGTAAAATTAAGCCCGTTCTTCAGCAACTTCGCCAACATGGCGAAACGTCTCGACCAAGCCGGCGCGAATGGTTTGGTTTTGTTCAACCGGTTTTATCAGCCGGACATCGAGTTGGAATCGCTGGAAGTGAAGCCGAACATTTTGTTGAGCACGCCGATGGCGATGCGGTTGCCGCTGCGCTGGATTGCGCTGCTGCACAACCGCGTGCGCGCCAGCCTCGCGGCCACCAGCGGCATTCACCGCGCGTCGGATGTTTTGAAAATGCTCATGGCCGGCGCGGATGTCACGATGCTTTGCTCGACAATCATTCGCCACGGCATTCCGCAAATCGCCATCATCGAGCGCGACTTGGAAGCTTGGCTGACCGAGCACGAATACGAATCCGTCAGCCAGCTCAAAGGCAGCTTGAGCCAGGAAAAATGTGCGGAACCGGCGGCATTTGAACGCGCGCAATACATGAAAGCCTTGACGGGCTACGCGCTGCCGCGCACCTGAAAAATTGAACAAAGCGTTTGGCGATGAACGGCCGGCTGATTAATTCAGCCGGCGCGTTCATCATTGGAATTGTTCCAAACCATACGAACGTGCGTCGGTGCCGGATAAAACCAAAAACAGAAAGATAAAATATGCCGGTTGAAAAAAAATGGCTGCTTGTCTGTGGCAAAACCGGCCGGGTCGTCGGCCTCAACCACAACTACCGCTGGGCCAGATGGCTGTTTCCCATTGTGGGACTGGTCGCGCTCGTTTGGTATCTCGTCCGGGTGATTCCCAAGCCATCCCGCGCAACTTATCCCTGCCAGCAAGTCGGCGCGCCCATCGCGTTTGGCGGGATCGCTTATCTTTTCAGCTTCTTTGGTTTGGTCACCGCGTTTCGTAAAACGCGGAAGTTTTTGTATCAACACCGTTATGCGGCGGCGATAGTCAGCCTTTTGATCGGTCTGGTTTGCGCTGCGATAGTAAGGGACTTGAATGAAGCCAGCGCACTTGCGGAGGATACCGGAACTTTCACACCGTCTGACGGTCCGAATCAGCCCATCGGCACTGCGCGAGGAATCAATCCTGGCCGCGTGGCGTGGAGCTATGATTTGAGCGCCTGTAATTGGGACGGCAAATCAAAGTATTGGTGGTCCGCTGAATTTAATGACCAGACCAAAATCACGAAGCTGCTGAATAATGTCATCTGCTCCGTCGCCGGACAGTCGTCAATCAGCAACGCGTGGGACGCGTTGTTCCGCGATAAAAACGGCGGACCTTCCTACGTCAAAGGCGAGAAGATCGCCATTAAGCTCAATTTGAACAATGGCGGCAAATCCAACGCCATTGATGCGTCGCCGCAGTCGGTCTTTGCGCTGCTCGACGGCCTTGTCAATCAGTTTGGTGCCAGCCAGTCGGACATCACGCTTTGCGACCCAGCCCGTGAGAATCAATGCTCGGCCATTAAGAATTATTGTCAGTCGGCCTTTCCGGAGGTGAATTATGACACCAACCTTGGCGGGTTTACGCCCAATGCTTTTGCGTATTCCGCCGCCGGGCCGACGGAAACCTCCATGTCCACGACCATCGTCAAAGCCAAATATCTTATCACGATGGCGCTTTTGAAGCGGCATTGCACGCCGGCCACGACGTATCACACGCCGGAGGATAAAACGGATTATGGCAACGCCTCGGTGACGATGATTTTCAAAAGCAATTGGGGCGTCATCGGCAACAAACGCGGCAGTCAGCATTACCTGCTGCACGACTGGGATTATCCGATGGCCAGTTACAACCAGCTTGTGGATATGTATGGCAGCACGAACATCAACGGCAAGACCGTGCTGAACATTCTGGATGGACTTTATTCGGGCGACCGTTGGAGCAGTCCGCCGCATAAGTGGGACATGGCTCCGTTCAATGGTCACTGGCCGTCGAGTTTCTTCGCCTCGCAAGATCCGGTGGCGCTGGAATCGGTTGGCTTGGATTTTCTGCGATCTGAAATGCCGCTGATCAAAAATGCCGACCGGCATCTCCACGAAGCGGCGCTGGCCAATGACCCGCCGTCCGGCACGGTTTACAAACCCGACGGCGTTCGCTTGCAAAGCCTCGGCGTGCACGAACACTGGAACAACGCGGCGGACAGAAAATACAGCCGCAACCTCGGAACCGGCAAGGGAATTGAGCTGGTTACCATCACAGCAACTTCGCCTTTGGTGGGTCTGAATAGTCCCGCTGAGAAAACTGCATCTCCTTAAACGCTCTACTTTGGCGGCACAGCGATAAATGCCCGTGACCGCGCGGAGAACGTCTGGCTGGAAAGCATTAAAAAACTTCCGCCCGCAATCCGGCAATTTGGCGGACGGTCTGCGCAATTTGGGAAAGCACGCGCAATGGCAAGTGGCCCCATTCGGCATGAACACCCGGCCGCGCGGCTGAATAGATTTGCACCAGCGAAATCTGGGCACCACCAGCCTTGAGTTCTTTCAAGCGCGTGGCGTATTCACGGATTTCGTCAAACGGCGGTTCCTCGCCGTGAATCGCGGGAAAGAGACTTTGGATGACCACCGGACGCTGCCGGCCGATCAGCAGGATGTTCGCCAGAATTTTTTCCAGCGGCACGTTCGGGCGGTTGACCTTGTCCACGAATCCCTGGGTGCCACCGTCGAGTTTGATCCAGATTTCGTCCGACTTGGTGAGAAAATCCAGCCCGCGCAACACGTCCGTTTGATCCAAGCCGGTGCCGTTGGTGAGGAGGACCACCTTGAAAAATCCGCCCAGCGCGCGCACCCGGACGACGGACTGCACGGCCTCTACAAAATTCGGGGCCAGCGTCGGTTCGCCGTCGCCGCTCAACGCGACGTGCCGCAACTGGAGCAGTTCCGCCGGCAAAAACTGATACCACGGACGGTCACGAAATTGTCCTTGGCGGACGGCAAGCAGGGTTCGGTGCAGCTCGGCCGCCATCACATCCACGACCAGCTTGTGTTCCGGCGAAGGCGTCCGACGATCCACTTCGCAATATGAACAGTCAAAATTGCAGAGCCGGTTCGGATTCATGTTCACGCCCAGCGAGAGGCCGCCGGCCCGTGAGGAGATGACGGCATAAACAAACCGGTTGCCGAGCAGATCGCGCGGCCGGTCAAAAGCCGTCTCCCGCGCCGGCGGATGGTAGGCCGCAACTTGCTTGCGGCCTGGTGTCGGCGTGGCGGCTGTTGTTTTGTTTTCTTCCACAAATTCTGAATTAAGTTACGACGTTTCCCAAGTGGCAACCACACGCGGGTTGTCAAACCTTGGACAAATTTTGCGGAGTGCGCCCCGCGTTGGATTCACATTTTTTGGCAAATCACGGCGCTTTTTTGTGAACCCGTCGGGCGCATTTACAAAAAGATAGTTGAGATTGAGCCACAAAAAACGGCTTTTCCAAAGGCTGATGCAGTGGGTGTGCTGCCGAAACCGGCACTGAATCGCTGAATGTCAGCAGATGCGCGGCAACTGCTCGCCGCTGGGCATGTCGAGAATGCGGCTCGCGCCAATCGCGCTGCGGAGCGTGACCAGTGGCGCGGATTTTTCCGCCACCTTGCCGATGATTGCCGCTTGGGAACTGACGGTATCGGCGCGCAGAATTTTCAAGGCGCGTTCAGCATCGTTGGCCGCGACGAATGCAACGAACCGTCCCTCGTTCGCCACGTGCAGCGGATCTAGGCCGAGCATCTCGCACGCGGCGTGAACATCTTCGCGCACGGGAATTAATTTTTCTTCCACCGCGATTTTCACTCCGGCGGCCTCGGCGATTTCATTCAGCGCGCTGGCCAGTCCGCCGCGCGTCAGGTCGCGGAGGCAGTGGATTTCGATTCCAGATTTGATCAATTCCAAAACGACTTCATGAACCGGCGCGGAGTCGCTTTCAATCGCGCTCTCAAATTGCAGTCCTTCGCGCACGGCCATGATCGCCATGCCGTGCCGGCCCAGATCGCCGCTCACGATCACGGCGTCGCCCGGCTGGACATTCTGCGGCAGAATTTTTTGCTCATGTTCGATGACGCCGATGCCTGCCGTGTTGATGAACAAGCCGTCGCCCTTGCCCTTGTCCACGACCTTCGTGTCGCCGGTGACGATTTGCACACCGCATTTTTTTGCTGCGTCGCGCATCGAACAAACCACGCGCCACAAAGTTTCCATCGGCAAGCCCTCTTCGATGATGAACGCGCTGGTCAGATATAGCGGCCGCGCGCCGCTCATCGCCAAATCGTTCACCGTGCCGTGAATGGCCATCGAGCCAATATCGCCGCCGGGAAAAAAGATTGGGCGCACGACGTAGGAATCCGTCGTCATCGCCAGCTTGCCGGGCGGGACATTGAACTGCGCTGAATCGTGGCGCGTGTCGAGAATCGGGTTGGCGAAAGCTTTGCCAAAAACATCTTCGAGCAACCGGTGCATGAGCTTGCCGCCGCCGCCGTGCGCCATCAGCACGTGTGGATACTGCGAAATCGGGAGCGGGCAGGCCGCGCTGAAATCAGGTGGCTTCATTTGGCGTTGGTGAATTCGTGGCGGCGGTAGCGGTAATACGCGGCGCACGCGCCTTCGCTCGAAACCATCGTCGCGCCAAATGGATGCTCCGGCGTGCAGCGCGTGCCGAACGCCGGACATTCGTGCGGTTTTTTCAGCCCCTGCAAAATCAATCCGGCGATGCACTCCGCCGGTTCCTCAACGCGATGATCGGTCAGCTTGAATTTTTTCGCCGCATCGAACGCCGCGTAAGCCGCGCCCAAACCGAGTCCGCTTTGCGGGATTTCACCAATGCCGCGCCACTTGCGCGGCACGACCGTAAAAACTTTTTTGATCAAGTCCTGCGCCGGCTGGTTGCCGGCGCGGCTGACCGCTCGCGCGTATTGATTTTCCACCTCCGCACGGCCGGATTCCAGTTGCTGCACCGTCAGCAAAATGCCATGCAAAATATCCAGCGGCTCGAAACCGGTGACGACAATCGGCACACGGTATTTTTTCGCCAGCGGAAAATATTCCTCGTAGCCCATCACCGCGCAGACATGGCCGGCGGCCAGAAATCCTTGCACGCGGCAATTTGGCGACGACATCAACGCTTCAATCGCCGGCGGCACAAGCACGTGCGAAATCAGCAGCGAAAAATTTGTTAGTTTTTTTTGCGCCGCCTGATAAACCGCCATCGCCGTCGCAGGCGCGGTCGTTTCAAAACCGACGCCGAAGAAAACCACCTCGCGTAACGGATTTTCTGCCGCCAGCTTCACCGCGTCGAGCGGCGAATAAACGATGCGCACGTCGCCGCCCTTCGCCTTCACCGAAAGCAAATCCGTCGTGCTGCCCGGCACCCGCAGCATGTCGCCGAACGAGGTGAAAATCACTTCCGGCTGCGCGGCGATTTCCAGCGCCTGATCAATCACCTCCAGCGGCGTCACGCACACCGGGCAGCCTGGTCCGTGAATGAGCGTGATGTGTTTCGGCAGCAGTTCATCAATGCCAAACTTGACGATGGCGTGCGTCTGGCCGCCGCAGACTTCCATGATCGTCCACGGCTGGGTGGTGACGCGGTGAATTTCCGCCGCGAGTTTTTGCGCGAGGTCGCCGTCTCGGTATTCGTCGAGAAATTTCACTTTTCGCCCTCCGTCAAGTCGCCCAGCTCGTCCATTTGTTTCAGGTATTCAAAAACTTTCTGCGCCTCGGCCTCGTCCACTTTGCTCAAGGCAAAACCGACATGCACAATGACGTAGTCGCCGATGATCACCTCCGGCACATACGCGAGGCTGGCCTCCTTGACGATGCCGCCGAAGTTGATTTTGCCCATGCGCGTCAGCGGATCATCGCCGCTGATGCTCACAACTTTACCCGGAATGGCCAGACACATGATTTTATTTTAAGTTGAGGTTGTTGCGCGCCGCAAAAATTTGTCCCAGCGCAATGCCGCCATCGTTGGCCGGCACCCGCTGGTGCCAGTATGGCTGAAATTTTTCCGCGCGCAACCGCGTGACCACTCGCTCGGTCAAATAGCGATTTTGAAAACAGCCGCCGCTCAACGCGACGCGAGCCTGCCCGAACCGCCGGGCAATTTCAACCACCACCTCGGCCAGCGCGTTGTGGAATTTCGCCGAAATTTCGCGAACTGAAATTCCGCTTTGCACATCCCGCAGAATTTCTTCAACCAGCGTTGCCCAGTCCAGAATGCACAGTGAGTGCCGCGTGACCAGCGGCAATGGATAACATTTGTCGGTCGCCAATCCGTCCAGCGCAAATTCCAAATCCATCGCCGCTTGGCCCTCAAACCGCGTTTGCTGGCGCAAGTTCAAAATGGAAGCCACGGCGTCAAACAAACGGCCGAGGCTGGAAGTTATCGGCGAATTGAGTCCGCGCTTCAGCACCGTTCGCAGCAGCGGCAGTTCGGAAGCTGAAAAAGCGGCGATGGTCGGCAAATCGGCCCGGTCGAAAGCCGATTCGCCGAAAAGTTCAAACAGCAGGCCGAGCGCGGCGCGGCGTGGCTCCTTGACGGCGGCGTCGCTGCCGGGCAGTCGAAATGGACGCAGGCTTGCCACGCGTTCAACGGTTTCATTGCTGACGACAAAAAATTCTCCACCCCAAACCGTGCCGTCCGTGCCGTAGCCTGTGCCGTCCCACGCCACGCCGAGCGCAGGCAATTTTATTTCATTCTCCGCAATGCACGACAACACATGCGCGACGTGATGCTGCACGCCAACATGGCGCAGGCTGCCGGTCTGCGCCACGAGTCCTTGCGCAAATTTCGTGGAAAGATAATCGGGATGCAAATCGGCGGCGACGATTTCCGGCTTCGCCTCATAAAGTTTTTCAAAATCGGCAATTACGCGGCGAAAAGCCTTGTCCGCCGGTTCGGTTTCGAAATCCCCGATGTGCTGGCTGATGAAAACATTCTGGCCAACGGCCAGCGCCACGGAATTTTTCAAATGCGCGCCAACGGCCAGAATAATTGCGGATTGTGGATTGCGGAATGCGGAATTATTTCCGGCATTACGAGCCTTTTTATTCCGCACTCCGCACTCCGCATTCCGCAGTTGAATGGGCAGCGGCGCAAATCCTCTCGCGCGGCGCAAGACCATTTCACGGTCCAACAGCACGCGAACAATCGAGTCGTCCACATGGCGGACAATCGGACGGTTGTGAACGAGAAAAAAATCAGCGATGCCGCGCAGTCGGTCGAGCGCCTCCAATTCGTCGGTGCAAATTGGTTCGTCGCTCAAGTTGCCGCTGGTGGCGACCACCGGGAAATTCAACTCGGCCATCAGCAAATGATGCAGCGGGTTGGCCGGCAGCATCACGCCGAGGTTCGGATTGCCGGGAGCGACGGAATTTCCAATTTCCAATTTCCAATTTCCAATTTTTCGTAGCAAAACAATCGGCGCTTCGGGCGAGCAAAGCAAACGCTCCTCCAAAGCTGAAACAGCGCAAACGGCCTTCACGCTTTCCAGCGATGGAAACATCAGCGCGAAGGGTTTTTCCTCCCGGTGCTTCCGTTCGCGCAAACGCTGGACGGCTTTTTCATTGCGCGCGTCGGCCAGCAGGTGAAATCCGCCGATGCCTTTGACGGCGACAATTTTTCCTCGGCGAATCGCCTGGGCGGCGGCTTGCAGCGCCTGGTAGTCGCCAAAAATTTCTTCGCCGGCGGGATTCCAATATTCCAGCCGCGGGCCGCAAGCCGGACACGCGTTCGGCTGCGCGTGAAAGCGCCGGTCCTGCGGATTGTCGTATTCCGCCTGGCAGGCCGGACACAGCGCGAATTTTTTCATCGCCGTGTTCGCCCGGTCGTAAGGCAGCGCTTCGATGAGGCTGAACCGCGGGCCGCAGTTCGTGCAGTTCGTGAACGGATAGCGGAACCGCCGGTTTTGCGGATCAAAAATTTCCCGCCGACAATCCGGACAGGTGGCAATGTCCGGCAAAACCAGTGCCGTCTTTTCGCCGCCGGTCTCACTGGCGCGAATTTCAAACTTTTGATAGCCGACCGCGTCCAGCCACGTCGCCTCCAGGCTTTGAATAAAACTGCGCGGCGGCTTTTCTATTTCCAGCCGGCGCATAAATTGTTCGAGCGCCGGGCGCGGGCTTTCAACTTCAATGAAGACACCCGACGGCGAATTATTGACCCAGCCGGTCAGCGACAGTTCGGTGGCCAGCCGGTGGACAAAGGGACGAAAGCCCACGCCCTGCACCGCGCCGCGCAGGGCAAGTTTCACGCGCACGCGTGGGTGAGGCTGGAGCTGGCTGTTCATGAAATGTTCCGCATCCGAACTGTGCCGATGTTATATTTTCATCCAATCTTTCCGCCACAACTTTTCTTCTTTTGACAAAAGCCAGACGGAAATTGTCAAATTCACGGAATGATTTGATTTTTGCGCGCGGGCGGTTCACGTTGAGAGTGCGTCAATGCACGAAGTCTCCATCATGACCGAGGCGCTGCGGATGGCGGTGGACGCCGCCAAATCGGCCGGGGCCGAACGCGTGGTGAAATTGCGTCTGCGCATCGGCAGCTTGAGCGGCGTGGTGCCGGACGCCATGCAGTTCGCGTTCGACGTGGTTTGCCACGACACGATGGCGGAGGGCGCGACGCTGGAAATCGAATCCGTCCAGGCCGCGTGCTGGTGCGCGACCTGCGCGGCGGAATTTGAATGCGCGGACTTTTTCAACGAATGTCCGCGCTGCCATAATTTCAGCGGCGAACTGCGGCGCGGGCGCGAACTGGACATCGCCTCGGTGGAAACCAGTTGAAACGAATTCCGGCGGCGTGCGCGATGAACTGACCGGAAGCCAAGTTGATCAATCATTAAAATAAATCTTATGTGTCAAGAATGTGGCTGCGGCAGCGGCGGGGGCGACGTTAAAATTGGCGGGCACTCGCATGAACACGAACATCATCACGACCACGAACATGGCCACGTTCATCATGATCACGGTCCTGCCCACAGCCATGCTCATGGCATCAAGACTTTGGATCTCAATCGCTCGTTGATGGAAAAAAACGCGCTGCTCGCGGAACGCAACCGGGGATTTTTCCGCGCGAAAAAACTGCTGGTGCTGAATGTCGTTTCCTCGCCCGGCTCCGGCAAAACCACTTTCATTCGCGAAACCGCCGCCCGGCTGGGCGCGAGCTTGCGCGTGGGTGTGATCGTCGGCGACCTCGCGACAGACAATGACGCCGCGCGGCTGCGCACCGCCGGTATTCCCGTCGTGCAAATCACCACCGGCACCGTTTGCCATCTGGATGCGGACATGGTTTCCAAAGCGGCAGCGCAACTGGATTTGGACCAACTCGACGTGCTGGTCATTGAAAACGTGGGCAATCTTGTGTGCCCGGCGGATTATGATTTGGGCGAAGATCTGCGCGTGGTGCTCCTGTCCGTGACCGAGGGCGAAGACAAGCCGCTGAAATATCCGCCGATGTTTCATTCCGCCAATGTTGCGGTGATCACCAAAACCGATATGACTGCGGCCGCCGGTTTCAATCGCGATCTGGCGTTCATCAACCTGCAACGCGTGAGCCACCATGCCCGGATCTTCGAACTGTCCGCAAAGACCGGCGAGGGGATGAAGGCATGGCTGGATTTTTTAGTGCAACAGCGGACGGTGGATGGTCACGGACCGCGCTAACGCTGCACGCTGGCTCGCTATTTTCTGCCGGCCATCACATAAAAGCTTGGGAGATTGTGTCACTTCGCACGGACTAATGATTCCTCATTGCTGCCGCGCCGGGCAGGATGGCTCTTCCACCATTTGCAGAACTGTCAGGCGAAGCAGCATGGTTGCCAGCTCTTCCTTTTATCATTACCAAACGGCGAAAAAAAAGATTCCGCCGGTTTTTGCCGACGGAATCGCGTGTGAATTTTTACCAGCTTAATAAGTGTAACTGGCGTTGAAGGAATTGTTGTCGGGATCGTGGACGACCTTGAAGCCGACCTTGCGGCAGATGTGCTGCATGGCGTGATTTTCGGCGAGGATGACGCCGCTGATGCGCGCAAGTTTTTCAACCCGGCCGATTTCGATCAGGCGCTTGAGCAGTTCGCACCCGAGGCCCTGGCGTTGCCATTCGTCGCTGACGAGCACCGCAAATTCCGCATCGCTTCCGCCGTGCTGCTTGCTCAAGCGGCCGACGCCGAGGATTTTTTTAGCCTCGCCCTTCGCCACTTTCAACTCGGCGACCAGAGCGATTTCGCGGTCGTAATCGTTGAAACAGATGCGCGTGAGGCGCTCGTGCGCGACGCGCTGCGAGAGTTTCAGCGCCGCGAAATAGCGGTTATAGACGCTCTCCTCGGACAAGGTTTCGTGGAACTTGACCATGAGCGGCTCGTCCTCCGGTTTGATCGGGCGGATGAAGAGCGGCACTTTGTTTTTCATTTTCCACGGCGTCGCGTATTGAATCGGATACGGCCGGATCGCGGGATGCGGCAGCTTGCTTTCCGGCGTCTTGAGATCGTGCAACACGACGCGGCCGTCCAGCGCAAAAATGCGTTCGGCCGAGACGAGCAGGGGATTGATGTCAATTTCCGAAATCCACGGCTGCTCGACGACGAGCTGGCTGAAGCGCACGAGCAATTGTTCGATGGCGGCGATGTTCGTCGCCTTGCGGCCGCGCACGCCTTTGAGCGCGGTGTAAATCTTCGTGCGTTCCATCATGCGCCGCGCGAGCGTGGCGTTGAGCGGCGGCAAACCGAGCGCGCGATCCTTGAACACCTCGACGAGCTGGCCACCGGTGCCGAAGAGCAGCACCGGTCCGAACTGCGGATCCAAGCTGCTGCCGATGATGATTTCATAGCCGTCCAGCTTGATCATCGGCTGCACGGTGACGCCTTGGAAATGTTCCTTACCGACTTTTTTGACGCAGGAAGTTTCAATGGCTTTCCACGCCTGGCGCACTGCCGAAGCCGTGCGGAGATTCAATTGCACGCCGCCGACATCGGTCTTGTGCGTGATGGTTTCGGAATGCAGTTTCAGCACCACGGGGAAGCCGAGGCGCGCGGCCTGTTTCACCGCGTCACTTTCGGTGGTGGCGATGTGCGTCTCGACGGTCGGGATGCCGTAAGCTGCGAGCAGCTTCTTGGATTCAAATTCCGTGAGCAAAGTGCGGCCGGACTTGCGGACTTCGGCGATGATCGCCGACGCTTTCTCACGGTCAATTTCACCGTGCGCGTCGTCCTGCGGCATCGCGGGCGTTTCATAAAGCTGGCGCAAATTTTCGCTGTAGCGCCACATGTAATAAAACGCCTTCGCCGCGCGGTCGGGATATTTGAACGTCGGAATGTTTGCCGCGTTGAGAATGTCCTCGCCTTTCGCCACGATGTCCGCGCCCATCCAACTCGCGATGACGGGCTTGTTCGGAATATGCGCATAAGGCACCAGACATTGGGCGGTGGCGGTCGGATCGGTCATCGCCTGCGGCGTGAGAATGACGAGGATGCCGTCGGTGTTCGGGTCTTTGGCCGCGATCTCCAGCGACTTCGCATAAAGCTCCGGCTTGGCGTCGCCAATAATATCCACCGGATTATTATGGCTCCACGTCGGCGGGAGAATGGCGTTGAACGCGGCCATCGTCTCCGGCGTGAGGTCGGCGAGCTGCGCGCCGCTGCCGATGAGCATATCCGTGGCGATGACGCTGGGACCGCCGGCGTTCGTCACGATGGTCAGGCGCGGGCCTTTCGGGCGCGGCTGTTTGCCGAGGACTTCCGCCATGTCGAACAATTCGGAAATCGCCTCGACGCGCAAAACGCCGACGCGCTGGAACGCGGCTTGCAACACTTCATCGCTGCCGGTGAGCGAGCCGGTGTGAGACGCGGCGGCTTTCGCGGCGGCCTCGGTGCGGCCGGGCTTGATGACGATGATCGGCTTGGTCAGCGCCACTTCGCGCGCGGCAGAAAGGAACGACCGCGCATCGCCGATGGATTCCATGTAAATGACAATGCTCTTCGTGTTCGGATCATCACCGAGATGATTGATCAAATCGCCCCAGCCGACGTCGAGCATCGAGCCGAGCGAAACGAACGCGCTGAAGCCGACATTTTCCTTCAAGCTCCAATCCAGAATCGCCGTGCACAGCGCGCCGCTCTGGCTGATGAAACCGACGCTGCCCGCCTTTGCCATGTCGGCGGCAAACGTGGCGTTTAATTTTGCCCCGGGCACCATCACGCCCAAACAATTCGGTCCGACGATGCGGATGCCGGCTTTCGTGGCTTCTTCCAAAACCTGGCGTTCGAGTTCCACGCCGACCGGACCGATTTCCTTAAAACCGGCGGAAATAATCACGACGCCTTTGACGCCTGCCGTGCCGCAATCTTTGACGATGCCTGGCACCGTGGCCGGCGGAGTGATGATGATCGCGAGATCCGGTTTTTCCGGCACGGCTGTGATGCTGGGATACGCTTGGATGCCCAGCACGGTGGGGCGTTTGGGATTCACCGGGAAAATTTTTCCAGCGAAACCGCCCTTGATCAGGTTTTCCAGAATGGTCCGGCCCACGCTGTTCAGCGTTTCCGTCGCACCGATGACGGCCACGGATTTGGGTGAGAAAATCGGCCCCAACGGGCGCCGGGTCGTTTGGCGCAAGATGTCATGGGCGGATTCAATTGAAGTGGAAGGTTTGTCAGCTGTGCTCATAGTTCAATGTTGTTTAAATTCATTTGCCGGAGAGAAAATGACAGCAGCCAATGCCGCCGACTTCCCCGCGTTTGGCAAATTATCACCCTTTTTTGCTAATTTGAAAAATCCGAAGCAAATGAGAAATCAGCCGTCAGGTCCGATCCTGGGCATCCAGCCAGCGGACGGCAAAACGAACCAGCTCCGTCGCGGTGAGCAGATTGAGCTTTTCCTTGATGCTTGCCCGGTGGACTTCCACCGTCTTGACGCTCAAATGCAGCCGGCCGGCGATTGCGCGCGTGCCGACGCCCTGGCCGATCAGTTGAAAAACTTCGAACTCGCGGTCTGAAAGTTTCTGCACCGGCGAACTGGAATTTTCCTCCTGAATGCCGGAAAAATTTTCCAAGATGCGCGCCGACATTTTTTCGCTGACAAAAACTTTTCCCGCCAGCACCTGCCGGATGGCCAACAGAAATTTTTGCCCGCCCTCCTGCTTCATGATGTAGCCGCGCGCCCCGGCCCGCAGCACCCGTTCGGCATAAATCATCTCATCGTGCATCGAGACGACCAGGATCGGCAGGCCTGGTTTCAAGGTGCGAATGTCTTTGATGAGTTCCAGTCCGTTTTTATCGGGCAGCGAAATATCCACGAGCGCCAGGTCAAGTTTTTGTTTGGCGATGGCAAGGATGGCCTGGCTGGCGTTGTCGGCTTCGGCGATGACTTTCAAGTCGCCCGCATTGTCAATCAACTGCGCCAAACCGGTGCGCATCATCGGATGGTCGTCCACGATGAGCAGGCGTCTGACGGGGGCTTTGTTTTTTTTAGCGGCCATGCGAGCCTTCTGATTTTTGCGGGGCGTGGCAGAACACCGTCACGCTGCCCGCCGGCGTTTGTTCCACGCGCAGCGTGCCGCCCACCATGCTGATGCGCGCTTGCATGATGCGCAGGCCCATGCCGCTGCCGCCGGAAAAATTTTCTGGAAAACCAACGCCGTCATCACTCACGCGCACGGAGATGCCATCAGCTTCCGCGCGCAGTTGAATCGAAATATGCTTTGCCTTGCCGTGCTTGATGGCGTTAGACACCGCCTCCTGCGCGATACGGAACAAATGCGTGGCCGCCGCATGGTCATTGAATTTTATGACTTCCGGACAGTCGAAGCTACAGCGCACCCGGAACATTTTCTCCGAGTTGAGCGCCAGTTCCGCCAGCGCGGACATCAGGCCTTCCGATTCGAGCGTGACCGGCGAAAGTCCGCGCGCCAGCAGCCGCGTCTGACTGATTGCCTCGCGCACTCCCTTGGCAATTTCGGTTGCGCGTGCCGCCGCGTCCTTCGCGCGCGGCGCCAGTTTGTCCGCCAGCACCTGACTCAACAGTTCAATGCCCGCAAGATGCTGGCAAAGTCCGTCGTGCAAATCCTGCCCGATGCGCCGCTGCTCGCGCTCGCTGATTTCCAGATTTTCCTTTTCCAGCCGTTTACGTTCCGTGATGTCGCGGACGAAGCCGGTGAAAATCCGCCGGTCGCTTAACTTTACTTCGCTGACCGACAAATCCATGGGAAACAACGTGCCGTCCTTTTTGCGCGCAAAAGTTTCGCGGCCGATGCCGATGATCTTGGCGTGGCCGGTGTGCCGGTAATTTTCCAGATAGCCGTCGTGCTGCTCGCGGTGCGGGGTGGACATCAACACGCTGACATTTTTGCCAATGACCTCGCTGGCTTGATAGCCGAAAATTTTTTCCGAAGCCGGGTTGAAGGATTCAATGGTGCCGCGCTCGTCAATGGTGATGATGCCTTCGACGGCGGTTTCCAAAATGGCGCGCAGCCGCTCCGCTTGGTCGCGCACGGCGGATTCGGAGCGGGCTAGCAGTTTGGCACCTGACAGTTTTTTGTTTTCCTTCATCCCGTTGTTGGCGGGAATATCGGAAATTTGCCGGCCAAAGCCAATGCCAATCGCGGAGTCAAAAATGACCCGCGTCTGGCCCGGAGAACGGGGCTTGGCCATCGGCGCGGTCAGTGCGCCAGAAGTTGTGCGCGATATTCCGTCGGCGACTGGCCGAGAATTTTCTTGAACACGCGGTTGAAATGTGTCAGCGACTGGAACCCGACCTCGAACGCAATTTCGCTGATGCGCAAGTTTGGATTGAGCAGCAGGTTTTTGGATTTTTCAATCCGCACCCGCGCGACGTAGTCCGTAAAATTGATGCCGGCCACCTTTTTGAACATCTTGCAGAAGTAATAACTGCTCATGTTGACCGCCTTGGCGACCTGCCCGAGCGACAAATCCTCCGTCTGATGTTCCGCGATGAACGCCCGAGCCTTGGCGATGACCGGCGGCTCGGAGTTTTCACGCTGGATGAAAACCTGATTGCTCACCATTGCCAAATGCTGTGCAAAAATTGTCAACAGTTTGACGGCCGAATCGTGCTCTTTGGGCGAAACCACCTTGCCGGAAAAATACGCCTTGCGCAGCGCCTCCGGCGTCGTTTCCACCCCCCATTTTTTGCACAGTTGCAGCGTTTTTTTGAACTGCGCCTCGGTCGGCGGCTTGCGGAACACTTGGCCGATCTGGAGAAAACCCACCAACCGGTCGCTCATCCGCACCGGCACCGCGCTGTCGCTCAAACCAACTGGACAGGTGACGGTCTCCGCCTCGTTGGAAGCCTGTTGGCACAAGTGTTCCTGCGTTTGCAGGCAGGCGGCGCACGAGCGGTTTTTCTTGGACAACAGCGCACAAAAACTGTTCTCATTGCGCTTGCCGTGGTGGGGCAGTTGCCAGGTTTCAACCGGCTGCAAGGCCATTGGCAGGCCGGTCAGGTCGCCGAAGGCGCGCTCATAATCGCGGTAAATGCGGGAACTGGTCAGCGCATCCACCAAGGCGCGATTGCCTTGGCCGTTTTCAGAAGGGGCGGGGGTGAAACCGGGAGCTGCCGCCGGAGCCGCTTCATCGTTCGTCGTCGCCACCGATTTAGCAATTATTGTTTGCATGAGGACAATTTAGGGTAAGTCCTCCCACGGGGCAATTGGTGCGCTCCCTGATTATTATTTGGGGATATGCATTACTCTAGTAAGGGAAACCCCTATATCCGTTGGTGCCGGTCAGGGCTTGCCCGGCGACTTGGTGAAGGCGCTCAGGTTGGTGATGTTTGCGGCTTTGGCGGCGTCCATCACTTGCACCACTTTTTCCCAGTGGGCATCCTTGTCGGCGCGCACCACCAGCTTCAGGTTGGGATTTTTCGCGGCCCGCGCCTTAAGCTGGCCGGTCAAACTTTCGAGCGTTAGCGCGAAACCATCCGCCCCCAGCAACAGGACATCGTTGGTGCCCACCACCGCTATGCTCACAATCAGCGGCGGATTCTCGGTTGCTCCGGCTTTGGGTGCCTGCTGGGATGCCGGCAGCGTGAGGCGCAGCGCGGGCACCTGCTTGAAGGTTGTGGTCACCAGCAGAAAAATCACCAGCACGATCAGCACGTCAATCAGCGCAACGATAATGACGGCGGGCGCGGTGCGGCGTTTGCGGACGAGAAATTTCATTTCTTGTCGCGGTATTGACGCCGGATGAATTCGTCGCAGAGCGTCTCCATTTCCACCGCCAGCACTTCCACCTTTTTGCTGAAGTAGCCCCACGACACCAGTGCCGGGATGGCGATGAGCAGGCCGACCAGCGTGGCGTTCAAGATCACGCTGATGCCGTGCGCCAGACGGGAGGCGTTGTTGAGGCCGGCCTCGCCGATGTCATTGAACACGGTCATCATGCCGAGGATGGTGCCGACCAAGCCGAGCAGCGGGGCGATGCCGATGATGATTTCCAGCACGACCAAGCCGCGCTCGAGCCGGACGATTTCCCGGCGTGCCGCAGTTTCGAGCGAGCTGACATTTTCCGTCCTCGGCCAGTCGAGATGGTTGGCGGCAAACAGCAGCAGGCGGCCGAGCGGCGACGGGTTTTGCTCGCACTGGGCGCGCAGGAGTTTCACGTCTTCGGCCGTGTGGCATTCTGCCAGTGCGGCGGCGATGGCTGGCGGCGCGACTTTGCCCCAGCGCAACGTCCAGGCGCGCCACAAAACGACCCCCAAGCCGATGATCGAAGTCAGGGCGAGCAGAAAATAAACGGCGGTTTCCATAATTTGTGCGGTCAATAATAGTAGAAGGTGAAACTGATTTCGCGATAATTCGCACCGATCATGCGCACCATATCCGGCGGCCATTTGGCGAACGGCGCGGCTTCCTCGATGGCTTCCTGGCACAGATAGCCCAGCAGTTCGCCGACCGTGTTTTCCAGCGTCTGCATTTCAATGATGGTGCCATCGGTCTTCAATTTGAATCGCAGAATGACCTTGCCGGTGCGATCCTGCGCGAACCGCCGGCTGTCGAGCAAATCATACCAGCGTTGCGAAACCGCCTCGATGATCGCGCGGTCATAATCGCCAAACGGCGTGGCCTTGGCGTCCAGCGACGACCACAGCGCGCGTCGGGGCACGCCGCCGGCCTGCTGCATTTGCTGGCCGGGCAACTGGTCGCGCTGCGCCAGCGCCTGCCGCAAGGTGCGCGGCCGCTCCGGCTGCGACTGCGGCGATTGCTTCGCCGGCGGGGTGGTTTTTTTGGGCCGGATGGGATCGAGATCGCCGGGCTTCTGCGGTGTCTCGTCCGGTTCGGTCGCCGCCACCTGGGGTTGCGGCGGCGGCATGGACGGCTGGAGTTTGGTCAATTGCGGCGGGTCGTCACTTTTGGGTGCGGCGGTTGGTTTGCTGGCGACTTTCGGCACGTCCTCGGTTTTGGGCACGTCCTTTTGCTTGCCGTTGATCTGCGGCACGTTCGCGCTGGCGGCGTCGGGATTGGCCGCGCGCGAGTTTTTGTTGGAATAATATTTCGTCTGCTGCGGTGCCTCGGTGTCGGCGTGGGACACATCCACAAAAATCGTCGGCTCGATGTTTTGCACCGTCTGCGCCGGCAACGGATTTTTTTTCACCACCCGCTGCAGCCACGCGGGCGGATGCAGTTTCTGCCACCAGCCGAGTTTGTGGCCGGCCGAATAACCGCCCCAGATGACGAGGTGCGCGAGCAGCGACAACAACAGCGCCGCGACCACCCGCTCGCTTTCGCGGCGGCTGAAGCGCAGCGAATTGGTTTCGTTGTGGGCGCGAGCCATGAAAGGATATTTTGCCGCACGCTGGCACGCCGGGCAACTGCTAGTTGAATAGATTTTTTCCAATTTTATTTGGCAGGCGACGCTGAAATGCTACCTTTCGGTCGCAGCCCTATGCCAAACACCCATTCGACGCATTCCTCCTTTGCCTCGGCTGATTATATTGTAGTAGTCAGCAATGAGGATGATTTTCACAGCGGCTTTCATCACTTCGCCGAGAAGGTGAACCGCAAACTCAAGGCCGGCTACCAGCTCCACGGCCCGCCGTTCAACATCAACCAGGTATTGTGCCAGGCGATGTTGCGGTCCGAAGGTCCGCAGTCCAGCGGCGAAACCACGATTTTTTTCAAGCACGCGGATGATATGCATGCGGATTAGGCGGCGCGGCGCCGGCCATTCGCGCCTTGCAGTTTGACCGCGATTTGCTTTCATCGCGGCATGCCGAAAGCGTCCCTCGACACCATCGTCAAACACTGCGACCGGATTCTGCGCACGTCTGAAATTGGCGACTACGCCGGCGCGGTCAACGGCTTGCAGGTGGAAAACTCCGGCACGGTCACGCGCATCGCGGCGACCGTGGATGCCAGCCTCGCCATCGTGAAACTCGCCGTCGCGGCGAAAGCGGATTTGCTTCTTGTCCATCACGGATTGTTTTGGACCCCGTCGCATCCGTGGACGGGCAAAAAACATGAGCTGCTCCAACTGCTCATCGAAAATAACCTTGCCGTTTACAGTTCGCATCTGCCGCTCGACGCGCATCCCAAGCTTGGCAACAACGCGCAGTTGGCCGCCGCACTTGGCCTGAGAAATTTAAAACCATTTTTCACCAGCCACGGCCAGCCCATCGGTTTCAAAACGCAGACGAAAATTTCCCGCGCCGAACTTGCGAAAAAATTGGAACGCGCGCTGGGGGCCAAACCGAACGTTATTCCCGGCGGCGCGGAAATCTGCGAACGCATCGGCATCGTCACCGGCGGCGCGGGCGGTGATTTGAAGCTGGCGGCTGCCGAGGGGGTGGACACGTTCATCACGGGCGAGGGTCCGCACTGGACGTTTGCCCTGGCGGAAGAGCTGGGGCTGAATGTTTTTTACGGCGGCCATTACGCCACGGAAACATTCGGCGTGAAGGCGCTGGCGGCGGATCTCTCCAAAAAATTCCGGCTGCCATGGGTGTTTCTCGACCATCCGACCGGATTGTAACGGGCAGCTTGCTGCGGCATGGGCTTGAATCCCGGCGGCAATTCTGATTTCCTTCGCGCGGTGAACACCGAAATCAAGACGCAGCCCGCCCTCAATTGTCCCTTGTGCCGCGCGCCCGGAAAATCGCTTTACGAACAGATGCGCGACCGTTCCTACGCCGCGCCGGGCGTTTGGAATTTGCGCGAATGCGCAAGCTGCCGCGCCGTCTGGCTGCATCCGCAGCCGATACCCGCCGATATTGGATTGGCTTATCAAGGTTATTACACCCACCACCAGCCCGAACCGTGCGCGAGCTGGGTGCGTTCGACCGTCTGGTCCGTCTGGCATAGTTATTTGCGGCTGCGCTTCGGCTACGATCAAGGCGTTGGCCCGGCTTGGAAAATTATTTTTGGGCCTTTGGCATTGCTGCATCCCGGCGGTCCGGATGACTTGGGCGCGGCGGCCATGTATCTGCCGAAACCGCCGCCCGGTGCCCGCGTGCTCGACGTGGGCTGCGGCGGCGGCGTGGTGCTCGCCCGCATGAAATCCTTCGGCTGGGAAACTGCCGGCGTGGAAGTGGATTTGAACGCGGTGCAAGCCGCGCGGGCGCGCGGGCTCGACATCCGCCACGGCCAACTGGCCGAATGTAATTTTCCGGAAAACCATTTCGACGCCGTGCATTTGAGCCACGTCATTGAACACGTTTACGATCCGGCGGCGCTGCTGCGGGAATGTCATCGCGTGCTCAAACCTGGCGGCACGCTCATTGTGCTTACGCCGAACATTGCCAGCTGGGGCCACCGGCGCTTCAAAAATGCCTGGCTCAATCTGGACCCGCCGCGGCATCTGATTCTGTTCAACCGCGCCAATTTCCGGACGCTCGCGGAGGCCGCCGGTTTCAAAATCACGCAACTCAAAACGTCCATCCACACGGCGTGGGTTTACGGCGGCTTGAGCCGGGCCAGCGAACGCACCGGGCGCGCGGAAATGTCCGAGCTTGGCCGGCTCGGCTGCCTCGTTTACGGCGCGTTTTTCCAATTGGGTGAACGCCTTCGCCGGCTGTTCGATGCCGAGGCCGGTGACGAACTTTTAGTGATCGCCAAAAAATGAAAAGCCAACTGCTCACGGTCATCCCGGTTTACAACGGCGAACCGTTTCTCGCGCAGACGCTGGCATCCGTCGCGCGGCAGACGCGCCGGCCCGACCGCGTGGTGGTGCTCGATAATTGCTCCACGGATCGCACGGAGGAAATCGTCAAAAACTTCACCGGCATCCCGTGCGAATTCATTCGCAACGAAAAAAACATCGGCCTCTTCGGCAATCTCAACCGCTCGCTGGATTATTCCACCGAAACGGAATATCTCCAAATTCTCCACGCGGACGACACCATCGGGCCGGAATTTTATCAGGTCATGTTGGACGTGCTCGCGGAGTGTCCCGGACGCGGCATGGCGTGGTCGCTGGACGAGCGCATTGACGAAAAAAATCAGCACCTCAGTTATTCCGGCAAAGCAGACGGGGAAATTGAAGTGCTGGACAAGGATGTTTTCCTGCAGCGCAAAGCCGAGTTGAGCAATCAGTCATTTTGCGCGGTGCTGCTGAAAACCGGCGGGCTGCCGCCGCCGTGCCGGTTCCGCGAGGATTTCCCGATCATGGGCGACACGATTTTTTGGGCGGCCTACGGCGTGGCATGTGAAAGAATTATCCATGTCCATCGCGCGCTGGCGCAATACCGCTGGCACGGCAGCAACCAAACCGCTTTTCTCGCGCCCGGACTCCAGCCGCTGATTCTCGATGAATGGCGCACGATGGAGACGAACGAGTTGCTGCGCGGCAAAGGCTGGAGCTTAATGCGAAAACTAAAGCTCAAGGGACTGTTTGCCGTGCGCTCGGGCATCAAGACCAAGCGCGTCCGGCAAAACGGAAATGAAAAATATTCCCGTGAAATCGCCGCCGCCGCGCGCGGCATCACCGGCTGGCCACTGTGGCTGGCGGGAAAATGTCTCGTCGAGCTGCGCGATTTTTATCTCTTCAAAATCCAGCACCGCCCGCGGCATCCAAAAAATATTTACGGTTAGCTCGCCGGTGGGGAATTGCGGCGACTGGAATAAAACAGGAAGCCGCACAGCACGAGTCCAAAACCGATGGCGGTGAGCGTGACGTAAAGCGGCCGGTGCGGCAGGGTGAAATTGAATTCAACCGTGTGTGCGCCGGCGGTGGGCAGATACACGCCGCGCATGATGAAGTTGCAGCGCAGCAGTTCCGCCGGCTGGCCATCCACGGTCACGTTCCATTGCGGATCAAACTTGTCGTTGAGCAGCAGCACGGACGGCGCGGTGGCGTTCGCCGCAAAGACGATGTGCTTGGTCTGGTAGCTTTTGAATTCGACGGTGCCGGAATTCTCATTGGTGGCCAGCGCGGGCAAACCATTTTCCGGCGTGGAAACGAGCACGGTCTTGGCCGGATCAAAATTCAAATCGCCCATCAGTTTCAGATTGGCCACGTCGTTGGTGCTGACCTGCCAGTTGGAATAAAGTTTCGCGCGGGGCAGGGCGCCGGTGAATTCAATGAGCGCGTAATTGCCATTGTCGTTCGGCACGGCGGTGAGTTCCTCCAGCCGCGTCGGCTGCGTGATGCCGGGCTTGGGCATGACTTCAAAACGCTGGACGACGCGGAAACGATGCAGCACCGGGTCGAGCTGCTGGTTCATCAGTTCAAGATAGCCGACGGGGCCGAGCAAATAGCGGGTGTTGGTGAGCTGCCATTCGCGGGTCATGAGCGGAGCGGTGGCCTCGTCGCC
>CAJAQO010000297.1 GCA_903944085.1 uncultured Verrucomicrobia subdivision 3 bacterium
ATCCTGCTGCCGCAATGTGTCTGGCTCGCGGATTTCGGCTGCCAACTGTTCGGCCTCCGTTTGCTCGGCCTGACCGGTTATATGTTTGACCCGCAGCTCTCGTTGTTCACGCGCGGACTTTCGCTGTTTCACGGCTGGCTGCCGTTGCTGCTCGTCTGGCTTTTGTTTCGTCTGGGCTATGACAAAAGAGCCTTGTCAGCCTGGACCGGTCTGGCCGCCGCGTTGGGCGGTGTGTGCTATTATTTTACGCCGCCTGCGGGCGCGCATCTGGCCGATCCGAACCTGCCCGTCAACCTCAATTATCTTTACGGTTTCAATGACCAGCAGCCGCAGCATTGGGTTAATCAAAACCTTTATGTCGTCCTCTGGCTCGGTGTGCTGTGGCTCGTTGCCTTTCTGCCCACGCATCTGGTCTTGCGCAAAATCTTCGCCGCCGCATCACCGGTGCCCGCCCGACCCGGCAAAACCGAATGCGCAAATTGTCGGTAGGGTAACACCCCATGGCGACCAGCCGAACTCCGGCTTAGGCTCAGCTTATGAATCGCAAAATATTCATTCAAAAAGGGAGCATCCTATGTCACTGATTTCTCTCATCGTCACGCTGATCGTCATCGGCGTGGTGCTCTGGCTGGTCAACTCCTACATCCCGATGGACGGCAAGATCAAAAAAATTCTCAACGTGGTCGTGGTGATCTGCGTGGTGGTGTGGCTGTTGTCCGTCTTTGGAGTCATCGGTCGTGCCGGCGACATCCGTGTCCCGCAAATCCGCTAGCCGGCCAAGGTAGTGACACGGCCGGCATGACGCAAAATAATGAAGGCAAAAGTATTTGAAGTCATGTTGCATAAGTTGCCGTCCGGCAAGTCGCCGGCGAGCGCCTTGGAGGAACAACTCAACGCCTTTCTGGCGCAATCCCCGACAGTGCAAGTGGTGGCGACGCACATGAACACCATCGTCGCGCCCGCCGAGCCGAACGCCATGCCCAGTTCCGAAGAGTCAACCATCATTATTTTCTGCACGGTTTTTTACACGGGATAAAAACGCAGCGCAATGTGGGTTGCGGCACCGGGCGCGTTCAACGGATGTTGAGTGCAGGTTCTTTCCGAATGGAAAATTTTGAACCGGCATCAGAGCTGAAGTTCCCTGGTGCGATAAAAACGTTGTGGAAAACCCGCCGCGTCCGCGTCGGTAAAATCCAATGAACCACTGGCGCCCATCGTCACCGTGCCGATGACGGTCCAGCCTACGAAATCCTGCGTCGCCTCGATGTCATAGGTCTGGCCGATCAAGCCGGACACGGTCAGAATAAATTGGCCGGCGGGCGCATTGCGGATCTGGACGGTTGGCCGTTCGGCCGGCACAAGGTAACTTGCTTCGGACGAGAAATCGCTTTCCTGTCCAAGGCTGTCATACGCCGTCGCGGCGAAGTAATAAGTGGCACCGGCGACCAGGCCGGAAATGGTCGCGCTCGTCACCTGGCCGACATTGGTCTTGTTGGTGTAATCGCCACTCACCCCGCCATAGTAAATATTGTAGCCGACCACATTAGTGTCCGGGCTGGGGATCCACTCCACAGTGACGCTTTGTCCGGCGGAAGCGGTGGCGCTGAAAGCTTGGACAGAATGGAGGAGCAAGGCGAAAAACAGGATGCTTCCGCGAACTGCTGTCCGGGCCAGCACCTGCGCAGTCCGGGCCACGGCGTGGTCAGTGCGGCCATTTTTGAATTGGGAAATTTTGTCCATGCGTATGCTTACGCTGCATGAGGTGCCCCCGCGACTGGGGTGTTCCTTGCCGTCACTCGGAGAAACCTTGGGCTTAATTTTGAACGCCGGCAAAGTCGCTAAAAACAGAACTGACCAGTCCGGCATTAGCCCCGCACGACAGCCCGGTTTTAATGCGTTGAAGCCGGGCTGGAATTATATTCTAAAATTGGATGGTAGGGTAACACCCCATAGCGGCGGCAAGCACTTCGGGCGCATAATGTGGTTCTGAAATGGAACATTTTTTACAAACCGAAAGTCAACCGTCCTGACGAAGTCACCGCCATGAAACATAATCACAACCACGACAACGCCCAGAATGTCGGCCTTAAGTTGGTGCCGGTCCGTTTCGAGTTCACGAGTCCGACCGCCAAAACTGTCAGCCTTGCGGGATCATTTAATCATTGGCAGCCCGAAGCCAAGACGCTGCATTCCTCCGGTGCCGGCAACTGGTGGAAAGAAACCGCGCTGGCTCCCGGCTCCTACGAATACTGCCTCGTGGTGGACGGTCAATGGATGCCCGATCCGCGCGCCACCGAATCCGTGGCCAATCCGTATGGGGGCCGAAACTCGGTTTTGCACGTGGCCAGCTCCCCGGAAGCGGCGCATCTGGCCGCCGCAGAAAATCTACCCCTGAAGAACGATCGTTTTAGCGACACCATTGCCGGCGATCATCTGACCGCCGAAGCCAATTTACCGTTTAATAAAGTAACCAACCAAAAAAGGAAAATATGAACCAAGAAACACAAACCGTTAGCAATGATATTGGACAACTGGCCGAAGACGCCCGCGCGTTGATGGCCGCCACCGCCGACGTGGCCGGCGAAAAAGTCAGCGACGCCCGCAAGCGGCTCGCCGCCGCGCTGGAGCGCGCCAAGGAAATCGGCGGCTGTGTCCGCGCGAAGGCGGTCGCCGGGGCGAAAGCGGCTGACGAAGCCGTGCGGGAACATCCTTATCAAGCCATCGCCATCGGCGTGGGCGTGGGCGCGGTTCTCGGCTTTCTCCTCGCCCGCCGCTGCTCCCGCAACTGCGATTAATCCAGTTATGGAAACTTCCGCCGCCACCTTGGGGCAATTGGCCACGACCTCAAAAATGTTTGTGCGCCGGCTGGCGACCATCGGGGAAAACCGGCTCGAACTGCTGGCGGTGGAAGTGCAGGAAGAACGCGAGCGCATCCTGCGCGCCTTTCTGCTGGCGCTCGGCGTGGCGACCTTTGGTTTGCTCGCCGGGCTGACGTTCACCGCCACCATCGCCGTCTTATTGTGGACTTGGTCGCCTTGGGCGGCGTTGCTGGCCTTGACCCTGCTTTACGGAGCGGGCGGGATCTATCTTTACCGGCGGCTGATCGGCGTGATGCGCAACTGGCAGACGCTCTCCGCCTCCTTGGAACAATTGCGAAAGGATCGCGCATGTTTGGAAAGCATCCTCGCGTGAATTCGCTCGCCTCGCGCAAGCAGTTGTTGGTCGCCGAAAGCGAACTCAACCGCGCCCAACTCGTCCAGGAATGGCAGACGATGCGCGCCGAAGTCCACTCGCTCACTAATCAGGCTCGAACCCTCAAGGCCATCGCGGCGGCAGTCGCTTCGCTGATTGCCGGGCTGTCGTCCTGCCGCAACCAAGCCGCCGCGCCGGCGGACAAAAAACCTTCCTGGTGGCAGACCATTTTAAAAGGCGCGGGAATCGTCAGCACCTGTTGGTCGGCATTTCGTTCGTCCCGCCGGGAATAAACCAGATACCTCAACCACAACCCTCCATTGAAAGGAATATTATGTTAGGAACTGTTTTATTGGTGCTGCTCATCCTGATGCTGCTCGGTGCCTGGCCCACGTGGCCACACAGCCGCACTTGGGGTTATTACCCCAGCGGCGGACTGGGCGTGCTGCTGGCCATCCTGATCATCCTGCTGTTATTAGGCAGAATTTAAACCACGGTTTACAACCGCAACGAACGAAATTTATGTTACAAAGCATTAAACAACTCTACGGCAACAAACTCGGCGCGTCGGATGGCGACATCGGCCAGATAAAAGATTTTTATTTCAACGATCACACTTGGGCGGTGCGTTATGTGGTTGCGGATACTGGCAACTGGCTGCCGGGGCGGCAGGTGCTGATTTCGCCCCATGCGTTCGGAAGCGTTTATCCGGCGGGAAAAGCCCTGCTCGTGAAGCTGACCCGGAAACAGATCGAGGACAGTCCGGCAATTGAGACGCACAAGCCGGTGTCGCGCCAATACGAAGAAGACTATCATCGCTATTACGGCTGGCCTTACTATTGGGAAGGCGACGGACTTTGGGGCGGGATGCGCGGCTTTCCCGTTTTGGAATTGCCGCCCAAGTTTGCCTCCGTCGAACCACCGGCTGCCACCGGTCCAAAACCCGAACGTGCCGATGCGCATCTGCGCAGCACGCAAGCCGTGAATGGCTATCATCTGCAAGCTGGTGAAGACATTGTCGGCCACGTCTGTGATTTTCTGATGGACGACAAGAGCTGGGCCATCAACCAACTGGTCGTAAAAATCGGCCACCGATTCACCGGCAAAGAGGTGCGGATTCCGATGAACCAGGTTGACCGGATTAGTTACAATGAATCCACGGTGTTCGTGAAGCTCACCAAAGCAGCCGTCGAGAAAAGTCCCGAACACCGGTTGGTGCCCAACGAGGCACTTATTCCCGCCGAAAGTGCGCTGGCGTTGTAAAAGAAAACCAGGCTGGGGAAATGACATGCCGGTTGGTGGACGGCCAAAAAACCTTGAGAGTTTTGTGGCTTGGCCACGCACTTTCGATGCGCCGATGTCCTGCTTCCGCCCGGATGCGGCCATTCTTCTCCGAGCGGCGCGATGAAAGGCATCAAAATACCGGACAGCGCCCATCGCAAAAGATGCCCGAAGATTTTTAATACGGTTCCACCAAATAAGAATGCGCGGAGCACCGTCTATATAGCAAGTTCCTGGTCAGAAAACGTGACGGGCTAACGCTTGTGACCGAGGCAATCGGAAACGATGAAAGCCTCGCAGCCCCGCGCGGGAGTGCGGTAGCTTTTGACGATGCTATGCCTGCGTTTTAGGGTGGCAGGAAACTTTGGCTTACTCACAAGCCGATTCTGTCAGGAAATCAAGAATCATCTCAATAAGCCCAAACAAATGGTGGAGGCGGCGGGAATTGAAATCGGCAGTGAAGAAAATTATTTTTTCGCAATGGTGCGTCATGCGTCACAAAATCCCTGCCACTAAAGGCGCGCGTGCGGTTTTCGATTTCTTGCAGTTCCAACTCAATCTCGCACCGCTACGCACAAATTGACCGATGGCTTGTCCCGTCCTTGAAAGCAGGCGGGGGTGTCTCGCCGCTTCACTTTTCAACCACATGGTTCCGGCTGAAAATTCGCACGGCATTGAATCATTCTCGTTGCCGTCCTCATCCTCATTCTCAAAAACCTGCCAATCTGACGGTGAGGATGAGCATGCGGATGAGCATGAAAAACCCAGTTCCAATTTTCAGACCGGCGCTTAGATTTCAACCAGGCTAAAAGGTAACCCGCCAGTGGAACCAGACCCAGACTTCGGCCGCAAAAGGAATCAACGCGAGGGCATACTTGAACTTGAACGTCCATTTGGCGGTTTTGTGCCGGAATACCACCATGCCAATCAATCCGCCGAGCCAGCCGCCGAGCGCGCCCAGCATCACCAGCGATAATTCTGGAACACGGCTGCCGGAACGTGATGCGCGCCATTTGTCGAAGCCGAACGCAAGGAACGTCACCACGCTGAACGCGGCGAACCAGATGGCGGCAAATGAAGCTGAAATCTTCAAACGCCGTTGATTAACATTTTTCCCACGGATTAGCGTGCAAATTCGCCGAGGCAACGAGGCAAATGGTCGCCCGGGCAGGTTCTGCCCCCTCGGCTTCTGGGCATGGGTTGCCCCGGGAAGTCGGATGGTGGGGAAGACAAATTTAATTCATTCGCGTTGCGCCGGTTTGCTGGAATTGCAACTATTCCCGCGTTAAGCGGGAATATTCCCGAACCAGGTTTGCTTTTATCCAAAATTTTATTCCGTCATCAACGAGTAATTATGCACACCACTTTGAAACAACTATGGCTGCCTTTGGCAGCGGGGCTGGTTTTTCAGTTCGTCAGCGGCAGTTTAATGGCCGCCAGTTTTGCTGACCTCACCCAGCCGCCCAACGCGATTGAGGCGGTCCTAGCCGACAAAGTGGTTGGGCTGTCAGCCAGCAGCCCTGGCCAGTGGTCTGGCGACGGCGTTGACGTGACGGTTCACGCCAAGCTTGGCTGCGTCGTCTCGCTGAAGGCTCCGGGCGTGGCGGTGAAAAAGCTGCATCTGCACTGGGCAACGCCTTTCGATACGAATGTGATTGTCCTGGGCGATACTTGGGAACGGGCTTATGGAGATTTGCGCTGGCAGCCGATCAATCTGGCCGGCCCGATGCCTTGGTATTTTTTAGCGTCGGACGGTGTCGCCACGCACGGTTATGGCGTGATGACCGGTCCAGCGGCGCTTTGCTGTTGGAAGGTGGATACAAACGGCATTGACCTGTGGGCGGATGTTCGTAGCGGTGGCGTGGGCGTTGAGTTGGGCGGTCGCACGCTGGCCGTTTGCACTATCACCACCCGCCAGGGCCAGGCCGGCGAAAGTGCTTTTGCCGCGGCGTGCGCGTTCTGCCGGCAAATGTGTCCGCAGCCGCCGGTCGGCCGGCAGCCGGTTTATGGCTTCAACGACTGGTATTGCGCCTACGGTGCCAATACGGCGGCCGCATTTTTGAAAGACGCGGCATATATTGCGTCCCTCTCGCCGACCAGCGAAAACCAGCCTTACATGGTGATTGATGATGGCTGGCAAGCCAACCGCCAAAGCGGCAAAGACACGGGCAATCCTTGGCAGCACACCAACGCCAAATTCGGCTCGACCATGCCGGAAATTGCCAAAGCCATCAAAGCCATGAACGCCCGGCCCGGCTTGTGGTATCGCCCGTTGCAGGCGTGGCCGGATTGTCCGGCGAACTGGCGTCTGCCGGGCCGGCCGGAAGTTCTCGACCCGTCGAACCCGGAAGTCTTAAAGGATATCTCGCAAAATGTGACGCGTTTTCGCGACTGGGGATTCGAGATGATCAAGCACGATTTTTCCACCTACGAAATCACCGGCCGCTGGGGCAACCGCATGGGCGACGAAGTGACTTCCGACGGCTGGACCTTTTCCGACCGGAGCCGGACGACGGCGGAAATTGTGCTGAATTTTTACCACACGCTTCGCGAGGCTGCCGGGGACAAGGTGCTGCTCAACGGGTGCAACACGATGAGCCACCTTGCCGCGGGGATATTCGACCTGGCCCGCATTGGGGACGACACCAGCGGCACGGATTGGAACCGCACCCGCCAAATGGGGGTGAATTGTCTGGCCTTCCGCGCCGCCCAAAACGGCGCCTTTTATCTGGTGGACGCCGACTGTTCCGGCCTGGCCAAAACCAACGCGGTTCCGTGGGACAAAAACCGCCAATGGCTTGACCTGCTCGCCCGCAGCGGCACGCCGCTCTTTGTCAGTTGGCCGCAACGGCTGGTCGGCCCTGAGCAAGCGCAAGCCTTGCGCAGCGCCTTGGCCAGCGGAGCCCGGGTGCAGCCGCTCGGCGAACCGCTTGACTGGCTGAATACCCGCACGCCGACCCGGTGGACACTGGACGGGCAAGAGGCGGCGTTTAAGTGGTAAGTTTGCTTTAGCGGGCCACACCCGCCACCAGACCGGCAAATTGCAGCTCGGCGATCAATAAATCTTCGGCCCGAGTTATACGCTGCCGCCATGAACGCGAAGGTTCACCAAATTGTGACGGTTGTGGTCCAGATTGAAGTTTGGTAAATGGGGTTTATTCCCCAGCTGTCCCGCAAATGACGCTTCAAATCGGGTGTAATCCCCCATTTTGCTCGGCGACAGTTTGCTGGCAAAGATCAAAATCTTCAGCAAAAAATGCTCCGTGTCCGGTTGATTGAATGCTTGCAAATGGGCGGGCTCAAAGGATGCTGAAAAATCACCCCCAATACCCCGGCCGACAACGGATATGCCAATCTGTTTAGCTGTCACAGCATAATTATTTTGCTTTTAAATGATCCCGCCCACGGGCGCGCATCCCTTTATCTCAATATTTCTGCACTTAACACCTTGTATAATTAACATTGAGGATGGTGGCGCGACATTTGCTGTAGCTTTCAAAATGGACCGGCTGATTTTGAGCGCAAATTTTTTGTGATTAAGCAGATGACCGCTCAGGTTCTGTAAACAAAAATGTCACTTAACAAAATCCCCAATTTTTTTATCGTGGGGGCTCCGAAGTCTGGCACCACGGCCTTGAATCATTACCTGTCGGCGCATCCGGAAATTTTCGTCGCCCGAAAGGAAATGCATCATTTCGGCGCGGATCTTGGTTTTGGCTCCCAATTTTATCGCCGCGACCGGGAGGCATACCTGGCAGAGTTTGACGCCTGGGGTGGTCAGGCCTGCGGCGGCGAAGCCTCGGTCTGGTATCTCTTCTCGCAACAGGCTGCCGCCGAAATCAAAGCGTTCAACCCGCAGGCGAAAATCATCATCATGCTGCGGGAGCCGACGACCATGATCTATTCCATGTATCATCAATTTTGTTGCGACGGCAACGAGCATCTGCCCACCTTCGCGGAAGCGCTGATGGCGGAAGCTGACCGCCGGGCCGGACGGCGTATCGCCCGCCAGACTTATTTTTCGCAAGGGTTGCGGTATCGGGCCATCGCCCGCTTCTCCGAACAGGTCGCGCGTTATTTTGAAATTTTTGGCCGCGAGCAAGTGCAGGTGATTATTTATGATGACTTCGCCGCCGACACGGCGGGAACCTACCGCAAGACGCTCGAATTTTTGGGCCTGTCTGCCAGCGACATTGCAATGCGCTTTGAAGAGGTCAATGGCAGCCAGACGGTGAGGATTTCAGCCCTGCGATCCTTTTTGCAAGATCCGCTGATTCGGGGGACGGCTATTGCCTCGCGTTCGTGGCTGCCACCCGCCGTCTTCGCCCTGCTTCAAAAAGCCGGGATGAAGCTCTGCAGGTTGAACGCGCGCAAGCAAAAATATCCGCCCATGGCACCGGGCTTGCAGCTATCGCTCCAGCGCGAGTTCGCACCCGAAGTGGAACGCCTCAGCGCGTTACTCGACCGGGATCTCACGCATTGGAGCCGACCGAAGCGATCCGTTTCCAAACCGGAAAAACCGGAATGCGTCATGGCATGAAGGGATTGTCCAGCTTAACCAAATTGCTGGCGGGCCGGTTTGGCGCGACACTGTTGTTCTTCGTCGCCCTGCTTTCCGCTTTGTTTTACGGCGTCTTTCTGCCGGGACAAACCAAGTTCTCCAACGATGGCCCGCTGGGCGAATTGATGGCGCAATGCCACCAACTGCCGGCTCGGTTCACCGGCTGCTGGTCGGATTTGAACAGCATAGGCTTCAATTCCGGCGTCGCCACCCCGGGCATCAGTCTGGGTCTGCAATGGTTATTGGGGCCGATTTTTTTCTCAAAATTTTATGCCCTCGTTTCGCTTTTGATTCTCGGGCTGGGAGCCTGGTGTTTTTTCCGCCAACTGCGTTTGACGCCAATCGCGTGTGTTCTGGGCGGCCTGGCGGTGATGTTGAATTCAACTTTTTTCTCCGTCGCCTGCTGGGGCGTGGGCGCGCACGATATTACTGCCGGCATGATTTTTTTTGCGCTGGCGGCGCTGGTGGACACATCGGCCCGCCAATACTGGCTGCGGCTGGTGCTGGCGGGATTTGCCGTGGGCATGGGCATTGTTGAAGGGGCGGATGTCGGCGCTATTTTTAGCCTGTTAGTCGCGGTATTCATGCTTTATCAGGCCGGGGTTGCCGCAGGCTCACGCGCCAAAAATACAACCTATGGAGTGGGGCGGTTAATGTTGGTGACAGGGTGCGCCGCTGTATTCGCGGTGCAGTCCATCTGTGGCTTGGTGAACACTTCCGTCAAAGGCGTGGCGGGGACGCAGCAGGACGTGCAAACCAAGGCGCAACGCTGGGATTGGGCGACGCAATGGAGCCTGCCCAAGCGCGAGGCGCTGACTTTGGTGGTGCCCGGCCTGTTCGGTTTCCGTTCGGACACTCCGGACGGCGGAAATTATTGGGGCATGATGGGTCGCGCCCCGGCTTGGAATAAATATTTTGCCGATGGCCGCCAAGGTCCGCCGCCGACCGGTTTATTGCGCTATTCCGGCGGCGGCAATTACACCGGCGTCATCGTCGTGTTGGTGGCGTTTTGGGCAGCCGTTCAATCGTTTCGCCGGAAGAACTTTGCTTTTGATCCGGGGCAACAGAAGTGGCTCTGGTTTTGGCTGGGGGTTGCCATTTTATCGCTGTTGCTGGCTTTCGGCCGCTATGCGCCATTTTATCAGTTTTTTTATGCGCTGCCCTACGTTTCCACCATCCGTAATCCAGCCAAGTTTGTTTACCTGTTCAGCTTTGCGGTGACCGTGCTTTTCGCCTTGGGCGTTGATGGTTTGTGGCGCCAATATATGCAGGCGGCCGGAACACGCGGTGCCGATCGGTGGGCCGGCCTCCAGAGTTGGTGGAACCGCGCCGCGAAGTTCGAAAAATATTGGATGTATGGTTGCGGGGTGGTTTTGGCTGCGAGTTTGCTGGCCTGGCTGGAGTATGCCAATCACCGTCAAGAACTGGAGGAATACTTGCAGGCCGCCCAAATTAATGCGCCGGCAGACGCCGTTGCGAGTTTCAGCATCCATCAAGCCGGCTGGTTTCCGCTGGTTTTTTTTCTGGCGGCGGGATTATTAGCCTTGATTTTTAGCGGAGCCTTTGCGGGCAAGCGGGCGGACAAGGGTGCCGTCTTGCTTGGATTACTATTGGTGGCGGATCTCGGACTGGCCAACCGGCCTTGGATTGTATATTGGAATTATCCGGAGAAGTATGCCAGCAATCCGATCCTCGACCTGATGCGGGATAAACCCTATGAACATCGGGTGGTGCTCGCACCTTTAGCCCTGCCACCGAAGCTGAAAGTGCTTACCGATGTTTATCGTAAAGAGTGGCTGCAACAGGAATTTCCCCGCTATAACATTCAATCGTTTGATCTGGTGGAGATGTCGCGAAAACCAGAAGACTTTTCTGCCTTCTCGAAGATGCTGAATCCAACCGATGAAACCAATGCTGAACGCCGCTTTATTCGCGCCTGTCAACTCACCAATACCCGCTACTTCCTAGGGCCGGCATATTTTGGCACTTACTGGAATTCACAGGATTTTCTCGCGCCGACTCCGCTCCGAACGATCACGGATTTCGATCTTATACCCAAGCCGGGCATCTCCACGGTAACCAAAGCGGAGCAATTAACCGCCATCCCGGAAGCGAACGCGCGTTTCGCCCTCTTTGAATACGCCGCCGCTCTGCCCCGCGCAAAGCTGTATTCCCGCTGGCAGGTCAACACCAACGATGCCGCCGTGTTGGAACAAATTTTCAGCCCGGCGTTCAATCCCGAATCCAGCGTGTTTGTCGCCGGCGGCCTGCCCGCCGATGCACTGGCGGCAAATCCCGATCCGGCGTCCCCCGAAGTTGAGTTTGTCCGTTATGCCCCCAAAGACCTGCTGCTCAAAGCCGAGGCGGCCGCACCCTCGGTGCTGTTGTTAAATGATCACTTCGACCCGGACTGGAAGGTTCTGGTGGACGGCAAACCGGAGAAATTATTGCGCTGCAATTTTTTGATGCGCGGGGTCTATCTTGTGCCGGGAACACATTTGGTTGAATTCAAATTTCAGCCGCCATTCGGCCTGCTCTATGTCAGCCTGGCGACCTTGGCCACGGGATGCTTGGCGCTCGGTATACTTCTGGTTTCAAACTGCCGAGATCGCTTGGCCGGCCCGCCGCCCGCCCCTTTGCCATTTACCCCGGCGCAGCGTTCGCATCCCGAAATCAGGCGCCGCAAGCCAAAAATTGAATTGGCCCGGAGAACGAAAGAATGAGCTGCCTCGCCAGGTTACGCGACGGGGTGCCAGTGCGAGCCGCGCGGGCCAGCAGAGTGGATGACATCCGCGCCAGGCTGGCAGAAATCCGCGTCAGAGTGATCGGGCTGGCGATGGCACCGCCGGTGGCGAAGGATAATAAATTTTGCCGGACGGGAGTCATTGGGATGGATCGTTCGCCGGTGGCAGGATGTTTCATCCGCGGCATTCCCTCGGCGTGGAACACCTCGATTATCGGCGGCATCATCCGGGACAGCCCATTGAAACTGAATTGACGAAAAACCGGCAGGCGATCAACTCCTTTTCAAGGTGCGTAATGCCCGCACTAGCGCATCCACTTCCTCGCGCGTGTTGTAAAAGGCGAGCGAGGGACGGACGCTGCTTTCCAAACCGAAATGCCGGATGGCCGGCTGGGCGCAGTGATGACCCGCGCGGACGGCGATGCCGTTTTTGTCAAGATGCCGCGCGACGCTTTCGTTCGGCACGCCGGGGATGACAAACGCCAGCACGCTCGCCTTGTTCGCAGCAGTGCCGATGGGCCGCAGACCGGGAATGGTGGCCAGCACCGGTGTGGCATATTCGAGCAGCGCATGCTCGTAAGCGGCAATCGCCGGGATACCGACCTTGAACAAATAATCTATCGCCGCACCGAGGCCGACCACGCCCGCGATGTCCGGCGTGCCCGCTTCAAATTTTTCCGGCGCATTTTGAAACACCGTTTTCTCCAAGCGCACATCCTTGATCATGTGCCCGCCGCCCTGCCACGGCGGCATGGCTTCGAGCAACCCGGACTTGCCGTAAACCGCGCCGATGCCCGTCGGGCCAAAAATCTTGTGGCCGGAGAAGACGTAAAAATCCGCATCCAGCGCGGTGACGTTGACCGGCAAATGCGGCGTGGATTGCGCGCCGTCCACCAGCACGGGCACGCCGCGCGCATGCGCCAGCGCGATGATTTGCTCCACCGGGTTGACGGTGCCGAGCGAATTGGAAACGTGCGCGACGGATACGAACTTCGTTTGGCCGCCGAGCAATTTCACAAACTCTTCCAAAATCAATTCGCCCCGGTCGTTGATGGGAATGACGCGAACCGTCGCGCCGACCTGCTCCGCGAGCAACTGCCACGGCACGATGTTCGCGTGATGCTCCAGCTCGCTGACGATGATTTCGTCGCCCGGCCCAATATTTTTGCGTCCGTAGCTTTGCGCCACAAGATTGATGCCTTCGGTGGTGCCGCGAACAAAAATAATTTCCTTGGCATCGGTCGCGCCAAGAAACTGCCGCACTTTTTCACGACCAGCCTCAAACAATTCCGTCGAGCGCGCCGCCAGCGTATGCGCGGCACGGTGGATGTTGGAATTGTCACGACCATAGAACTGCGAGGTGGCGTCAATCACCGCCTGCGGCTTGTGCGTGGTGGCGGCATTGTCCAGCCAGATCAGCGGCTTGCCGTTGATAAGCTGATGCAACGCAGGAAAATCACGGCGCACGCCCTCGAGGTCGAACTTCGGCACGGGCACGGCGTTTTTGGGATACGACTGAAACCCGGCCGGAGATTTGCCGGAAGCTTCGCCGCCTCGCAAAAAATAATACTCCGGCGTGGCCACCGATTCAGCGCTGGAACCCGCCAGCGGATTCGGTTTCGCCGGCTTTTTATCGGAGCAACCATCGCCGGGTTGTTGCGTATATTTGCAACGCGGCTCACCGTAGGCATAACTATCGCCGGATTCCGGCGTGTGCGCGCCGGTCGGCGTTTTTTCCGATGCCGCCGATTCCGGTTCAGCCGAAGACGCATTGGGATGCACTGGCGGCAAGGCTGAAGATGTGTTCGCTGGCGTTGGCGTGGCCGGTCCTCCGTCACCATCGGTCACCACCAAACTCTTTTCAAGCGACGGCGGCGCAGTGCCCACGCCAGATGAAGGCGCGGCGACGCGACGCGACGCGGAAAATTCCGTGAATGCCTCGGCCAGCAATTTCGTGACGAGACTGGAATGCCCGGAATCGTCGGGCACCGCTGCCAGCGATGGTCCCGGCGAGCCGTTATTTCCAGCTATACTCATGGTAGTTGTTCACGACGACGTTATCCAAGCGGGCGATGGCATCGGTGGTCAGCACGCTGGCGGAGAAATAGCGCGTGACGAGATGCGACGCGATGGAATTTTCGTTCGTGCCCATGTAGCGCACGGACAGGCCGGGTTCCACTTCGCCAGTAACACCGGTTTTTTGCAAACCGACCACGCCTTGTTCCGCTTCGCCAACGCGCAGGAGCAGGATGCTCGTGGAATGATTTTTTACATCGAGCTTGTTGCTCGGAATCAGCGGCACGCCGCGCCAAGTGAGGAAGGGCGAGCCAAACAAATGCACCGTCGGCGGCGGCACGCCCCGCCGCGTGGCTTCGCGGCCGAATGCGACAATGGCCTTGGGATGCGCGAGAAAAAAAGCGGGTTTTTTCCAGACGAGGCCGAGCAGTTCGTCGAGGTCGTCCGGCGTCGGCGCACCTTGGCGTGTCTTGATGGTTTGCGCTGCGTCCACTTCTTTGATCAAACCGAAATCGGGATTGTTGATGAGCTCCCATTCTTCTTTTTCTTTCACGGCTTCGACGGTCAAACGAATTTGCTCGCGGAGCTGGTCAATTTTGTTGCTGTAAAGATCGGTCACGCGCGTGTGCGTGCGCAGCACGGTTTGAATCGTGCTCAAATGATATTCGCGCGGGTCCTGATCATAATCCACAAAGGTCGTCGGCAATTTCGGCTCGCCGCTTTCCACGGTGAGCAAATCCACCTTCACTTCGCCAAATTCATTTGCCGGCTTGCCCTTCGCAGCTTTGGCCACGCGGTTGACGCGATAAACGCCGCCGTCCACGTCAATCCACGGCAGTAGTTTGTTCAGCCAGCGCGGCGTGATTTCCGTCATCTGCGGGACGGTGACGGTGGCGGTGGCGAGGTTGCGCGCGGCGGCGGCGCTCAGGCTCAGATTGATTTCAGTTTCTTTGCTCATGCTAATTTTTGGTTGTGGTTAAATTAAAGGATCAACGCAGTTCCTGCGTGCGAAATGGAATGGAAACAACGGTCGTGAGATGGGCCAAGCCGGGGAGATTTATTTTCCGCCCCGCTGCCGGCATCTGGACACGACTCGACATGAATACACTTTCATTTTCATGGGAGCTTCCAGTGGACCGGTCAGCACCGTAGGAATTTTTATTTCAAAAGCGGCGTTGACGCCTGTTAGCCATCGTAAACGCGGAACGCCAATTGTCAACGCCGGATGGCAATCCAGCCGCTGGCTCAAAGCGGCTGGGGCCAAGCCGCATCAGTTCACTTTGCAGCGGTCTTGAACCGCAGCGATGAATCCAGGCTTTCGTGCAGCAGCCGCACCGACGCCACGAGCGCGGTCACGTCGGCGGGCGCGCCGGCGAATTGCTCCGCCGGGTTCGCGCCGGCGGCGGCGCGTGCGCCCGCTGCGATGACGGACGTAAGCGCGGCATCCACCAAGCCGGCTTCGATGAAATGTTTTTGGAACAGTGTGAAAGTTTCCGCGTCGCTCTTCGGCTGCGCACGCTGAACCACCAGCAACGCGCGCGCGGCCGCGAGCGCCGCCGCGTAAAGCCGTCCGGCTTCCTGCGACTCGCGCGCGTTGGCCAAATCCACTTCAATCAAATCGAAAACTCCCGCGCTGCATTCGCCCTGGCCGCGACCGGCCAGCGAGAACAATTCGTTCGCGTCCCAGTCGGAATAAAATTCCTTCCGGCTGGCGATGGGCGGAATGTCCTGATGCCGCGCCAGAATTTCGCCGGCAATTTTCTTGCCACCATTGTCAACAAATTGGTGAAAGTCCGGCGCAGCGGGAGATTGTTTCCACGCCGCCAGCAAATCGCGGACGAACGCCGGCGCATTTTTCGCCGGCACCGCGCCGACGTTCGTGCCGAAGCGCGATTTGCCTTCCGCCAAACGCCCGCCAATTTGCACGGCGTAAAATGGAACAAGATTTCCATCCACGCGCCGCGCCGCGCCGGAAAAACCAAGGTTGCCAATCGGATGGCGACCGCAGGAATTGGGACAGCCGCTGATGTGAATTGAAAAATCGCCGAGACTATCGAGGTCCAGTTTGCTCGCGGAAAGTTCGCTGCGCACCGCTTTGGCGAGTCCGCGCGAAAGACAAATGCCCAAACGGCAAGTCGAAGCTCCGGCGCACGCGACGAGATTGCGCAACACCGGCGCTTCGGGATCGGCCAAGCCGAGTGCCGCGAGTTGCTGATGAATGATCGGCAATTCCGCCGCCGTGATCCAGTGCAGGCCGGCGTTCTGCGATTGCGTCGCCCAAAGAATATTGTCGCCATGCGCCGCCAGAATGTCGGCGAGCGCGGCGGTTTTGCTGGCGGGAATGTCGCCCAGCGTCAGCGGAATTTGCACGAGGAAAAATCCAGGCTGTTTCTGCGCCGCGACGTTGTGCGCGAACCACTGCTTGAACTCGGCGGAATTATTTTTGACTTCGCCGTTTGCGGTGACGGTGGCGAATTGCGGCAGCGGACGCAATTCCAGCGGCGCCGGATTGCTGATACGCAACGCAGCCAGCTCCTTTTCATACAGTTCGCGAAACTTCGGGAACCCGATTTTCTCGACAAGAAAACGCAGCCGCGCGAGATGCTTGTTTTTGCGGTCGCCGTTTTTGTCGAACACGCGCTTGATGGCTTCGGCGACAACAAAAGTCTCCGTCGCCGGAATGAATTCATGCAGCAAAGTGGACAACCGGCTTTTGCCGCCCATGCCGCCGGCGACATAAACCGCAAAGCCTTCCACTCCGTTTTGCCTGCGGGCAATGAAACCAAGATCGTGAACTGTCGCGCCGGAGCAATCCTGGTCGCACGCGGCGAAGGCGATTTTGTATTTGCGCGGCAGTTGGAGCGATAGCGGATCGGCCAGCAATCGTTCCGAAGTCGCGACCGCGTAAGGCGTCACGTCAAAAATTTGATCACGGCACACGCCGGAATCCACGCAGGCGGTGATATTGCGGACGGTGTTGCCGCCGCCACCTTTGGTCGAGAGGCCAGCCTCGGCGAGCGAGCGCAGTGCGGGAATAATTGAATCCAGCGGCACGCGGTGGATTTGAAATTCCTGCCGCGTGGTGATGTGCAAAAGCCCATTGCCGAATTTCGCCGAAACTTCTCCAAGCCGGCGCAGATGCGCAGCCGTCACGCCGCCGGCGGGAAAACGCACACGCAGCATGTAAGTGCCGTTCTCACGCTGCTCGTAAACGCCGGCCGGCACGCGGATGATGCGGAACTGGCCTTCGTTGATCGCGCCGGCTTTGAATTGCGCGACTATGTTTTGAAATTCATCCAGTTCGACTTGGATGCGGTCGGAAGGCCGGAACGTCCAAGTATCATTCGTTAGCATGCTCATATCTTGCAATGTTGCATTTTTAGACTGGCGGCGAAAATCAAATAATCCAATCCAGCACGGCTTCGGCTTTCCGCGCGGATTTGTCGCGGATGACGAGCTGCTTTTCCTCATAAACCACCAGCGAATCCGCCGGGACGCTGTGCATGAGAAACACATTCGCGCCGATGGTGGAATTCGCGCCGATGACGGTTTCGCCGCCGAGAATCGTGGAGTTCGGATAAATCGTCACATGGTTCTCCACGTTCGGGTGCCGTTTGCCGCCCTTGACGATGTGGCCGGCTTCATCCTTGGCAAAGCTGCGCGCGCCAAGCGTCACGCCGTGATACAGCTTCACATTTTTTCCAATGACGCAGGTTTCGCCAATCACCACGCCGGTGCCGTGGTCAATGAAGAAATGCGAGCCGATTCGCGCGCCCGGATGGATGTCAATGCCCGTGCGGCTGTGCGCCCATTCCGTCATCATGCGCGGAATGATCGGCGCGCCCGCGCGATATAAAATATGCGCCAGCCGCTGGATGGCGATGGCTTCGATGAACGGATACGACAAAATAATTTCCTCGCTGAACAGCGCGGCCGGATCGCCTTCGTAAGCGGCTTCGATGTCCGTGCGCAACAGTTCGCGCACCTCTGCCAGCGAATGCAGGAATTGCCGGAGAATCGGCGGCGTGCGGCCCGTCGGTTTTTTCGGGTCGCCGATGCGGACACTTTTGCGCACCTGATCTTCGAGCCGCAACGCGACTTTGCTCAAGCGTTCCGCCGTGAGTTCTGCCAGCGTGCCGTGATGCACCGCATCATCATCGTGAAAACCGGGAAACAGCAGTTGCAAGAGGTCTTCGCAAATCTGCCCGACCGCGCGGGTGGACGGCATATTGTGCGCGTCGCGATTGTTCAAGCCGCCGATGGAAGCGTAGGAGGCGAGCAAGTCTGGCACGAACTCGGAATAAGAAGTTTCAGCCGAGCCGGATGCTTCAACTGTTCCAACACTGGAAAATGCCACTGTGGAAACTGGTTCCTTTGGGGTTTCTGTTTGTTTCATAAATTTCAAAAGATTTCAATCATTCCGTGGCCAGCCCGATCCTATTTATGTCGAGCGACTGGAGGGTGTCGAGGATGGAGACCATGCCCTGGTATTCGGCTTCGTCCGAACCTTTGACGACGACTGCCGGGTCGGGGTTTTCGGCCTTGAGCGCCGTCAACTTGTCCTTGAGTTGCGCCAGCGTCACCGCCTGGTCGTCCAGCGTGATTTTTCCTTTCGCATCCAGCGCGATGCGCGTGAACTTCGGTTTCTGGTCGCTCTTCGGCGGCTTGCCCGACGGCAGGTTCACCTCCAAATTATTCATCAACTGCGGCGTGGTGATGATGAAGATCACCAGCAGCACAAATACCAAATCGAGTAGCGGCGTGATGTTCAGTTCGTTCATCGTGCCGTGGCCGCGCTGCGTTGTCTTCTTTAGGCTCATGGGGTCAGCACGGGTTCGGTTTCTTCCTGCACATCGAAACGAATCGTCACGTTGGGCGGAAAATTCGTCGGTGGCCGGCGATCTATGTTTTGCACCAGCCTGAAAACTTCTTTGACGCTCGCATCCCACTTGTCATCGCCAGAGCCTTTCAACCATTTCGACTGGCTCAAATTACCCTGCTTGTCCACGATCACCGCCACTTCGGCGACGTAATTGTCATCCGGCAGGTTGTCGGGCCGGTTCCATTTCGAACGCAGCGTGTATTCCAGATAACCTTTGTAAAGCTGCACCGGGTCGCTCTCGGAATTCACCGCTTTGCCGCCTTCAAATTCAAACGCCGGCACATCCGCCGACGGTGGCGCGACCACCGGTGGTGCTGCCACGACGGGCGGAGCGGCTGATGGCTTCGGTGCCTCGGCGATTTTTGGCTGCTCCACCGGCTTGGGTATTTCCTTGGGCGGTTCGACTTTTGGCTCCGGCGCTTTCTCCGGCGGCTTTTCCTTTTCCACTTTATAAACCGTGATCTCCCGCGCCTTCTTGCCGAGATAGCCTTCGCGTGCCGCAAAGTAAATCAGCGCCATGATGATGGCACCATGCACCACCGCCGAAATGGTCAGGTTGACCTTCGACGAGTTCTTTGGTTTCCTCGGCTGGGATTGCGGAATCATTGGTTCACTTCCGTTGCCAGCTGCACCTTGGCGACGTTTGCCTGCTGGCAGAGATCCAGCACACTGCGGACCTCCTTGTAACGCGTCTTGCCGTCGCCGCGAATGATCACGTTCAAATCCGGATCATCCGTGCGCAGGCTGACCAGTTTGCCGAGCAAATCAGCCAGCGGGATTTCCAGCGTATTCAAAACCAGTTTGCCGTCGGCCTGCACCGAAATGTAATTCGCCTTGCGCGGCGGATCTTTCTGATGCTTCGATGCCGTGGGCAGTTTCAAATCCATGTCCTTCACCGGCGGAATCGTGGTGATGATGAAAATCACCAGCAGCACAAACGCCAAATCCAGCAGCGGCGTGATGTTCAGCTCCGTCAGCGATTCGTGCGCGGATTTGGAACACTTCTTCATGCGTCAGATCGCCGGCGTATTTTCGCCCATCTCGGACTTCGTCAAGGCCCAGGTGATTTTGTCCTCGATGTCACGATTGTCCACGTAGCTGTGCTCAATTTGGTTTGCGTAACGCGAAGCAAAGCCGTCCAGCTCCTGCGTGATGTGCCGGATCGTCGTCACCATGAAGTTGTAGGCAAACATCGCCGGGATCGCCACCAGCAGACCGGTCACGGTCGCGATGAGCGCGCCCGCCACGCCGGGAGCCATTGCGGTGAGGCTGGCTTGATTCGCCTTGGCAATGCCCGCAAAAGTTTCCATCACGCCCCAAACCGTGCCGAGCAGCCCGATGAACGGGCCGCCCGCCACCGCCGTTGAAAGCACAATCATGCCTTTCTCCAGCGCCATCGCCTCGCGCGCCGCCGCTTCTTCCAAAATTACCTTCACCGCCTCAAAGGACGCGCGGCTGATGCGCCGCTCGCCTTTCACCGTGACCGGATTGTTTTTGTATTGGTAATCCAGTTCGTCCGCGCCACGAATGTAAAGCTGATAGGCCGGCGCGCCGTCAAACTCCTCACCGCGCTTCTTGATGTCCAGCGGATCGCGCGTCGCGCCGTAAGCGGCAAAGAATTTTTTCGCCGCCCGCCGCGCGATGTAAAGCTGCCGGAACTTCGTGATGATGATCGTCCAACTGAACATGGATAAAATGAACAAAACACAGATGGTGGTCTTGCCCTCCGGCGTCGCCTTCTCGAAGGCAAACTGCAGCGCTCCGCTCGCCAGCATGGGGTGTATCAAGGTGGTCATAAATTTTTAGTCTTTAGCTTTAGTTGTGAGCTGCCAATCGTCCGCGAGCCGCTGGCAACTCAAGGCGGCCAACGGTTGCCATTTCGGTTTTTTCAATTTGCATTTTTAATTTTGAATTAAGTTCAGTTCTTGCCCGGCAACAGCACCGTCACCCGGCTCACCTTCCGCGCCAGCGTGATGCCTTCCTTGCCTTTGGCTTTTGAATCCCCGCCGGCACCAAGGTCGCCCTGCGTTTCGGTTTTGGTGGTGACGGTGGCCGACGTGTCGGCGGTGGGCGCTTCGGTTTTGGCCACTTCGGGCGGCGGCGCGGCGTTCGAGCTGTCTTTGGAAATCACCGTCGGTTCGTTAAGCCCGCCATCGCCGGGCAGCGAGATCGTTGGCGGATTTTGGGAAATAATCAAAATGGGCGGTCCGCCAAGCGGGGCCGGTGCCAGCGGATTGTAATCAACGTAACTGCCAACGAATAATCCCGTGATGTAACCGGTGGCTTTCAGGATGACGTTTTGACCAATGACACCTGAATCGCCCGCCACGATGTTTCGACCCCACACCAGCGTGGGGTTGCCGGCCGCGTTTGCGAATGGCTGGCCGCTGTCGTTGAGCGGTTCAGTAATCACCACCGAGTTTCCGGCGGCATTGACGTAGGGTTGGACAAAGCCGTTGACAAACTCGACAACTTGCCGCGTGGCATCCGCAGTTTGCACATAAAGCGGATGGCCGCCGGCACCCAAACGCGGCACGCCATTACGATCCAGAACCGGCGTCAGCGAAACCGACTGCAGACTGCCCGCCGGTAATACCTGGATTGCGGAACCCAGCGTGACCACATTCTGATCGCTGAAAATCGTCACCGGTTTTCCGTTGCCAAGGTTTTCGGCCGATACACGATTTCCACCGGCATCTTGCAATTCGTATCCGGCCAGCAATTCCGTCGTGGCCTTGGAGGCATCGGTGCCGTCGAAAGAAATTTGCAGCACGCCTCCCTTGCTGGCGGAAATGTCGCCGTTCGGCGCCTCAACGAGAATGTTACCCAGCACCGCATTGGCACCGGCCACCGTCGTCGTCAGAATACCGCTGCCAGGAATGGTCGCCGGAATGCTTGTCAACAAACCCGTCACCGGGTCCAATTCAAGCGCGCTGAAGCTGACGTAGCCCGCGCCGCCGGTGCCGGCGTTCACATTGCCGGTCAGCGATTCGATGGTGAGGTTGCCGCCGTTGTAGGTGGCGATGCGCGAGCCGTCCACATTCACATCGCCGCCGGCAGTGACGGAAACATCGCCGCTGCTCGTGGTGAAAATTCCTTTCGGTGCGCTGGGATCACCCAGGGTCGTGAATTGTCCGCCGACGTTCAGCGTGCCGCCGACATTCACATTAACACCGCCGAGCAGGCTTTCATTTGAAATCTTGGTGGAAGTCATCGAGAGATCGCCGAGCGTGGTGACATTCAAATTTGCGCCGTAAACGGAAATAGCCGCCAGCGCCGAATCCGGCGCAAGCACGCGGATGCCGCCGGAAACGCCGAGATCAATGCTGTTCGCGGTGAGGTTGAAATTTCCCGGACCCGCCAGCGCCAGACCTTGATCGCCGAGCGAAGCCGTCAGGCTGGCGGTGTATAATTGTTTGATCATTCCCTGCTGCGTTGCGTCCAGCGTCAACGGCACGGTCACCGGAGCCGTTTCGGGATTGCCGTTCGCATCCAAGACCGGATTGCCGCTGCCATCCAGCACCGGCTGAGTGATTGGATTGCCGTTTTGATCCAGCTTGAGAATGCTGGGCGCGAGCAGAAACGCCAGATCGGAAGCGCTCATTACGCCGACATAAATCAGCGCACCGGTGGTGGGATCATAACGCAGCTTGCTGGTCACGGACGTGTCCGCGCTGTCCGTGAACAACACCAATGGCAACAAATCTGCCAACTGGGCGGTGGTTAAATAAATTGGCGTCAAATCGCCGCGGTAAGTGATGTTGCCGCCCACCGGCAAACTGGCATCCGTGGCGGGATTCAGCAGGCCGAAATTTTCCATGTTCACCTTGGCGGTCTGGCCGACGTTGATGCTGGTGGCCGCGCCGGACTGAAGATTTTGTCCGCTGAAGCCAAAATTATAGGTATTGCCCACCACATTGATCTCCGCAAATGTCGGAACAGTCAGGCTGAAGCTGTTGATGCTGCCGGAAATGTCCACCGCCACCGAATTGGGATCATTCAAATGCAACGGCACAGCGGCGTGCCCGTTGGCGTAATCCGAGTAGCTCGTCGAACCGCTGTCCGACATCGTAATGCCATTCAGCACCGTCGAACCGGCCGCCACCGCGCCGCTCAAGTTGCCGCCGTTGCGGGTGACGATGCTCAATGCGCCTTCGCTCGACGGCGCGAGAATGATGGACCGGTCAATCAGGATGCCGCCCGCGCCGGCATTGAGCGAAAGCACCGGCGCATAAATCGGCGTCTTGTTCACCGCCGTCAAGCGCCCCAGATTTGCACCGATCAATTCAATGGCGTTGCCCGCCCAGAAATTGGCGGCCGCGTTCGGCGCATAATCGAACAGAAACGGTTCGCTGGTGTTGAACGCGCCGTTCGGATTATTGACTTCCTTGATGGAAATATCATTCGCCGCAAACGCATTCCAGGCACCGTTGACCACGCTCAACGTCACCGGCGCAGTGGATGGATTGCCGGAAACTGGCGCGGCTCCGATGTTGCCGTTGGCATTTGGCGACTGCTTCAGCTCCGACTCCAAGGCGCTCAACGTGGCCGCGTGATTAGCGCTTGAATTTTGCAAAATGGCCGTCTGCGCAGCTGGCACCGGCACACCCGCGAGCAACGTGCCGGTGCCGTCAGCCAGAAGATAATTTCCCGTGATCTGTTTGCCGGCGATGACGGTCACGTCGCCCGCGCCGTAAGCGCCGGATGCGCCCGGTGCCTGTTTCGACGGAACAATCGGCGTGCTGTCAATGTTGCCACCGGCGATCAACGTGACGTTGCCGCCCGCCGCCGTGGAAATGCCGCCGAGAAATAAATTGGGCGTGAAACCGGTGTTGGAAAAATTGTAATCCGTGGTCTGGCTGTTTCCGCTGGTGCCGCCGTTGGCAGTGCCGGCGATGATGTCGCCCGCCAGCGCGTCCGCAAAAATATTTCCGCCACCCGTCGTGAAGATCG
>CAJAQO010000298.1 GCA_903944085.1 uncultured Verrucomicrobia subdivision 3 bacterium
ATGAAACCGCCAGCCAAAGTCCAGCAGCGACACTTCGCGCAACGATTTCGCGGGATCCAATTCCGTGCCGACTGGCGGCAATTCCGGAAAACTTTCCGGAGCCGACGTCGCCGCGCCAATGTTGAGGGAGGCGAAGATTTTATCGGAGGCAAGAATTCCGGCCGTGGCAGCGAGGCCGGTTTTAAGCAGGTTGCGGCGTGTCATCCGTGTCATAACATTTTCCTAAATACAAGAGGCGGTCACAAGGAAACGGAAAATTGTTTTCCATTTCCTTGTGATGATTGATTTTTCAATTATGCCCTCGCCACCAACTGCCGCAACCCAAAAAGCACGATGACCCCAGGCTGATAGCAATCAATTTCTATCGGCGTATCTATGAAATGCGGCGATTTGCCAGCCTCGACCAAGCCGCGCCACCTTATTGCTGCCGTTTCAGCCCAAGAAAATCACGGTAACCGGGGCGGATGGAAGTGAAATTACAGGGATGAGCTTCCTGAACTTTGAGAATAATCCCATGGGATAAAAAATGGCATTCGATGATGATGTCGGATAAACTGAAAATCATGAACCTCGTCCGGCAAATCAATTTTTGGCGACTGGCTATCGTTGCTTTACTCGCCTTGGTTTTAATTCAACCTCTCCATGCCCAAGCCTTGATCCGCGTTGAGCAGGTAAATTTTGGTAAAGCCCAGGATGGCTCGAATGTCAAACTCATCACGCTTCGGAATGCCCCGGGCATGAGCGTCCAGATCATCACTTATGGCGCGATCATTAAAGAGCTATGGGCGCCAGATCGAAATGGAAATTTCACCAACATTCTGCTGACGGCTGGCACCGTCCAACAATTCCAACATGGTTTTAATGGTGCCGCTGCCGTCACGGGGCGCGTGGTGAACCGGATTCGGGGTGCGCAATTTGAACTGGACGGAACGACCTATAAATTGGACGCGAACTCGGGCAAAAACACGATCCACGGCGGGCGCAAGGGTTTCGCGCAGTCGGTGTGGACGGTGGCCGGAACTTCGAGCACGACCAACTCGTCGTCGGTGACGCTGACTTACTTGAGCAAGGACGGCGAAGAAGGTTTTCCGGGCAACCTGAACAACTCTGTCACCTACTCGTTGACAGACAACAACGAGTTTCAAATCGAATATGAATCGGAAACTGACAAGCCCACGATCGTGAATCTGACCAATCACGCCTATTGGAATCTTGCCGGCGGCGGAAGCTGTCTCGACAACATCTTGTGGATTCCGTCCACGAGTTACACGCCTGCGGATACGGAATCAATCACGACCGGCGAGATTTTGCCGCTCAAGGGCACGCCCATGGATTTCATCCAACCGACCCGCATCGGCGATCGCATCGAGCAACTTAAACCGCAGATGAGCGGCTATGACCATAATTACATTCTGGGTGAAGACCATGTCATGAAGCTGGCCGCGCGTTTGGTGGAACCCAAGAGCGGCCGGATCATGGAAGTGCGCACCACCCAGCCCGCCGTGCAGCTTTATACCGGAAACCATTTGGGTCATACCGCCGTCTGTCTGGAGACGCAGCATTATCCCGATGCCATCCATCATCCAAATTTTCCGTCAATCGTGGTTCGGCCCGGAGCACCGCTGAAAGAAACGACCGTGTTCACTTTTCTGGCAAAATAGCCGGATTATCTGAAATGACTTGTTTGACACCGTCTAAATAAAATAAGTTATTCCTGCATACCAACACTTATGATTAAACCCATTCTTTCACTCGGCTTGATGCTGTTTGCAACCGGTTGCAGCCAATTCAGCCAAACAAATCACGCGGCGAACAACCATGTGAATCCCTTTGTTGGAACCACCGTTCTGACCAACCGTGCCGATCTCGGCTATGTTCCCCCGTGGCGCACCTGGAACGGCTTGAACGCACCCTCAGCCACCGTGCCCTTCGCCATGGTTCAGGCGGGTCCGCTCACGACTTACGGCAGCGGCAGCGGATATGAATATGAAGTTAATACAATCAAGGCTTTCGTGCAGACGAGCAACACGCAGTGGGGCCGGCAGAACATTCCCATCCTGCCGCTGGAAGGTAATGATTTCACCGCCGATGATTTCGCCTCGGCCTTCAGCCACGCCAACGAATCGGCCCATCCCGGCTATTACCAAGTTTTCCTTGAGCGCTACAAAATCAACACTGAAATTACCGCCACCAGACGGGGCGCCTTTTACCGGTTCACGTATCAGGGCGGACAAGAAAAGAAACTCGCCTTCGATCTGGTGCATTCAGGCGGCGGCAGCAGCAATTGGGATTTACAATCAGCGGGCAACCATGCGGTTTCGGGAAAGCAGGGTGGTTTGTATTTTTATGCCGTGTTGAATCATCGCATCAAAAGCATTGATACCTACAAGCGCAATCCCAATTCGCCCAATCTTCCGCGCTCTGGCCAGGGTGCCGGCGGCCAAAGAAGAATCAGCGGACAGATTGATGTCCCTGTCATCAGCTTCGAAAATGAAAGCAAGCCTTTGGAGGTGAAGATCGCGCTTTCCTACACCAGTATTGAAGCGGCCAAGCACAATCTGGAAGTTGAGATTGCCGACAAGAACTTTGATCAGGTTCGCCAAACGGCTGACAAAACCTGGGAAACTATTCTCAACAAGATTCAAGTAACAGGCGGAACTGAAAAGGAGAAAGAACTGTTCTACTCCTGCCTCTTCCGGCAATTCTGGTTCCCGAATGTTACCAGTGACGCTGGCGTTCAACCCGAAAATCTGGGGAGTCCGGCTTTGTGGGATGTCTTCCGCACCCAACTTGTCCTGCTGGATATGCTGCTTCCCGATGTCAGTAACGACATCATCAACTCCATGCTGCGCGGTAGTGCGCGTTCCGGATTTCTACCCACCTCGTTCCACGGTGATTTTGGTTCGGCTTACATCACGGGGTCGTATCTGCGCGGCGTCAAGGGCTATGATGTTCAACAGGCATACAGTTATATGCTGAACAATGCCAACACAGCCGACGGTAATCGGGCGCGGCCTTTCAACAATGAGTATCTGGCGTTAGATTATGTTCCCGAAGTCAACATTGCCCATCCGATGACCGAAACCAAATCAACTGCCGGAACTACCAAGACTCTTGAATTTGCCTACTCCGATTATTCTATTGCCCAACTTGCCAAGGCATTGGGCGATATGAATGTCTACAATCAGATGATGAAGCGCAGTAAGAACTACACGAACGTATTCGACCCGGAAACGGAGTTGATGCGAGGCCGCCTTGCCGATGGAACTTGGGTCACGCCGTTCGATACGTTTTATCCCTACTACGAATTCATGTATCGCGAGGCTAACGCCTGGCAGGCTTCTTTCTTCGTGCCGCAGGATCCGCAGGGTTTGATCGGCCTTTACAAAAGCCCGGCGGATTTCGAGCAGAAACTCGACGCCCTCTTCACCATTCCCTGGAAAGGATATGCGGTGGACAACCTGTCCTGTTTTCTTGGGCAGTTCTGCATGGGTAACCAGCCCGACTTCAACTATCCTTATCTCTACTATTTTGTGAACAAGCCGGAGAAATCACAGGCGATTCTTACCAAACTGCTTGCCCATTACTTTGGCATGGGTCCTGAAGGTCTTGCCTTGCCGGGTATGGACGACGAGGGTTCGCTTACCGGTTGGTATGTTTTCAATGCCATGGGACTATATCCTTACTCACCCGCCGATCCTCAATATATCGTCTCGGTGCCGATCTTTGACAAAATCGCCATAACTCTAGGCAATGGCAAAATCTTCACCATCGTCAAAAAGGGCAAAGGCACGAACATTGATAAAATCACCATCGGCGGCAAACCGCTGGACGGATGGTTTGTCAATCATGCCGACATGCTTCAGGGCAAGGAGCTGGATATTTATTTGAAATAGCCAGGAATTGGCGGCGGCCTGTCGCAGGAAGTTTTTCCAGATTGACGGCCACTCAAATAATTTTACAAAATCACTACTGTCCGGTTTAGAAACCCGGTAAACATTGGTGTTTTTTGCGGGTTGGCTGACTCGGGAGGTGGTGGAAGTTGGGAAAGGGCCTGTGAAACGGCCATTTTCTCAAAAAGTGTTAGGCTTAAAATCTGTAAAATCGTGTAGAGACTGGCATCCAGATGCAGGCGTTTTTTCAAAATGGCGACGCGCAGATAAACGGCGATGGCGGTCCAGATCTGGGTGCGCACCGCATTGGGCGACGTGCCATTAAAGGCTTTGATGCGCAGATGTTGCTTAAGCCATTTGAAGAGCAGCTCGATTTGCCAGCGGCCACGATATATTTTGGTGATGGTCTGGGCAGGCGTGGTGAAGTTGTTGGTCAGGAAGATCAGGGATTTGCCGGTGAGGGGATCACGATAGCCGATGCAGCGCAGCGGGGCGGGATAATCGTGTTGGGTCGCCAGACCAGCCGGTCCCGCAACCAATGTTGAATCTCCCTTGGCCGTCGCGGAAAGTCCGCCATCGCAGCGCAAGGAAATCCGGTTGTCCCGCCAAAGTTTTTGTGTCGGTGAAGAGGAAAAGTCCCCGGCCCTGTTTCAACTGCTGACAGGCCGCAATCATCCCTTGCACCCGCTCGGCATTGGTCGTGACGGTGAGGACGCGGAAGCGTTGCCAGCCAAAATTTTTTTTGTGTAGCTGCTGCGTCCAGGTCGCTTCGTAGGCGAGCAGCTTGCGCTGAAAACTGGTCTGGCTCAAATCTCCGCGCGTGATAGGCATGGTGGCGCGGTCGGCTTCCAGGCAATACCAGCAGCATTTGCCGTCG
>CAJAQO010000299.1 GCA_903944085.1 uncultured Verrucomicrobia subdivision 3 bacterium
CTTCAGCACCACGCTGACATCATTTATTAATGGCACGTCGCCGTCGGCATTGAGCCACCCGATGGCTGGTTTTGCGTTCATAAGATTAGACTCCCTTGGTTAGTTTTCATACTGGTTAATTTTCGATGTGTTGTTTTGTATCACACCTGTCCCGCTTAGAAGCCCAGTAAACATTGATGATTGTCGGCATCGGGTGATGGGGAAGCGGGCGGGAGTTGAGCAAGTGCCTGTGAAATGGGCATTTTCTCGAAGAGTGTGAGGCTCAAAATCTGTAGAATGGTGTAGAAGCTGGCGTTCAGATGCAGACGTTTTTTCAAAATGGCGACGAGCAGGTAAACGGCGATGGCGCTCCAGACTTGGGTGCGCACGGCGTTGGGGCTGGTGCCATAAAAGGCTTTGATGCGCAGATGCTGCTTGATCCATTTGAAGAAGAGTTCGATCTGCCAGCGGCCGCGATAGAGTTGGGTGATGGTCAGCGCCGAGACCGTAAAGTTGTTGGTCAGGAAGACCAGCACCTTGCCGGTTTCGGGATCGCGATAGCCGCTGCGACGCAGCGGGACGGGATAATCGTGCTGGGCATTCAAGCCGGTCAGCACGACGGTCTGATCAAACCGCAGGCCGGTGGTTTTGTCCACGGGGCGGGAGTAGCGGCGGGCGCAGCGGAAGTTTTGTTTGGCGCGGGTGACGAAGAAAGCCCCGCATTGATGGATGCGATACCAGCGGACGAAGTCGAGGTAGCCGCGATCCATGATGTAGAACGAGCCGGCGTCCCAGACCAGTTGGTCGAGGATGTTAACGTCATGCACACTGCCCGTGGCAACAATGATGACGGTGGGAAAGTTGCCGTTCAGGGTCAGCAGGGTGTGGAGTTTGATGGCGGCCTTGTGTCTGCGGAAAGCAGCCCACGGAAAGAGCGAGAGACAGAGGTCAATGGTGGTGGCGTCCAGCGCAGAGGCAGCGGCTTGGAGTTCAAAGCGGAACGGTTCATCGGCGTAGAGCGTGGTGGCTTGCCGGATGAGGACTTGGGCGAAATCGGCAAAGATACGCCAGTCCCGCTTTTCATTGGCCACCGCCAACGTGTTGCGGGCGGTGGGTTGGCGGATGCCGGCGTGATAGAGCTTTGGGCCGAGGGCCGCCAGACAGGTTTCGATGTCGCGCAGGCTTTCGCGCCACGTCAGTTGGGCAAACGCCAGCACGAGGAACTGTTCGTAAGTGGGCAGCTTGCGGACGCGGAAGTTGCCGTGGTAGCGGGCGACACACTTGTCGAATTCGTATTTGGGCAGGAAGTCGAGGAGTTGGGCGAAGACGGTGCGACCTTCGTTCATAAGGTGAAAAACCGCCGGCTGGCGATGGAACACCCTCAAGGAATCGTCGCAGAATTGAAATCGAAAAATGACTGGACAGCTAAAACGGGCAGATTTTATCGAGCTGAAATCGTTGTCATGAAAACCTTAACGGGACAGTAATGGGAGAGAATAATTTCCAGAACGAAATTCTTAATGCGGCTTAACCGCAATACATTTAACCTCGTTTGGTAATGAGCAGAAAACCGCGTAAAAAATCACAGCCTGATGTGTTGAAAGAGGAATCCCCTATTTATCGGGTGAACGGGATTGGCGCAAATCACAGATTAAAATTTATTGATTTGTTTTGTGGCATCGGCGGATTCCGTTACGCATTTGAGCGCGCGGGCTGCCAGTGCGTGTTTTCATCCGATTTGGACAAGTATTCGCAGATCACCTACGAAGCCAATTTTGGCGAGAAACCGCATGGCGACATCCATTCCGTGACGGTGGCGGAAATTCCGCCGCATGATATTTTATGCGGCGGCTTCCCCTGCCAGCCATTCAGTCTCGCCGGCGTGTCCAAGAAAAACAGCTTGGGCCGCAAACATGGTTTCGACGACGAGAAACAGGGCAACCTCTTTTTTTCCATCGCGGACATTTTGGATTACCACAAGCCCGCCGCCTTCGTCTTGGAGAATGTGAAAAACCTCCGCAGCCATGACCAAGGCCGCACCTTCCAGATCATCCATGACACGCTGACCAACGCCCTTGGCTACCATGTGCAATGCGCCATCATTGACGCGCGCAGCGTGGTGCCGCAGCACCGCGAACGCATCTTTCTGGTCGGCTTCAAGGAACGGCGCGTGTTCGAGTTCCCGGATTTTCCCGCCGAAGGGCCGAAGCTCGCCAGCATCCTTGACCCGGTCGTGCCGGACAAATACGCGCTCACGGATCACCTGTGGAATTGAATCTGTCGCTCGCAGCGCCGTAGGCGCGAAATCTTTGTAGAACCAAACCAAATAAAGATTTTCAAGCTCCGCTAGGAGCGGCATCTTCGGCACATGGCAAATACCTACACGCAAATCTATCTCCATGTCGTGTTCGCCGTCGAAGGCCGGCAAAGCCTCATCCAACCGGAGCATAACGACGAACTTCAAAAATACATCGCGGGCATTGTCTCCGGTCAAAAGCAAAAACTGATTGCGATAAACAATATGCCGGATCACCTGCACATGCTAGTTGGTATCAAGCCGGACATCGCGCTTTCAGATTGGGTGCGCGACGTGAAAGCCGGTTCGTCAAAGTTCATCAACGAGAAACATTGGGTGATGGGAAGATTTTCATGGCAGGAAGGATTTGGCGCATTTTCGTATTCGCGTTCCCAACTTGGCGCGGTGATTCGTTACATTGAGAACCAGCAAAAACATCATGCCAAGAAATCATTCCGCGATGAATATGTCGCGTTGCTGGAAAAATTCGGCGTGGAATACGACCCGAGATATATCTTCAGAACCGGCGAGGAATGATTTCCCGAATATGCCGCCCCTGACGGGGCTGGAGTTTCTTTTGGAGTTGGTTTTCTACAAAGATGTCGCGCCGCTGGCGCTGGGTTTCAGCTCTGGAAAATTTCTTGCCGGTGATAGCGCAGAAACTCCAGATCGGGTTCGGCAAGTTTATCGGGCAAACGAATCGGCTTGTTCTCGAATGGAACAAAATTTTGTTCGAGTGTGATTTGCGGAAAGAAACTTTTCAGCCGTCTGCTCAAAACAACACTTAACTTCTCGTCAAGCGTGATGAGTCCGTCATCGAATGCCGCGTCGTGGAGTGTCGAAAGGCAAAGTCCGTTGCGTGGATTTAGCCGATCGTCGGGAAATTTTCCCCACGGCTTGATATGACTGGCAATCAGCAAATCCGGCACGTTGATGCCGCTGATACAACAGCGCACATCGTAGGCATTGAGAACTGCCTGCCGGAAAAATTGCTGCCCGCGCCGGACTTTGACGGTTGCCTGTGTTTCGGTTGGGCCGGCTGGCGCGACGAGCCGGGCTTTGTCGCGTTGGAGAAAATCCACTTCCTTGGTTTCGTCTTTCGTGAACAAATCATGCAGCATTTGTTCGCTCTCAACGCCGAGCGTTGAAAGATTGCCTTGAAATTCATCCCACATCAGCCGGTCTTGCTTGGATGCGCCGACGAGTCCCTTGATCCCGCGAGCCCGTTGAACCGGGTCAAGCGAAGCCAGATTGCATAGCTTCATCGCCAAGCTGTTTGAAGTTCGCCCCATCTTTGCCGCGACTTCTTTGACAACCGCGTTATCGCGGTCAAAGCTGCCGAACGGCAGTTTGCAGTAGAGATTCAGTGCGACGAGCAAATGTTCGCGCGTCCATTTCACAGCCGGAGCTTTTGCCATGTGGCCACGCTGTCTGATTCAGTCTGGAAAAAGAAGCGGAAAAAACTTGCCCAAACCGATAAACCTGGCCAGGTATATTCGCCAAGTTATGAAAAGCCTCAAACGAAGGCGGCTCGGCTGCTATGAGAAGCACATTATCAAAACTGTCCAATGTTCAGCGACGGAAGCGACAGTTGTTGAAGAAATCATGCGGTGGCATATTTTCCATTCGACACTTGATTGGCAGACCAATGATGAATTTGAATCTGGTGCTCGTGAAGCTTTCGCAGCGTTGGTGGAAATGCGTGCGTCCAACACTTTGCCGGAATCATACCATCGGATTTTACAATCCTAACCCCGGCTTGCACCCTGACGGATATGCAGATGTGGACAGCGGTTGGCCGCGCGTCTTGAAACATTTTGCCACAGAAGCATGGCGGCGAGTCGAAGCTGGTGAAATCACCGAAGATGAGTTGTATCAGAGCGATTCCCAATGGTGCGGGCTTTACGACCGGATGCACACGCATGAGCCGGATGAAATGGAACGGCGTCTCGCGCTGGCTGCTGATTATGGTGAATCCTTAAATCATGATTGGCATTGATGTTTCGCCCAACCCGGCCTTCTCCCCAAGGAGAAGGAGCCACGCGCGCCGCGTCTTTGGCCAAACCAGCGGCGGGATTGGCCGGACGGTCGCCGGGGACACCTCATCCGGCCGGCGGCCACCTTCTTGTATCTGAATTTCCGTCTAACCTTGTCTGTGAGTAATGGCTTGGGAAGATGGGACGGTCCTGCCGCCTGCAGGCGGCAGGACAGTGGCGCGGACGAGCGTCAAACGAACTTTTTTCCAGCGGGGCTGGCTGTCTCCGATTATTACTTCGCCACTTTAAGCAGGGCGGTGATCAAACCCTCCGTGGTGTGTTCCTTCGCTTCGAGTGCCGGCTTGAGGCCGAGCGCGGCGATGGCCTTGCTCGTTTCCGGGCCAATGGAGGCGAGTTTCAGTTGCGGAAATTGTTGCATCAGCTTCGGCAAATCAAAGCGCGCGTGAAAATGTTCCACCGTCGAACTGCTGGTGAACGTCACCCAGTCCGCGCCTTCCGCGAGCAGCCGCGCGCCCGCGCCGGTGCGGTCTTCCGTTTCAGCCACGGTCTTATAAATGGCGATGTCATCCACGATGGCGCCTTCTTCTTGCAGCGCGTCCGGCAATTCCTTGTTCGCCACCTCGGCGCGCAGGAGACACATTTTCACATTCTCGATGTTTTGAAATTTTTTGAACGCATCCACGATTTTTTTGCCGATGAATTCTTCCGGCTGCACGTCCACCTGCAAGTGCAGCTCGCGCAACTTCGCCGCCGTGGCCGGGCCGACCGCCGCGATGCGCGCGCCGCCGATCTCGCGCAAATCCTGAAACCGCTTGAAAAACATGTCGAAAAACGCCGTCACGCCGTTCGCGCTGGTGAAAACAAACCAGTCGTAGGAATTCAATTCCAACAGGCAGTCAATGATGGCGTCGCGCTCGGTCGGGTGCGTGAGCTTGATCGTCGGCACTTCCAAAACATCCGCGCCGAGTTCCGCGAGCCGGTGCGCGAAACTTCCCGCTTGTTCCGCGCGCCGCGTTACGACGATGCGCTGGCCGAACAGCGGCTTGGACTCGAACCAATTTAATTTTCCGCGCAGCTTCACCACATCGCCGACGATGATGATGGCGGGCGGCGACAATTTTTCTTTCTCCGCAAGCTTCGCAATCGTCGCGAGCGTGCCGGCGACGGATTTCTGCCGGCCCGTCGTGCCGCGATGCACCACGGCCACGGGCGTTTCGGGATTCATGCCGTGCGCGATGAGCGACTTCGTCCAGTCGGCGAGATTGTCCATGCCCATCAGCACGACTTTGGTGCCGGGAATTTTGGCAATCTGCTCGTAGCGCAGCGCCGTTTGCTCGTCCGCCGAATCGCTGTGGCCGGTGAAGACGGTGAAACTGGAGCAATGTTCGCGGTGCGTGAGCGGAATGCCCGCGTAATTCGCCGCCGCGACGACGGACGAAACGCCCGGCACGACCTCGAACGAAATTTTTTCCGCCGCGAGTTTTTCCGCTTCTTCGCCGCCGCGACCGAAGATGAACGGGTCGCCGCCCTTGAGGCGCACGACAATTTTGCCTTCGCGGGCGCGGGCGAGCATGAGTTCGGTGAGCTGTTCCTGCGTGAGTCCGCCGTCGCGCTTGTGGTTGCCGCGCGTGATGATTTCGGCGGCCGCCGGAGCGAACCGGAGCAATTCGGGATTCACCAGCACGTCGCAGACGACGACCTCGGCGCTGCGGAGCAATTCCGCGCCGCGCAAGGTGAGCAGGCCGGCATCGCCGGGACCCGCGCCAACCAGATAAACTGTGCCTTTGGATTTCACACGCCTAATTTAACCGAACGCGCGCGGCGGGCAATGCCAGACCGAGGATTAGTCGTCACGGAAGGACTCAATGCGGTGGCCAGATACTTTGCAACTTAATGGAAACCGCCGCCGTCTGGCTTGGAATTGCATGAATTCTTATAAAAACAGATTTTCGCGCGCGGTTGGCAATTTTCATTTTTCCGTCGCGCTGATCTTTGGTCTTTGTTTGCAAACCCAGGCCGCGCCGACCAGCGAATGGGCACACCTTGGCACCGACGGCAAGCTCAACTACAAAACACTGCCGGCGGGCGACCACTTGATGGATTTTTCCCACGCCGGTTACATGGGCGGCGGCGTCAAGCTCCCGACGGTGCCGGTCAAAAAAACGGTTTCGCCCTCCGGCGGCGATGATACTGCGGCCATCCAAGCCGCCATCAATGAAGTTTCGCAAGGCGAGCTGCGCGACGGTTTTCGCGGCGCGGTATTGCTGGCGTGGGGCATTTTTCATTGCAGCCAACCGCTGACGATCCAGGCGAGCGGCGTTGTTTTGCGCGGCAGCGGTTCCGCGGCGGATGGCACGACGATCCAGATGTCAGGCAGTCCGCATCTGTGTTTTTCCATCGGCGGCGACGGCGCGGCCAAAGCCGTCGGCACACCGGTCGCCATCACCGACGCATATGTGCCGTCGGGAACTTTTTCATTTCACGTCAGCCACGCGGATTCGTTCAAGTCCGGTGACACCGTGCTGATCAACCGGCCCGCCACGCCGGCGTGGGTGAAGTTCATGGGCATGGACACGCTCGTGCGCAACGGCAAAGCCGAACATTGGGTTTCCGGTGAAATGCACACCGAACGCGCTATCAAAAAAATTTCCGGCAATGAAATCACGCTGGACGTGCCGCTGGCGGATTCGTTTGACGCAAAATATCTCAATCCCCCCGGCGGGTCCGTCGTCAAATGCGATCTCTCCGCCCGGCTCACGCAAATCGGCGTGGAACAGCTCCGCATCGTTTCGCCGCCGCAGGCCGTGACCATTGACCAACCGCACAACAAAGTCCTGCACCTGGATGGCGTTTCGGACGCCTGGGTGCGCGATCTCC
>CAJAQO010000300.1 GCA_903944085.1 uncultured Verrucomicrobia subdivision 3 bacterium
CAGCCCGTTCGTGAACACATAGTTCCCCGCATTCGTCGCGCTCGCCGCCGCCACCAGCTTGGAATAAACCAGCTGCACGTTCGTCACCCCAATATTAAACACCCGCACCACCACCGGCGCGTTCGTGTCGGGGTTCACCGTCAATATCGCCGGCGCACTCGTGACAGAACCGGAGGCGTTGGAAACGATGCAACTGAAAATCTCGCCGCTCAAACTGATACTTAGATTGGTCACCGCGATCACAGGTGAGTTCGCACCGGGCAGATTGGTGCTGTTTAAAAGCCATCGGTAGCTGACGCTTGATTGATTGGTCACCAGCAAGGAAAAGGTGACGCTGCCGTTTTCAATCCCCGCCGTGTTGGTTGGCTGCCAATAAATTCCCGGTGTGTTCGTCAAACCGGTGAAGGGAATCAACAGCGTGCCGGCCGCGCTGGGCGTCGTCATCGGCAACTCGATGGTGCCGTTGGGCAATTGCCATTGCACCGTCAAATCGTCGCCGCCGCCGCCTTGCTGATAGAGCACTTCCATATAATAACGCTGGCCGCCTTGTAAATAGATCGGCGCGGATTGCTGGCTCGACTCGTCATTGAAAACTTCCCAGGGGGTCCAGGAAGTCACCGAGGCGATCTGAACTTCATTTGCCGGATTTTCATTGGTGCTCAACAAAAAGAGCGACGTATCGTCGCTGGCAATCCAAAAGGTGTAATAACCGTTCATCGGCGGAACCACGAACGCCCGCAGCCGCTGGCCATAGTTATTCCAACCGCTGTTAACTTCCGTGTCGAAGTTGGTGTAAATGTGCGTATAAGCCGACGACGGATTATTGGGCCAGCCGGGATTGTAGGCGGTATTGGTCAAGACAATGAGCGTGTTGCCGAGGCTCGAGTTGAGATTCGTCCAGCATTGGCGATAAACACCAAAGGCCTGCGAGGTGAGATTGACATTGGTGAACGTGGCGGTATTGAGCGCGGAATTATTATGGGCCGTGACCGCCAAACCGGCCATCACGGAGCCGTTCATGTAAATTTGCTGCGTGCCGATCAGCACCCAGTTGCTCCCGTCAGCGCTGTAATATCCGCTGTAATTATCGCCTGACCGGACCAACTGCAGCCAGATCGGGGCCGATAGGCCGCCAAGGGCACTTTGCGAGGTTGCCGCGCCGGTGGTGCTGCGCCATTGAAAGCTGAGTCCCTGCGTGGCGGAAACCACCAAACTCACATTGACCGCGCCAGCGGTGGTGTCGTTGCGAAACATGACGCCGGCCTTGGACCAGCCCGAACCGGGATCGCTGTTTTGCAAGCTTGTGACTTGGGCGGTGATGCTGCCATCACTGCCATCGCTGGTGCTGACAAAATTAAACTGGTCAGCGGCATTCCAAATGTCCGCACCACCGCCCGTCACTGTCCAGTTGCCGTTGGTGTATGACGCGGAGCCGGCCAGCGTCGGCGAACCGATGTCGGCGTCACTCCAGCCCAAAGGCAGACTAGCCCAGGCTGGATTGTTCCCAACCAGGAAGAGTGAAACTGGCAACACGAATTTCCACAATGGTCGGAAGCAATGGAAACACCGCGTGGAGAAAATTTTCATAAACAAACTATTTTACTGGTCATGGCTCAAGCCATGATATCGGCAGGAGGTGTTGAAATTTATTTGATCATTTTTGCTTTGTCCAGCCGTTTTCAGCGAGTGGAAGCAAACCGACCGGTTGCTGGATAGGTGGCACAAAAAGCCAATATGATACTTGGTTCGGTGCTAAATACTAAGGAGATGGCGAGTAAAAACCAGGCCAGCGGATTTCAAATCAAGACCCTGCTCCGCATTAATTTGGCCCCGCCGACGCCATTTCAACAACTCCCCGAACGGTTCCCAGACATGCGAAAGCCGGCGGCGGCCGATAATGCCATCTTCTGGCGGCGAAAAATCAGGGTTGATTTTTGACCAATACCATTGGCGCAACCCAGCGGGTGTTGTATTTCCCGATCCAAGCGTCGTTGATGGAGACCGGCCGCTTCAAATGATCGTAAGCTTGATCATCCAGGCCGCGAAATGGCAGCGGTTCAACGCGCCAACCTTGGCCAACGTGGAAATCCGCGTCCTTGTCCCAGCCCACCGCGTGCAGGAAAAAATCGCGGACAAATCCGGCCGGTTTTGGCGGCAATTTGTCAGCGGGGAATGACAACGCCAGCTCGTCTCCGCCATTCAACAAAACCAAGGCATCATCGCTCTTTTGCACCAGCTCGTTCACTTCGCCGTATCGCGTGCACCAGCCCGATGGCGTGCGCCGCCACGGCGGGTCGGCGTGAACTTTGGCGTAGTCCGGCGTGAGCGGCAAATCCGCCGGCAGATTTTGAAACTCACTAAAACCGCGCCAGTGCAAGTCCGCGTGGCCAGCCGTGAGTTGACTTTGGTTGTTTTGCTCCGGGGAAACTTTTTCGCAGAGCAAAGCGGAGTCCCAATAAATTTCAAATGCGGTGGTGATTCGGAGTTGCCGCGCGCCGGCTGGCAGTTTGTTTTCCAGATCAACCAAAATGGTTTTGGTTTTACCGCAGGGAGCGCCGACATCCACATCCACTTTTTCCCACGAGCCATCCGGCAACTTTGCTTCCAAGGTGGGGAACGGGAATGGAAGATTCGCGTCGAGCGAGGCCGCGATGTTCGCCATGCCGCCGCCAAAACGCAGCCAGCCGTTGAGCACCAAAACCAACGGGCGGTTGGCCGGCAATTCGCCAAAATCCAGCGTGACCGAAAACGGCTCGGCCAGTCCGCGCAGTTGAGGTTCGCGCAATCGCACCGGCGAAACCATTTGCTGATCAGTCTCGGCCAGCGCAGCGGTCACATCCAGTCCGTCGCTGCGCGTGGCTTGCTTGAGAGTGGCCAAAGGCTGCAGCGTCCAGAGTTCATGCGGCGGAAATGGTTTGCCGGGATGCAATTTGCTGGTCGGGCAAACCAAGGTTCCAGCGGGATGATCCACCACCACCAGTGAAGCTTCATCGAGATAAAGCACCTCCCGCAGCTCCTCGGTGAGTCTGATTTCATAAGCGTTTTCTTTCGGCGGAAATTGCCGTTCGTTTCCGAGCGCGAGAAATTCCTCCGGATCAGCTTCAATGTAATGGGTTTTGCTAACGGGCAAACCCAAAGGCGATGCGCCCAGAATATCCGTCACAAATTTGAATTCCTTTCCATCCCAAGCGTAAAGATAGGGACACGATCCAGTCGGCAATTTTAATTCGTCAATGGCCAGCACGTTGGTTTGCAGCGCGACGTCCACCAAGGTGCTGGCCAGATCAAACCAGCGGATTTTGAGCGCATCCAGCTTGTCATGCTTGCCGGTGCCGATTTCCAGCGGAAGCTGTTGCAGCGTGCGGATGGTCCGCCAGTTGCCCGACGTCAATTCGATCCGCACGCCGAGCGCACTGGCATTCGAGCGATTGCCCACCAGCCGCAATTTCAATTGCTTGTTCGCGTTTCCGCCATCGTTGCGCAGGAACTGCAAGCCGTTGGGCGTGCTCAAAATGAAATCGGTGGCGCCGTCGTTGTCAAAATCCGCCGCCACCAAATCGTCCACCGCGCCGATTTTATCCAGACCGAGAGCGGTGGTGACGTCGGCAAAACCGGCTTTGCCGAGGTTGCGCCAGACGCGCACGCCGTCGCCGTAGGCAATCACATCGAGCCAGCCATCGTTGTCATAATCGGCCAGCAAAATTCTTTTGGGCTTGAATCCGTTCAGAGGAATGGTTGCCTGCTCGTCGAGTCCGCCAAAAATTATTTTCAATTCGTGCTCGCCGGCCACGACCAAGTCAGCGCGCAAATCATTGTTCAAATCCCCAACGGCAATGGCGCTTCCCGCCGGCCAATTCGCGGGTGAATTGGTGGTCACAAAGGAACCGGCGCGTTGCTTGGGAAAAAACGCGGGCGGCTGGCCGTTGCGACCGACGAAGACGCCCGGCACATCCGCGTTGTTCCAATCTTCCACCGCGACTTGTTCGGCACCGGCCAGCATTGCGGGCAAACCGGAATTGGCGGTGGCCTCTTTGAAAAAGAAGCTGCCTAAATTTTGATAGACGCGCAGCCCGCTGCCATCCGGCAGAACCGTCAGTAAATCGAGCTTGCCGGTGAAATCCAGATCGGCCAGCAGGCCGTCACGCGCTTTCAGATTTTTCAGCCCGGAAAAAGAAGTGACTTCGCGACACCGGCCATTGGCCGCAAATTTGAACGCGTGTGAAGCCTGCTCGCCCAGCACAATCACATCCTCGAAACGGTCATTGTCCAGATCGCCCACCAGGCAGCGTTGATAGTTCGCGTCGGGTTTTCCGGGAAGCATTTCACCCATCGGCTCGAAATGTCCATTTTGATTGTCGAGGAGGCGGAAGCCCGCTTCGCCTTCTCTGACAAAAAGACTGTTGCGTCCGTCGTGGTTGTAATCCAAAACCGCCATCGGTCCGTGAAAATTTGCGGACTGACTGAGCGCCGTGGCGGTCGCAGCCACAAAGCGCACCCGAATGCCGTGCGGATCCGGCTGCTCCAGCTTGAACGCGATGCGCGGCTGGGTGTATTTGCAGCGCTCGAAAGTCGCCGGCCCGCTCGGCCCGCCGGGATTTTTGGCGAGCACCTGCTGGTGGAGTTGCATTTCGCGCGCGGCGTCGTCCGCGCGGCCGGCGCGTTGATAAAGCTGGCTGAGCTGGTAGTGGACGGAGGGATTTTCGGGATCGAATTTCGCAACCATTTCGAATTCGCGAATGGCATCCGCAGGCCGGTCCAAGCGCGCTTCGGCCAGGCCCAGTTGAAAATCCAACGCGTTGATGGCCGGATCAATCTTCTTGGATTGCTGAAACGATTGGACCGCAGCTTCGAGTTGGTTTAATCGCAGGTAGGCGCAACCCATGAGGTAATAAGCCGCGCCGCTATTTTGATCAAGCCCGAGCGCCTGCTGGCACTGTTCGATCACGTTGCTTGAGTTGTCGGCGAGCAGGCAGGCATTGGCCAGATTCAACCGCGCGTCCAGATTTTCCGGCTCCAATTTCACCACCTGCAAGTAGGTAGCTATGGCGTTGGTGGCGTCGCCTTTCTCCAGAAAACCGTTGCCGCGCGTCATTAATCGGGTGGAATCGCCGCCGTTTGCCTGGGGCCGCAACAGGAAGACGGCCAAACCCACGAGGGCAAGTCCGAGGACGATCCAAATCAAACGTTTTGACATAATGCGGATAGGGTTTTGCTCCCACGTGCGACCGTGGTGAGTGACTAGCTTATACTTAAGCGTGAAACGGCCCGGAGGGAAAGCGCAAACCACCGACTCACCACCCATTGTTAAGGGTCAACCTTTTTTTGCCATGGTAAAAAAATGCTGTGTTTGCAGCGTCTTTCCGCTCATCCCCAATACCGCGCCGTCCATCCCCGGAGAGTTTTGATGAAATAGCTATTCTATATCTTAACCAACAAAAGACAATGCAGCGCTAATGACAAAGAATTGTCCGTTTTTGTTGAAGCCAGCCCATCGGAAAATTTTATTGGCGAAGCCCGGTAAGACAGCCTGTCCGGCACAACTCACATTTTTATGAACAACTCCAAAGGTAATGCCGGTCGGTTCGTTGCGGTCATCGTGGTTTGTTTGGTTCTGGCGCTGGCCGCCATTGCGATCAAAAAGCATATCACCAGTCCCGCTGCCGTAGCCCGACCACCGGTGCCTGCGCTCGCCGTAACACCGCCGATTGCCGCCGGCCACGATGATTTGTTTGAAGATGTCACTGCCAAGGCGGGCATCCATTTTGTCCATCAATTCTGTGATTCAAAAATCGCGAACATCCTTGAATCGAACGGCGCGGGCGGATGCTGGCTGGATTACGACGGCGACGGGCTGATGGATTTGTTCCTGGTGAATTCCGGCCCGCTCGACGGCGTCACGCATCACACTCCCGGCACCGCCCGCCAGCCGAACCGACTTTATCGCAATCGCGGCGACGGCACGTTTGAGGACGTCACGGAAAAAGCCGGCTTGAGCGGCATGGGCTATTGCACTTCCGCGGTCGCCGCCGATTATGACAACGATGGCCATACCGATCTTTATGTCGTTGGCGTGGGACGCTCTTATCTTTACCACAATCGCGGCGACGGCACGTTTGAAGACGTCACGGAAAAAGCCGGTGTCGCCAACCTCGGCGGCACGGGCCTCGGCGCGGTTTTTTTCGACGCAGACAACGACGGCAAGCTTGACCTCTTTGTTGCGAACTATCTTACCTTTGATCCGAACTACCAACTCTACTACAATCCCGACGCGTATCCCGGCCCGCTTTCCTACAAACCGCAATTCAACAAACTCTATCATAACCGTGGCGATGGCACGTTCGAGGACGTCAGCAAATCTTCGGGCGTCGAAATTCCCGGACACCGCGCGATGTCCGTGGCCGTGTTCGACTACAATAACGACGGCGCGCCAGACCTTTATCTTTCCAACGACGGCACGCCGAATCTGCTGCTGGTTAATGACGGCAAAGGCCATTTCCAAGACGTCGCGCCCCAAGCTGGTGTGGCTTTCAACGCGATGGGCGAGGCTGCCGGTTCCATGGCCGCCACCATCGGCGATTGCAATGGCGACGGGCAAGCGGACATTCTCGTCACGCGCCTTGGCTACGGCTCGCTTTACATGGGCACGACCAACGGACTGTTTGATGATCGCATGATGGCGTCCGGACTGGGTTCGCTGACCGCGCAATTCGTCGGCTGGGGCGGGTGCTTTCTCGATTTCGACAACAGCGGCAAGCTCGACATTTTCATCGCCAACGGCGACCCGCATTATCTGGTCGGCTGGGAAAGTTTGCTGTTGGAAAATCGCGGCGACGGCACGTTCGCGGACGCGGCGAAGAAAGGCGGCGCGTATTTCACCACCAAGATTCGCGCCCGTGGCAGCGCGGTGGCCGACTTCGACAACGATGGCCGCATGGACATCGTCGTGACCACGATGGGCGACCGGCCGTTCCTGCTGCACAACCGCGACAAATCCGGCAACCACTGGCTCACGCTCGACCTCGTCGGAACCAAAAGCAACCGTGATGGCTTCGGCGCAAAAGTGAAAGTGACTGCCGGCGGCAAAACGTATTTTGCCGAAGCACGTTGCGCGTTTGGTTTCCTCATGCAAAGCGACCGGCGCCTGCACTTCGGCTTGGGCAAGGCGACGACCGCAGACCGCATCGAAATCCAATGGCCGAGCAAACAGGTTCAGGAATTGAGCAACGTCAAAGCGGATCAAATCCTCAAAGTCACCGAACCCGGCGAGCGAAAGTAAACGTGAAATCGGCCAGCCATTTTCAAATTTTCTTTTTGGTCGCCAGCCTGACTTTGCTGGCCGGAGCCGGTTGCCATAAACCTGTTCCGCGCGGATCGCTGATTCTGGCCCAATCGCCGGTGAACGCCGCCGCCAACTCAGCCTCAGATGTCCTGGATTTAAAATATCCGCCCGGTAGCCGTGTCGTGTTGATGGAAACGCCGTTTGACCCGAACCGTGTTCGCGTGCTTTCAGAAAGTTTGGCTTCTGCTGGGGAGCCGATTGTTTCCTACGACGGCCAGCGCATTTTCTTCGCCGGCAAAACCAGCGCCGCGAGTGAATGGCAAATTTATCAGGAGGATTTGACGGATGCGCGTCTCACGAAATTGACTTCCGTGCCCGGTGGTGCGATGAACCCGGCTTTGCTTCCCGATGGGAGTTTGGTCTTTGCCTCGCCAGTGCCAAAACTTGGCGGCACAAATTTCAACCAGTCCCAGCCCGCGCTTTATGTTCAATCGCCCGGCGGCCAGCCACGCCAGTTGACTTTCAGCTCCCGCAGCATCACCGATCCAACCATGCTTTCGGACGGACGAATCCTGTTCGTTTCGACTTCGCCATCAAACTCGAATTCCGGCCCGGCACTGTTCACGATCAACAACGACGGCACGGAAGTCACCGCCTTCGCAAAACCGGAAGATGCCAACTCCAGCATTCAACAACCGCGGCTGCTCGCCGATGACCGTGTGGTTTTTCTAGTTTCAAAGTCCGGCGCAAACACAGCGGAAGTTGTCTGCCTGGCCCGGCCGTTCCAAAGCCGCGCACCGTTGTTCCCCGGTGTGACGGCGCAAATCGGTTCAGTGCAGCCGGCCGGCGATGGCGATTTGCTGGTTTGCGCCGGAAATACGGCCGGCAACAAGCCTTCACAGGCGCTGTTCCGTGTTAGTTCGAACACAACAAATTTGGGCACGCCGCTGCTGGTTGATCCGGCCTGGAATATTTCCGAAGCCGTCGAAGTGGCTCCCCATCTTCAGCCGATGGGCCGGCTTTCGACGATGGACGTCACGAAAACAACTGGAAAAATTCTTTGTCTCGACGCGAATTTTTCCAGCGACCGCACGAGTGGAACAATGCCTCCGGCCAGCCGTGTCCGCGTGCTCGTGGAGACGTCACCTGGAAAGGTTCATGCGCTCGGCGAAGTGCCGGTTCAGGCGGACGGCTCGTTCCTGGCAGAAGTGCCAGCCGATGTGCCGCTCGGTTTCGAGTCGCTCGATGAAAGTGGTCATGTCTTGCACCAGGAAGCCCCGATGCTTTGGTTGCGGCCGGCTGAAAACCGCTCCTGCATCGGCTGCCACGAACCGAGGAACCGCGCGCCGCACAATCATCGTCCGCTGGCTGTGAGCGAGCCCGTGATACAACTCACGTTGAAAGAAGCCGGTTCGGCATCGAGGAAATCCAACTGATGAAAAAACGAGCATTCATCCTCCTGTTGATTTTAGTATGTTTTGCCAGCGTGGCGCTGTGGCTGAGGCAGAATTACTGGATTGACCATATGCGCCAAATGTCCGGCCAAAAGTCACTCGCGAACGTCAGTTGTTTCAACTGCCATCTTGTCTCCACCGCCAAGCTGCGCTGGGCGCAACCCCGGCCGCATCATGACGCGCCGGCGGGAATGGCGATTTCGCCGGATGGGAAGAAAATTTACATCGCCCTCGACGACCGTGATGAAGTGGCCGAGGCGGATACGACATCACGACAGGTCTTGCGCCGAGTCAAAGTAGCGGGCAGGCCGTTTGGATTGGCGATTGATGCCGCTGGGAAAAATCTTTTTGTGACTTGCCGAAACACCGACCGGCTGGCGGTGCTGGACACGCAAACACTTCAGGAAACGGGATCAATCGCTGTCGGCATGGCACCGGTGGCCGTGGCGTTTTGCCGCACCGCCGCTGGTGATCGCCTCGTGGTAGCCAACTCCATGTCGGACGATATTTCAGTGCTTTCTGTTTCCCCATTGCAGGAATTGGGCCGGCCATCGGCGGGCCGCGAGCCGTTTGCCGTGGCGATCACGCCGGACGGAACTCGTGCGTTCGTCGCCAACCGCATGGTCCGGCTCGTTTCGGTCAAAACCATTCCCACGTCGGAAGTCACCGAGATTGATCCCATGACCGCGCGCACGGTGCGCCGTGAAGCGCTGGAATCGGCGCACCAATCCGAAGGCATCTGCGCCGTGCCGTCACGTTCGTGGATGCTGACGCCGCTGGTCAAGGTGCGCAATCTCGTCCCCATCACGCAAGTGGCGAACGGCTGGGTGATGTCGAGCGGCTTGGCGATCACCGATGTGAAATCCGGCAACGTCATTCAAATGCCGCTCGATGAGGCGAATAATTATTTTGCCGATCCGTCGGGCGTCGTGGTGGATTCGTCCGGCCATCGCGCCTTTGTCGCGTCCGGCGGCGGCGACGTGGTGACCGTGGTGGATTTGGATCGCATGGCTGCGTGGCTGGATAAAGCTGACCCGACGACAAAGCAGGAAGCGATTTATGACATGTCGCTTTCGCCCGCATACGTCACCGCCCGCATTCCCACGCAACGCAATCCACATCAACTTACCCTTAGCCCGGACGGCGGCACGTTGTTTGTCGCGGAGCGATTGGCGGACAGTGTCCTCGTGGTTGACGCAAACAATCTAACTGAAAAGGGCCGGATTATCCTGGGCGATGGCGGGTTAAATGATCCGATCCGGCGCGGCGAGAGAGTTTTCACGAAAGCAGCTTACACTTTTCAGCACCAATTTTCCTGCCGCTCTTGTCATCCCGACGGCCACGTGGACGGGCTGAGTTATGATTTCGACACGAGCGGCATCGGCGACAACCTGCTCGACAATCGCAGCCTGCTCGGCGTGGCCGGCACCGAGCCGTTCAAGTGGAATGGAAAAAATGCGAGCCTCGAAATTCAGTGCGGCCCACGCTTTGCCAAAGTGCTGATGCGCACTGATCCCATACCGCAAAAAGAACTGTTGGACCTGACGACGTTCATCAAATCGCAGCCGCCGCAGCGCGTCACGCGGAATGAGGACGGCACGTTGACGCCATCGCAGGAACGCGGCAAGGCGATTTTCTTTGCCACCAAGACCAAGAATGGCACAGAAATTCCGCACGAAAAACGCTGTGCGAGCTGCCATCGTCCGCCGCTTTATTCGGTGCGATTGTCGTTTGACGTCGGCACCGGAGGCACATTTGATACGCCACATCTGCTCGGTGTCGCTAACACCGCACCGTATCTGCATGATGGCCGCGCGTTGTCGCTGGAAGAAATCTGGACGCTTTACAGCACCAACGACTCACATGGCGTGACCAGTTACATGAACAAAATCCAGCTCAACGACCTGGTTGAATTTCTGAAAACCCTCTGAATCGAAAGGAACACATATTATGAAAACCATGTTGAATTCTCTGACGCTCGCGACGGGAATAGCGCTGCTGTTTTCCCTTTCTGGCACACCCGATGTTCGCGCTGCGGAAACGGCGACGAATGATTTGCCTCTGCCGTTTCCGTTGATCGAACGATTTGAAAATTTCCATGTGCAGGACGGAATGCCCACGCACAAGGTTCACTGCGTGTTGCGGGCGAGCGACGACAAACTCTGGGTGGGCACTTACGACGGCGCGTTGGTGCGCGAGGATGGGAAGTTCCGCCGCATCGGCGTCGAGGACGGCCTGAGCCACAAAATGGTTTTGTGCATGGTGGAGGACAAACGCACCGGCGACATGTGGATCGGCACCATGCGCGGGCTGAATCGTTACAGCGCCGGCCGTGTCACCACCTATCTGCAAACCGATAGCGGCCTGCCGAATAATGTGATCTATGGCCTGGGCATCGTGGACGACACGCTCTGGGTGGCTACCGCCGCGGGTCTGGGAGTGTTGAATCTGAAAACCGGCGAATGGACCATTTACGATCACACCAACACCACCATGCACGAGCCGTGGGTGTATTCGGTGGCGGGCGCGAACGGCCGCGTTTTCGTGGGCGTCTGGGGCAGCGGCATTCTCGAATACGATCTGACCCGCAAGATTTTTACGGAATACCGCGATCCCGACCGCGACTTTCATTTCGAACTCGTGCATGACGCCGGCCCAATCAACGACGTCACCTCTTGGGTGGCGTGGGATGAAGGCATTCTCTGGCAATCAACTTATTTTGGCATGTCGCGCTATGACGGCTCGCGCTGGCGCACTTGGGAGGAGAAAAAATCGCCGCTCGTTTCCAACTTCATCAACTTCATCTGGGCCCATGGCCGCGTGGCTTGGGTGGGCACGGATCGCGGCGTTTCCGTGACCGACGGCGACACGTGGGTCACTTATCGCGCCAATGAAAATGGCGAAGGCCTCGCTGAAATCACGCGTCCGGGCCAGCCGGTCGAGACGCGGACGATGGCAACGAAACTGCCGAATGATTTCGTGCTCGGCATTTGGGCAGACGACCAGGAAGCCTGGTTCGCCACCTCCGACGGGCTGGGGCACGCAAATTTTGCCGCCTCGCCGAAATCCGCCAAAGTTGCGACTGCCAAATAACCGTCATCCAAGAAAGGACCTGATATTATGAAAACCAACTTCATTATTCCCGGCAGTCAACTGGATCGCGTCATCAACTATTCCGACGCGGAAAAAATCCAACGCCGCGCGCTCGGCCTGCCCGCGTGCGAACCCGCGCCCGCCAGCCTCATCAAACAACTGCCAAAGCACCGGAAAGTGGTCAGCAAAAAAGCCATCACCGAGCCGAAGGTCTTGAACGAAGCGAAGGAATACGGCGCGGCCTTCGTGCGCGGCCTGCGCGTGGATCTGACTGGCGGCGTAACGCAACTGCTTTTCAGCGGCACCGCCAGCATCGGGCCTGACGGTGAAACACTTTACCCTGGCGATTTTCGCGCCCAGCTCTGGCGCACTTTTTACAACCTCACCGGGCTACTCGCGAGCGAAGGCGCCACCTGGCACGACATGGTTCGCACCACCTGCTACATCCGTGACATCGAGCGCGACTACGGCGAATTCAATTCCATCCGCAACGAATTTTTCCACGCGCTGGGGCTGGACCCGTTCCCCGCCAGCACCGGCATCCAAGCCCGGCTCTGCCGGAGCGATCTGCTCGTCGAAATCGAAGCCATTGCCATGCTCATAAAATAGGAGGTCAGCATGAAAAAAATATTTCTGATTTTGACCGGAATGCTAGCGCTTGTGCCCGCCGGCTGGTGCGGCTATGAGGAAAAAGAGGAGACCAGCATCAACACGAACTTCATTGCCGAACCGATTTCGCCGCAGTGCGCGCCGGCGGCGCAAGCACCGGCGGGCGACTATCCGTATTACGGAAACGCGCCGGATGAACTGCTACCCTACCGCAACATCAAGCCATTCTACCAATACTGGCTGACGCGCCTGCCGTTTCGCGGACCGGGCAAGGATTATCCCGATCCAATCGGCCTGAAAACACTTCGGATCGGCCTGCTCAGTCCGCCGCCTTACGGCCCGGAATCGGTTCGAGGCGAGATGAGCAAGAAAGGCGTGATGCTGGCGATCGAAGAGGCCAACGCCGCGCGCCAGCCCAGCGAGCTGCCGTTCGAGGTCATCGAAAAAGTTGACTCGCCGCAATGGGGCAGCGCCGCGAACATCGCCGTGGAGTTTGCCGACACCAACGCGCTCGCTTTCATCGGCACGATTGACGGCGACGCCACGCACGTTGCGCTCCGCGCCACACTTAAAACCGAGATTTACATGGTGAACTGTTCCGATCCCGATCCCTCCCTGACCGAAACGCAAATCCCTTGGTTGATTCGCAATTTCCCGGACAACCGCCAGCAAGGTTATCTGCTCGCCCGGCTGATCGTGGAGGAACGCGGCCTGACCAAAATAGTTGTGTTTCGCGCCAACAGCCGTCCCGGCCGCGTGGGCGTTCGGCCCTTCGTGGATGCCGTGCGCCGGCTCGGTCATCCGGTGTTGCAGGAAATTAATTTCAAGGACGGCGACCGCACGTTCGACACGCAGGTGGCCGTCATCAAACAGGCGAATCCGGAAGCCGTGGTCTTCTGGGGCAATCCCGCCGAAACCGGTCCCGCCGCGGCGCAACTGCGGGCGGCGGGCGTGAAGGCCGCGTTCTATGGCTTTGACCGGCTGGTGGACCCGGATTTCATCAAACTCGCCGGCCCGGCGGTGGCGGAAGGCGCGACTGCCGCCTACCCTTTCGACTTGGAAAAAACCGACCCGGCGTGGACGAATTTTGTCGCGCGTTTCGAAAAACGTTACGGCATGAAGCCAGACATTTATGCCGGTTATGCCTACGACGGCACGCAGATGCTCGTCACCGCCATCAAGAAAGCCGGGCCGAACCGCTACCGGATTCGCGATCTGATGGCCGCCATTGACGAATACACCGGGGTGTGCGGTTACATGCGCTTCGACGGCCGCTGGGACAACATCGCGCCGATTGTTTACGCCCAATTCTTGCAAGGCCGCTGGCATTTCACGCCCGCGCCGAAATTGAAGCCGGTCAAGACCGCCGCGAAGTAAAACATGTCTTTCAATGCGCGCCCAGCCGTGATCGCCTTCACCGTGATGACGATTGTGGCATGCTTGCACGCGGGCGAAACGAGCCAGGAAAATACCAATCTCGTCATCGGCCTGCTTGTGCCGCCGGAGGAACCTTCGGCCGCCAGTCTGCGCGACGGGGCAACGCTCGGGGTCGAACAAGCCAATCAATCCACCGGAACACATGTCAGCCTGGTCATTCGCGGTCGCGCCGGCCAATGGGGCGCGGACGGCGTGGAAGCCGCGCGGATGGTCACCGACGACGGCGCACTGGGCTTGATTGCACCACCGGACGGCGCGGCGACGCATCTGGTATTGCAGGTCTCCGGCCGCACGGCGGTGCCAGTAATTTCCCTGTGCGCCGACTCTTCTGTCAGCCAAACCGGCGTGCCTTGGATGGTGCGTATCGTTCCGCGCACGGTTGATGAGGCGAAGATTCTTTTCGCCGGAATTCATGCCAGCCATTGGATCGCCGTGATTCCAGACGGTCGCGCCGGACGCGAGGTGGCCCGTGATCTCAAGGAAGCCGCGACCAACAATGGTTGCGTCATTGAGAAAATGATTGAAGTGAATTTGTCATTCACAAATACAGCGCGGCTCTGCAAACAAATTCTCGCTAACCAGCCCGATGCCGTTTTGCTCTGGTTGGATGCGGCCAACGCCGGCAAGCTGGCGAAAGCACTGCGAGCAGCGGGTTTCACCGGCACATTTGCCGGACCCAGCCGGCTGCAGGCGGCGGAGTTTGCGGGAGCGGCGGGCGACGCCATGGAGGGATTGCAGGTGCCTGGTCCGATCTTCGAGAAAGATGTCATGACTGTCTTTCAAAATTTTACCAGCACGTTTCGCACGCGCTTCGGCCATGAACCGGACCCGACGGCGGCGGCGGCTTGCGACGCCGCCGCGTTGTTGATTCACGTCCTGAGACAAACCGGTGACCGTCCGGCGCATGAAGCTTTTCCACTCCGTTTTTCGCTGGGCGGCGCGACCGGAATTTTGGCCTTTGATTCGCAAGGAAACCGGAAGTTAAAACTTCAGTTGCTTGAAGCCCACGGCGGTCAGTTTGTTCCCAACGCGCCGAAAGCGAACCCATAGGAAATGAGAAACATGAACCATATCAAGATGCCCGAAGTCTTTGTTAAATTCACGCTGGGCGGAATGCTGGTCCTGGCCGCGACCAGTTGCCAACAAGAACCCCCGGTGACAAGCCTGCCGCAAGCACCCGCAGTGACGTTCAAACCGCAGGAGCTGGCCGACGCCCTCCATGCCGTGATTGCCGCCGATCAAAAAACCTATGCGCTGCCTGGAGACGAAACTCTCTTGGCACATCACGCTCAAAAATTGCGTGCGGCCGCCGAATTCGTTCAGCAGGAAGGTGCCGAATTCCATTACGTGCTGCGGTCGCTCTGGCCGATCAATTCAAAAGATGCGCCCGAAACCGACACGGAAAAAACCGGGCTGCAATACGTCCTTGAGCATCCCGGCACCAACTACTATGGCGGGGAATCGCTCGGCGGCCGGCGTTATTTCACCGCCGTTTATGGCGAGAAAGCCACCGTCAATGCCTGCACCGACTGTCACAACCGGAACCCGGACAGTCCGAAGAAAGATTTCAAAATGGGCGACGTGATGGGCGGCCTGGTGGTGCGCGTGCCGCTGGAATTTTGATGAAGCAAAAAATATTTTTGCCGACCGAAGAAAAAATTTCGGCGGCAGAACCGAACCTCAACCTGGTTAACCAATGAATCCTCTTACCGCCGCGCATTTTCACCTCGCCCTGTGCCACGTGCCAATCATGGCCATATTATTTGGGATGGGCTGGCTGGCATTCGGCGTTTGGCGCCGAAGCCTGGACATCCAGAAGGCCGCGTTGAGCATGTTCGTTTTAGCCGGAGTTCTGGCCGTGCCGTTATATTTGACGGGCGGAACGGCGGCGGGCGTGGTCAAAGGCTTGCCGGGATTTTCCGACCACATTCTGGAGCAGCATCAGGCGGCCGCAGGCGTGACGTTGGCAGGTTGCATCGTGATTGGAATTGCGGCGCTGGCGGGATTGCTTGTCTTCCGGGGCCGGATTATCGCCAACTGGTTTGGCATATTGTTGCTGGCGGCCGCGCTGGTAGTAGGCGGCCTCGTGACATGGACCGCCAATCTCGGCGGGCAAATCCGCCATTCGGAAATCCGCGCTTACGATGCTCAGACCGATTAGTTGACGGCAAAGCTACGGAGTTTCCGTCACGGTCATTGGCTGGTCTATTTGGACTTTTTCCAACTTCTGGAGTGTTCCGTTCGGCCAGTTGATTTCAACACTCTCCACCTTGACCGCATTGCCCAAGCCAATGGTGACGGGCAGTTCGGATTGCGAAAGATAGCTGCGCGTGGGCATTACTTGACGCGACAAAGTCTGGCCATTCACGCGGACCGTAATCCACGCGCCGATGGCGTCACGATTGCTTTTTGTGCCGACGAGTTTCAGGCGAATCCAGTGGTGATGTAAATTCTGGTCGTTGCGCAACAGGAGCGGCGGACGACCAACTTGCGTCAAGACGACATCAAGATCGCCGTCGCCATCAATGTCGGCAAACGCCGAACCGCGTCCGACAATCGGCTTGAACAAATCCGCACCGGCTTTCTCCGGCGGCACCGCCACGAAGCAGCCGCCGCTGCGCTCACCCGCGTTCCAAAACAATTGCGCAGGCTGCTCATATTTTTGGCTCTTTTGAATTTTGCTGATCTCCTCCTCCAAATGTCCGTTGGCCGTGAGCAAATCCAGCCGGCCATCCAGATCGTAATCAAAAAAGAACACGCCGAATTTGAGCAGTAACCGGCTCGCCGGACCGACGCCTTCGGTGATGGCTTCATCGCTGAAAATGGTCGGCGAATTTTGCGCGACGTAAAGCGCCGTCATTTCATTGGCAAAATTTCCGATGGCGATGCCGAGTTTGCCATCGTTGCGATAGCGCGCCGTGTCAATGCCCATCGCGCCGCGCGTGTTGCCGTAGTTATCGAACGCGATGCCGGACTGCGCGCCGATTTCCTTGAACGTGCCGTCATGCTGATTGATAAAAACCAGATTGGGCACGGTGTCGTTGGCTAAAATCAGATCAATCCAGCCGTCGCCATTCAGATCCACCGGCGCGACTCCGAGAGTTTTCGCGGCCGGAACACCGGTCGCTGGATTTTTCACCTGCAAGCCGCTCTTGGCCGAGACGTCACTGAAATGTCCGTTGCCATCGTTGTGGTAAAGATGCGAAAACGCACCGGCGAAATTCATCGGCTGACCGTAGGCGCGCGTGCGACCATCAATCTTGTAACCGACTTCCGCGTCAATTTCCTTCGACCATTGCACATAGCTGCCGACAAAAAGATCAAGCTTGCCGTCGTTGTCATAATCAATGAACGCGGCGCAGGTGCTCCAATCATTGGTCGCACCGCCAACGCCGGATTCAAGCGTGACTTCGTGAAATTTTCCGTGCCCGTCGTTGTGAAAAAGATGATTGCCACCGACAGCCGTGATGAATACATCGTCGAAACCGTCGTTGTCATAATCGCCAATCGCCACGCCCATGCCGTAGAAACTCACATCCAGCCCGGAACCCGCGGTCACATCGGTGAAATGACCATGCCCGTCGTTGTGATACAGCCCCATCGTGGGCATTGGCTTTCCAGCCGGCACGTGACCCGGCCAGTAAGTCGAATTGACGAAAAGCAAATCCTGCGCGCCATCGTTGTCGTAGTCAAAAAACGCCACGCCGCCGCCCATCGTTTCCGGCAACAGTTTTTCACCGTAAGCCCCGTTGACGTGCGTGAACGTGATGCCAGCCTCCTTGGTGATGTCCGTGAATTTCGCCTCGGGCACTTCCGCCTGCGGCAGCACAGGCGAAACGGGCGCGTTGAGTTTTGTCATTTGCGGCGCGGCGGCGGCAGGTTTGCGCTTCAGGATAAAAACCGCGCCACCGAACAAAACAGCGATGATTATCAGCGCGACCAGCGACCAGCGAAAGGCGTTGCCGATGAGTCGGTCGTCATAATGAACCAACTCTTCGTCGTCGTCGGGCAGAGGAGAATTTTTGGGCATAGGTTATGGCGCGGCAGAAATCGTTTGGTTAACAACATCCAATCCGGGTGCACTCGGCCGCTGCAAAGGATAAATCACCGTGGCTTGCGCAGCGTGGTCGGCGGCAGCATCAGCCCGGCGGGCCACGGTCACCGCATGATCCTGTGCATTATAATCGGGAAGATATTTCGCGTGCTCTTGCCGATGATAGCTGGCCTTGGCTTCATCGCCGAGTTGCGAATAAATTTGCGCGAGCGTGTAATGGGCCGTGAGATTTTCCGAATCCAAGGCCAGCGTTTTCTGAAATGCTTCCACGGCGAGATTCAGAAATTCCTTTTGCCGGGCTGGTTCGGCGCGTTCCATTTTCGCGCGCTCAAAATAAGCCTGACCAAGTTCGTTGATGACCTCGTAATCCTTGCTGAAATCAAAGCCGCGCTGGTCCAGTTCGGGATAGCGATCCTCCAGCACGCTGCGGAACTCGGAAATGGCCTGGTCAAGAAAACCATTTTGTTTGTTCACCAAGCCGTTGAACCACGCCACCGTCCAGCGCGGCGCGGGCGGATTACATTTGGCCGCGCGCTTGAGCGCCTCGACCGCGTCGTCCAGCCGGCCTTCTTTGTAATAAACCCGCGCCAAATTCACCGGGCCATCGGCGCGACCGAGTTTTTCCACTTGCTCAAAGGCTTCGGTAGCTTGGATTAATTCACCTTTCTCCGCGCCCGTGTTTCCTTCCAACAACAGACCGATGCCATAATCGTTCCACCGCTGCCAGACAGCGATGCTCGAAGTTTGCGCGGCCATGGCGGCGAGTTGCGCCGTCGCCAAATTCACGGCTTCAATCGGGAAGGTAATTTTATCCGCAGCGATGGTGGTGATGGGCAAGTCATTCGTCACTGAGAACGGCGCGCCTTTGACGTAGTTCGTGCTGAACACGTAGTTCATGTAGATCGTGTCGAATTTGCGGTATTGCAGTTTGACTTCCACCGTCAGCGGCGCAATCTGATTTGTCGGCACGACAATTTCATAATGCACCACCTGCCCCGCGCCGGGCGGAATCTGGTGATTGTAAAGTGGCGTGAAAATGTCCTGCGGATTACGGCGGTCAATGCGGTTGCCGTCACGGTCGAGCATATAGACGTTGAGGAAATGCGCCCACGGATCCACTTCACGAAACGCGCCGAGCCCGCCGCTGTGTCCGATGCGCTGGTCGCCGCTTTTGGCCAGCGCCTCCAACCAGGCTTCGTTTGAGTCCACGGTGCCTTGCGTGAACGGATGACCCAGTTTCATTGTGCGAATGACCACCTCGATCAAATAACGCTGGCCGCGCTTGAGCGTGGGAATTTTCGGGCGCAGCGGTGCCGTCAGCGGATTATCTATCGCACCGCCTTCCTTGATTCCAAAAATATCCACCCGCAAATCGCCTTTCAAATAATCCGCCTCCAATTTGATGGTATTGGTGTCGCCCCGCAGATATGGAATCCCGGTGTTGGCGGCCGGGAACTGGTGGCTGTGAATGTAACGCGCCGAGTCATTCGTCGGATTGAAATAGTTCGCACCAAAATCGGCGGATTCTTTCAGCGGCATGTGACACGCCGCGCAGTTTTGTTTGGCTTGATCAGGATAATAAAAACTCTTCGCGCCGTGGCCGGAAACGCCGCTCAACAAGTAAGTGTCGTAGTGATTTTGACCGCGCAGAAAATCTTTATAGTGATTCAGGTCACCGGGAATGCTGACCTTGTGACAGGTGGAGCAATACTCCGCCGTGCGCATGAACGGCTTGAGGAAGGTCTGCTTGTGAAACTCCGGCTTGCCCTTCACCAGTTGCTGGTTGAGGTATTGCAGAAAACGATTAGTGCTGTAGGCAAACGGATAATGAATCGGCTCGTCAATCGTGTAATCGGCGTTGCCTTTGGTGCTGTTGATGTGCGTGATCGCATGGCACGCCGTGCAGGTGATGCCGGCTTGCGACGTCGGATCATGCACATCGTCGTAATTGGGGTTGTCAAACGCGCCGCTGAAGAACGGCACCGCATCATGGCAACCGGCACACCAGCGCGCAGCCTTGACGTTGCCGTCGCGTTTGAGTGAGACCTGCCGGGTTTCGCGCACGCTGAAGAGATACGGCGGGTTGTTGAACGAACTAAAATGATGCGCGCTATGAAACCAATCTTTATACGCATCTTGATGACAGTTCAGGCAATAGCTGTCCATCATCAGCGTCTGCGCCGGAATGAAATTTCCCGACGCAGTTCGCGCGAGGGACGGTTCAAAATATTTTTTACCCTCCACCGAACCGACCTGGTTTTTTCGCGGATGCGCCGAATGCAGGAGCACCATGCCAATCGTCAGGACACCGACGACCGCGCCCCATTTCAAACCGACCCGCCACTTGATGCGCGGCCCGGCGAGCCGGTGCAGGAGGTAAAGCCAGATGCCCAGAATGGGTGTGATGATATGCGCCCAATAGGCGAGCGAACGCAGGCGCGGGTCTTTCAGGCCGATGTTCTTAAATTGAAAAACATCAATGCGGGTCAGCAGCAAACCGGTGACCAGCACCAACAGGCTCGTGCCGAAAAGCAGGTAGCCGATTTTCACCGCGCGCCGGTTGGGCCGGTCGTGGGCGTTGACCATGTGAATGAAACCGAAGATCACAACCGGCAGCACGAGCAGGAAACCCAGCCCCAGATGTGTCCCGAACATCACCATGTAAAACCAGTTTTGATAGGTGACGTTGGGATCGTGCTTGAGCCACTCCAGCCAGGTGATCGCGCTGAGATACACGGAATTGGCGGCCAAAACGGCGACCAGACCGAAAATAAAATACAGCAGCACGCGCAAGCGCGGACCGATGGCACGGACGTATTTTTTTTTCAACGGTTCGCCGGCGGGGGGAATTCTAATGTCGCTCATGAACCGGAGGAATTGTCAGCGGCTAAAAATTAAAGGTCAACTGTGCGAAGAGATAATTTCCGTCGGTCGCGCCACCGGTTGTGGCGAGCGAATTTTTCAAATATTCGCCGGCGAATAAATGGCCGTAGCCCGACGATACCAGGGCGAACGAAGTAATCGTATAAGTGGCGACCAAATCCAGTTCCGACCCGACGTAATTTCCCGCGCCGGGTTGAATTCCAAAACCGCCGGTGGTGCGCGGCGTGCCATTGCCAGCGTAGAGATAATCGTGAGTATCAGCCAGCCAGAAGGCATAACCATCCAGCTTCACCAGCAGCTTTTTTGTCGGCTTGACCGAAAATCCCACGTGAACGTCCTGCATATTTTGCAGCGAGAAAAAATCCATCGCGCCGTATAATCCGTGGTTGGACGGAAACAGATTGTCGAAGGTGCCATGCGTGCCGTCGGCTGAATTGCCGTCGCCGGAAGCGTAGTTATATTCGAGGCCGAGTCGTGGCGACCATACCGCATTCGTCCACGTATAGCCGCCGGCAACGTGGACCGCAAAGGCCCGCTGCGAAAGATTTGCCGAAGTCGTCGTCGCTTTGAACCGTCCGAATTGGCCGTCGGCTTCCACTTCGTAATCCCAGCCTTGCAACGCGCCGGGCAGCGATTTGAAGCGCAGGCCGATGGTGTAAATGTCGCGTGGCGACGCGAGGGGATAAAGTTTCTGGCCCGCTTCGTCCGCAGCGCGCCGATCCACATTATGCGCGAGCAAATAAATTTGCGATTCCTGAAACGGCAGCCACGTTTTGGTTGAAGCATATATTCCCGAAAGCCGGTCGTGATCATCGGATTCATCAAACTCCGTTTTGTCCGGGATCACCGGCTGGGAAACAAAACCATCCACCCAGAAATCCGGGTTTTCGTAACGCACTTTGACGGCGTCAAATGTCCGGCCAACGTTCAGCCAGTCGGCCATGCCGACCAGTCGCTGGTCGCCATAAACCAATTCTTGCCGCCCGGCCTTCACGGTCAGTGGAAATTGCTTCGCGTCGCCCAGTGCAACCCAGGCTTGCCGTAATTGGTAGTGGTCGTTGTCGGGGCTGGGATTCCGGTCGTCGTTGACGGCGCTCGAATCTTGAAACTCACCAAACACCGAGAACCACAGACAAGGAGTGTAACCCACATGAAAGCGTTCCCGAAAAAGCCCGAACGAATTATCCGCGTCACCCTTCTTGCTAAAATCCGCCTGGCCGGCATTCGCCACCGCGAAGTATTCCTTGTGTTCAAGCCGCGCCCGGAACTGGCCGCCAATATTCCAGGCATCAAACCCCGGAGACTGTTCCCGCAGCCAGTCGTTGATCAAACCGGCACTGGGCGCAGGAACGGCAGTTGAGGCGGAAGCCAACTGGTTGCTTTGCCCCGCTGCGTTTTGCGGAAAATTGAGAAGGAGCAGCAAAGTCGCCACCATCCCGATCAGGACTGAATTCTGTTTGGTTTCCATGGGTTCAATAAATTGTGGGCGAACATTGACTGGCTGATTATTGACTGGCTGATTTTTGTCGGAGGCGTGACAATAAAAGTTTGTATCACTAGTCACCAATCTTTATGGGGCGTTCGGACGAAATTCAGGGGCAAACGGTCCGGCCGGAAAAATCAGTCCAAGCCACACTGCTTCAATTTGTCGCGGTAACGGCGGCTCGAGGTCAGTTTCGTGCCGTCCTGGAGCACCAATTCGTAGCCGCCGTAAAACAACCGGTGCAGTTCCTTGACGCGTTGGACGTTGACGATAATCGAGCGGCTGATGCGGACAAATTTTTCCGGGTCGAGCCGCGACTCCAGCGCGCCCAGAGTTTCCCGCAGCAAGTGCGATTTTGCGCCGACGTGCAGTTCGGCGTAATTATCCGCCGATCCGATCCAGTCAATTTCATCCAGCCGCACCCAAACGACGCTGCCGCCTGATTTCACCGCCAGCCGTTCGGGGGTTTTGGGCGACTTCAACTCGGCGATCAACGCCGCTTGGCGTTCCACGATGGCGCTGCCTTCGGACTGTTTCACCCGCTCGACCGCGCGGCGCAGAGCTTTTTGAAACCGTTCGCGGTCGAAGGGTTTTAATAAATAATCCACGGCATGAACTTCAAAAGCGCGCAGGGCAAATTTATCGTGCGCGGTGACAAATACGATCACCGGCTTGGTGCCGGCGCCAACGGCTTCCGCCACTCCGAAACCATCCAGCTCCGGCATTTGCACATCCAAAAAAACCAGGTCGGGTGACTGCTCCTGAATGGTCGTGACCGCCGTGCGACCATCCGAACATTCGCCGATGATCTCAATCTCCGCCTCGGTTTGCAGCAACTGGCGCATCCGGTCGCGCGCCAGCAATTCATCATCCACGATCAGGGTGCGAATTTTTTTCATTGGGATTTCTCCGCAGTTTGAAAGGGAATCGTCACGCGCACGCGCAATCCGCCTTCGGGACGATTGCTCAACTCAAAGCGGTGCGCCGCGCCGTAGAGCGTCCGCAACCGCGCGCGGGTGTTGGACAGGCCGACGCCTTCGTCGAGCGCGTTCGCGTCGCTCACGCCCGCGCCGTTGTCGCTCACATCCAGCGTGAGTTCGCCGTTGGCGCGTTGCGCGCGCAACTCGATGATGCCGGGTTTGGCGTGCGGTTCGACGCCGTGACGAATGGCGTTTTCCAGCAACGGCTGCAAAATCAAGTTCGGCACGCGGGCATCCAACAGGTTCGGTGGAATTTGCGTTTGCACGGTCAGCCGGTTCCCAAAACGGATCTGTTCAATTTCCAAATAGCTTTGGAGAAATTTCAATTCGGCGCGCAGCGTCACTTCCTGCGCGTCGGAATTTTCCAGCGCGGCCCGCAGCAGATCGCTCAAGCGCACAATCATCCGGTCGGCGGCCTCGACATTTTGGTGCATCAGCGCGGAAATCGAGTGCAGGCTGTTGAACAGAAAATGCGGGTTCAACTGCATCTGGAGCGCCTGCAATTTTGCCTGTGCGAGACTTTTTTCCAGTTCCGCCGCGCGCAGTTCGCGTTCGCGGAATTTTCCGTAATAGTCGAAAGCAAAACTGACGGCGACGATCACCCAATAGATCAGCAGGTTGAAATGCCAGGTCTTCACCAGCAGCGGTTGGAAGGCTTCCGCAAAGCTCGCATCGCTTTGCCAGCGCCCGATGAACGCGCGCAGCACCATGTAGGCCAGCGAAAAAATCAGACTGCAAGGCAGGTGCACCGCCAGACTCCGGGCGCGTTTGCCGGACTCGAACTGAAATCGCCCCGCCAGCCAAACGACCGGAATGGACAGGAGCGCGAACACATACCAGTCGCCCAGCGCAAAGCTTACCGCCTGTTTCCAAGTGACATCCAAGCCCGCCTTGGCGCTGGAAATGTAAAACTGAAACGCGAAGGACAGCCCGATCAGCGTCCAAAACGCAAAGCCCAGCGGCCATTTGATCCAGCGTCGTTGCAGGACTTTGTTCATTGTCAGGTTGCGGCGTGTGCGCGTTGCTGCTAAAACTTACCCGATTCCAATATGCCAAACAAACCTTCTCTCGCACCGGGTCAAAAAGGATCCGGCGGTGTGCGACTGGCCGCAATGCTCTGGCTCGCGACTGCCGGCGCTCACGCGGCGGATGAAATTCCCACGGCGAAGTTCACCGACATCACGAAGGAAGCCGGCATCACCTTCGTGCAAAACAACGGCGCTTACGGCGACAAATTGCTGCCCGAATCCATGGGCGGCGGCGTGGCGTTTTTGGATTACGACAACGACGGCCATCAGGATTTGCTTTTCATCAATTCGACCTACTGGCCGGGACACATTCCTGACGGCAAATCGGCGACAACGATGGCGCTCTATCATAACGACGGCCACGGCCACTTCACCGACGTCACCAAAGATTCAGGTTTGGACGTGAGTTTTTACGGCACCGGCGTGGCTGTTGGCGATTACGACAACGACGGCTTGCCCGATGTGTTTATCACCGCCGTCGGCGGTAACCGCCTGTTCCACAATGAAGGCCACGGAAAGTTTCGCGACGTCACGCGGGAAGCCGGCATTGGGGCTTCGACGAATGATTGGAGCATGGGCGCGGCGTTTATTGATTACGACAACGACGGCAAACTCGACTTGTTTGTCTGCAATTATGTGCAATGGTCGCCGGAGATTGACCGGGCCAAGAGTTATGAACTCCCAAACATCGGGCGTGCTTACGGCCCGCCCCGCAATTTCGCCGGCACTTTTCCGCGCCTTTATCACAACGACGGCCACGGGCATTTCACCGATGTGTCGGCCAAGGCCGGCGTGCAGGTCAAAGATCCAGCCACCGGATTGCCAATGGCCAAATCGCTCGCGGTGGCGCCGGTGGATGTGGACAACGACGGCTGGATTGATCTGGTGGTTGCGAATGACACGGTGCCGAATTTTCTTTTTCATAACGAGCACGACGGCACGTTCAAGGAAATCGGCGCGCGTTCGGGCGTCGCCTACGACGCTTACGGCCTCGTCCGTGGGGCAATGGGCATTGACTCCGCGCGTTTCCGCAATGACGGCACGCTCGGCATCGCCATCGGCAACTACGCCAATGAAATGAACGCGCTCTACGTGGCCCAGCGCGATTCGCTGCTGTTTGCCGATGAAGCCACGCGGGAAGGCGTCGGCTTGGCCAGTCAAAAACTATTAAAATTCGGACTCTTTTTCTTCGATTACGATCTTGATGGCCGGCTCGACGTGCTCACCGCCAACGGCCACCTCGAACCCGAAATCAATCGCGTCCAGTCCAACCAGCAATATCGTCAGCCGGCGCAACTCTTTTGGAACAGCGGCGGGAGCCGAGGCGCGAACTTCATGCCCGTGCCGCCGGAAAAATGTGGCACTGATCTTTTCAAGCCGATCGTCGGTCGCGGCGCGGCCTTTGCCGACATTGACGGCGATGGCGACCTCGACGTGGTGCTCACGCAAATTGCCGGCCCGCCGCTGCTGCTGCGCAATGATCAGAATTTGCATCACCACTGGATTCGCCTGAAGCTCGTCGGCACGAAAAGCAATCGCGACGCCATCGGCGCGTGGATCAAGGTGCGCGTTGGCGGCCACACCTTGTCGCGGCAGGTGATGCCCACACGCAGTTATCTCTCGCAATCAGAGTTGCCCGTCACGATTGGCTTGGGTGAAGCAACCCAGCCGGACGCGGTTGAAATCTTGTGGCCGGGTGGCTCGACCCAAAAAATCAATCCTCCGGCGATTGACCGTTTGACGGTAATCACCGAAGCGCCATGACGTTTTTACGAGATTGAAATTCCCAATCAAACCGACGAAAATCCGGCTATGAATGACTACATCGAACGCGTGGTTGATCTCCTCGATCCTTCACTCAATCAAATCAACAATATGGCGCCCGAAGAAGCGCGCCAGCGAGTGCTGTCGGGCAAGGCCGAATCTGTGCGAGCGATTGACGGCTCATTCGCTCTGCTCGCGCGTGATGGCAAAACCGTGCGGTTGGCGCGTTCGATGGATCGTCCGATGCGCTACTTTCTCGCCAAGCGTGCGGAAGGGCCAGCGCTGATCGTGGCTGACCGCATTGATGCCATTTTTAATCAGCTCAAGGCCGAGGGACTTCACGGACAATTTCATCCGAGTTACACCCGCATGGTGCCCGCGCATTACATCGTGGAACTGCAACTCATCGGCTGCCCCGATCCTGATCCGACTTACACCCGGTATTTCACGCCGCAGCGCAATTCCCTTTCCACCGATCTCGACGAAATCGGCCGCCGCTATATCGGCGCGCTGGCGGATGAAATTGCCAAGTGGCTGAAACGGATTTCTTCAAGTGAACCCATCGGCGTGGCATTTTCCGGCGGCGTTGACAGCGGCGCGGTTTTTCTCGTGACGTATCAGGTGATGCGCCAGTTGGGAATGAGTCCCGGCCGGCTCAAAGCATTCACGCTGAATCTGGGCGATGGCCCGGATATCCAGCAGGCGCGCAAATTTCTGGAGCAACTTGGCCTCGGGCTGTTTCTTGAACCGATCGAAGCCGAGCTGTCCACGCTCGATATCGCGGAAACGCTGCGCATCGTGGAAGATTACAAACCGCTGGATGTCGAATGCGCCTCGATGGGCCTAGCGTTGTGCCGTGGTATCCGGGCGCGGTATCCAGATTGGAAACATCTCGTGGATGGCGACGGCGGCGACGAAAATTTGAAGGACTATCCCATCGAGGAAAATCCCGAACTGACCATCCGCAGCGTGGTGAACAACTTGATGCTCTATCAGGAAGGCTGGGGCGTGGGCCGCATCAAACACTCGCTCACTTACAGCGGCGGCTTGAGCCGCAGCTATCTGCGCACCTATGGACCCGGCCGGCATTTCGGCTTTGCCGGATTCAGCCCATTCACGCGGCCCAATGTCATCGCTGTGGCGGAAGGCATTCCGTTCACGACGCTCACCGACATGTCCGTGGAAAAACTTTACGCGCTCAAAGGCGAGATCGTCGCGCGCGGCGTGAAAGCCATTACCGGTCTCGACATGCCGGTGTTTGCCAAACGGCGTTTTCAACACGGTGCGGTTTCCGTCGAGCGGCTTCGCGAGCGCACCTCCGGGCAGGAAGCCGAATATCGGAAACAATTTCTGGCCCTCTACCACTAAGCTCCGACTGTGGCGACAGTAGTTCCTGTCGAATGGAATCGCGAGCGGATCGTGGCGGAACGTCCGCCGCGCGCCATCACGTTGGATCCTTTCAAGCCATACGCGTTTTTTCTCGAGGACGAACTCGCCGCCTCGGGACGCGTCGTCAGTTCCGGCACAATCTTGCTCACGAACAAGGAATGTCCTTGGCGTTGCTTGATGTGCGATTTGTGGAAAAACACGCTCACCGAAATCGTGCCGCCCGGCGCGATTCCGCGGCAGATTGAATTCGCGCTCACGCAACTCGGCGGCTCGCCACAACAAATCAAACTCTACAACAGCGGCAGCTTCTTTGATCCCGCCGCCATTCCGCTGGGGGATTATCCAGAAATCGCGCGCAAGATTTCCTTCGCAAAACATGTCGCGGTAGAATCGCATCCGCGGCTCATCGGCGAAAAGGCGCTGCGCCTGCGCGATCTGCTTTCCGGTTCGCTGGAAGTGGCGCTGGGGTTGGAAACTGTTCATCCGCAAGTGCTGCCGCGCTTGAACAAAAAGTTCGACCTCGGCCATTTTTCCCGCGCGGCTAAATTTCTACGCCAAGCGGGAATCGCGCTGCGCGCCTTCGTGCTGGTGAAGCCGCCCTTTCTGGATGACGCCGCAGGAATTGAGTGGGCGGTAAAATCAGCGGCATTTGCGTTTTCGTGTGGTGCCACGGTGGTCTCACTGATTCCAACACGTGGCGGCAACGGCGCGCTGGAGCGACTCCGGGACATGGGAGATTTCGCACCGCCACGACTCGTAACACTGGAAAGCGCCTTGGAACAGTCTCTGAACCTGAAGGCTGGCAGAGTCTTCGCCGACACCTGGGACTTGGAAAAGTTTTCGACATGCTCCGTCTGTTTGGAAAAACGGCGACAGCGCCTGCTCGCGATGAACCGGTCGCAAAAAATTCTTTCGCGAATTGATTGCAAATTCTGCGGCGGCACATGAGCAAACTGCATTTTCAAATCGCCATCGTTGGTTCAGGCTTCGCCGGTTCGCTCCTGGCGATGATTACGCGCCGCCTCGGACTTTCGACGGTATTGATCGAGCGCGGACGACATCCACGTTTCGTCATCGGCGAATCTTCAACGCCGCTGGCCAATCTGCTGCTGGAAGAAATCTCGGTCGAGCATGATCTGCCGTTGGTGCGCCCGCTGTGCAAATGGGGCACATGGCAGAAACAGCTTCCACAACTTGCCTGCGGACTGAAACGCGGGTTCACGTTTTATCATCACGAGTTTGGCAAGCCGTTCACCACCGCTGCCGGACATCAAAATCAACTTCTGGTAGGCGCGAGTCCGAATGCAGAAGTCGCCGACACCCATTGGTATCGCCCCGACTTCGATCACTACTTGGTCAGGCAGATCCAGCAGCTTGGAATCACTTATCTCGACGAAACCAAGCTGATCAGCGCCCGCGAGCTAACCAACGGAATGAACCTTGCTGGCACGTGGCACGGCAAACCCGTCGAAATCACCGCCGAGTTTGTCATTGATGCCACCGGGCCGCGCGGCTTCCTGCATCGGGCACTCGGATTGCCGGAGAAAACGTTTGCTGCGTTTCCATCCACCCAAGGATTATTCTCTCATTTTCAAAACGTGGGTGCGTTGCCGGAGAATTTTTCAGCGCCTGGCTCAACCCCGCCGTATCCGCCAGAGCAGGCGGCGGTGCATCATGTTTTTCCGGGCGGCTGGATTTGGGTTTTGAAGTTCAACAACGGCATCACCAGCGCTGGAGTTGCCGCGACCGATGCGGTTGCGAATGAGTTGCATTTCAACACCGGTGAACCGGCGTGGCGGAAGTTGCTGGAGCGACTTCCTTCGCTCACGGAGATTTTCAAATCAGCGAACGCGGTCATGCCCTTCATCCATTCACCGCGCCTGTCGTTCCAAAGTGGTGTTGTGGCGGGATCGCGCTGGGCATTGCTCCCGTCGGCGGCGGGATTTGTTGATCCCCTGCTCTCAACGGGATTTCCACTGACGCTCCTCGGCGTCCAGCGCCTGGGCAAAATCTTGAAACTCGGCTGCCACAATTCCAGTTTCCAGGAACGGCTCAACGCCTATGCCGCGATGACCGCGCTCGAATTGGAAACCGCCGCCGATCTGATCGGCGCGCTTTACGCCAAGATGAATCGCTTCGAGTCATTCAAGGAACTGAGCCTGCTCTATTTCGCGTCGGCCAGTTACTCGGAAACCGCCCGGCGTTTGGGCAAGCCGGAACTGGCAAACGGTTTTCTGCTTTGCGCTCACCCGGCATTTGCAAATCAGCTCCGACAAATTTGTGAAACGGCCCGCGAACTTGATTCGCCGGATGCTATTAGGAAACTCAGCCGGGCGATTCGCGCAGCCATTGAACCATTCGATGTCGCCGGACTGACCGATCAATCGCGTCACCCTTGGTATCCCGCGATGACTTCCGATCTGTTGCGCAACGCAAGCAAGGTCAATGCGAGCCAGGACGAAATTCGGGCGATGTTCGCGCGTTGCGGCTTGAGATCGAATTGAACCTGAGTTCCGAAGCTGGTGTCGTGCCGATGCCGGTTGCAAACCGAGTTCAGGCGTGTAGTAGTCCGTAAAAAAATGAGGTGCCTCTCGCGAGGCACCTCATCAACTAAAACCATTATTGTTTATTGTGGCGGCCAACCAAGTCCGTCACCAATTCTTCATCATTGTGCCGGGAACACCAGCCGGAAGAATTCCGTAGGATCGTTGCTGTTCAGCGGGAGGCTGACCGCATTGGTGGTCGTCGATCCCGCCACCGCCACCCAGTTGGTGTAAAGACCGATTGTCAGCGGGTTGACCTGATGTTGCAACTGCCAGCCAATCTGGCTCGCCGGCCATGAGAAGTTGAGACTGCCGCCACTCACCACCGGATGCAGTGTCACCGGCGTGGACGTGACGCTCACGACCTTGACTTTGCCGTTACCGCCCGGGGCTAACTGGCTAATATCCCACGTCACGGTTTGATTGGGCGTCTGTGAAACCACGCTGCTGAAGGAACCAGTGAAGGATCCCGCACTGAACACCGTGAACGTATCATTCGGTTGCAATGTCCCGGACAGATTTTTCAAAACCAGCGTTCCGCCGAAGGTGATGCTAGTGGCACCCGTCACCAAGTCGCTCGTCATGGCCGTCTTGTTCACTTCGATAACTGTCGTGCTCGTGCCGGCCAGATTCAACGTGCTGCCCAGCGTAAGCGTGCCGATGGAGGCGCCCGGCGAGAGCGTGGCTCCCGCAGAAACCACGACCGGTCCGGCAATGGTGCCGTTGCCGCCCAGCGTGCCCGCGCTGACCGTGGTGGTGCCAGTGTAAGTATTAACGCCGTTCAGGTTCAACGTGCCGTTGCCAACCTTGGTCAGACCGCCGCCACCGCCGTCCTGCAGAGCCTGGTTGATGGCGATGGTATTTCCAGCCGTGTCAATCGTCGCACCGCCGGACTGGACATATGCCGACGTCAGACCTTGCATGAAGGTCGCATCACTCTGGCTGGCCACCAGCTTGCCGCCGTTGAAGTTAAACGTGGAGCTACCGGCGTGGCCGACATTCACTTCGCTAACGGTCAGCGTGCCGCCGGCAAGCAGGTTCATGGTGCCAGAACTACCGGCGTCCCTGGTAAATTGGAGATGGCTCAAGAACGCCGATCCCGGACCCAGGTTCCAGATGCCAGTGCCAACACTTGCAGCACCGAGATACGTATCGCTCTGGACACTGGTGAGGGTGCCGCCGGTCTGAGTGATGGTTCCGGGGCCGCCGTCGCCGATGGACAGGTCGCCACCCCCGGTTAAGGTAAATAATCCGCCGGAAAGGTTAAAGTTGCCGGTGGCACCGTTCGCACCGATCGGAACCCAGCCACCGGTGACGTTCATCACGCCGTTGCCGCTTAGGTTATAAGTGCCATTGGCAGGGCCGTAGTTACCTGAACCTGTGCCGATATAGATCCAATCGCTTGCAACATTCGTGCCGCTGGACTGGTTGAATGTTCCCACGCCGGCACCATCATTGCCACCATTGCCAATCCACCACTGGTCGTCATTGTTTATATAGCCACCGGTCTGGTTGACTGAGTTGGCACTGGAATTCTGATCACCGATGATTATGGTTCCGTTGCCACCAAGGTGATGGATCGTGCCGCCGCTGATGTTGAGCGTCGCCGTGCCACCAGCATTACCAGCACCCGGATCACGGCCAATTTGGAACCAACTGTGCGAGATCAACAAGCCACCGCTAATGTTCATGGTGCTGTTCCAGCCGCGTTCGGCAACGTGCAACTCACCAAATGCTTCCAGCGTGCCGCCAGACTGATTGAAGGTGGCGGTGCCCCCATTGCCATCACGGCCGATCGTGAACCAGCTACCCATACCTGCGTGACCGACGGTTGTCGAGCCACCATTCAAGTTATAGATGGCAGTTCCGTCAACACTTCCAACATCAAGGTCACTGTCGCAAGTGAGCGTGGTGCCGGCATACTGGTTGAGAGTGCCTGTGCCAGGGCCACCATTGTCGCCACCAATGTAGAACCGATAGTTATTGTTGGGGTTGGTCTTGTGGATTACGGCGGTGTTGGTCAAGTTGAGGACACCAAACCCACCATAGCCCAAGCGGAAGTCGTTTTGCACGATAAGCTGCGACGTGCCGCTGATGTTGTTGGTGGAGATATCGCCACCATGTTCACTCAACCACCAGTGAGCATTGTCGGTGATCGTGCCCGCGCTCATGTTCAATGTTCCAACCGAATTATTTGCGGACGCGGTGATGAACGAGTTTTGGTCATTGAAGACCGTCCCGCCTGTCATGTTGAATGTTCCCGTGGCGCCGTCACGGCCAATGACCACCCAGTTGTGGACATTGAGCGCTCCGCCGCTTAAATTGTAAGTGGCGGTGGCGTTGGCATTATTCCCAACGTAAAGCTGCTGGTTTCCAGTAATGATGTTAACCGTGCTGTTCGTCTGGTTGAATACGGCATTGACCGGGTAGCCACCGGCATCACCAATTTCAAAGGCACTACTCTGACCTTCAAAATTCAATGTCGAATTGGTCAACGTCATCGTCGCGGTTCCGTTGGTCTGGCCAACAAAGAAGTTATTGCGAACCCACAGGGTCGTATTGGTCAAGGTCATTGACGTATTAACGCCACTATCAAAACCCATGTAAAGGTTGCGGATATAGTTGGTCTGACCAGCGGTGCCATCAAGGAGCACCGAACCGCCCCGGACCCGATAGGTGGAACCACCCACATTATATCCGGTAAGGTCGTTGGTGCCAGCAGCGACATAGGCAAGTTGGGACGGACCCTGCTTTTGGAATTCGCCGCCGTTGCCAGTGACCAGTCCAGTCAAGGTGACATTGTTCACGGAATTAAACCCGCCGGGATTGACGCCAGCGGCCGTGGTGTAGGGACGATTGATGGTCACAGCCGGTCCAGAGTAATTCAAGACGCCACCCCCGAAAACCAAGTTCGTGGGACTTGCCCCGGCTTTGCCGAGTGGGCTGGCCACACCGAAGCTGGCCAGATTGGTGACATTCAAAATGCCGTTAGCAACCACCGTGGGGCCAGTGTAATCATTCGTAGTGAGAATGGTCACAACATTCGAGCCCATTTTGGTAAGGCCGTAAGCACCGCTGATCTTGCCCGGGCCACTGAGCGCATAGATCAAATTGGAGTTGTTAAAGGTGGTGCCAAGGGGATGGACGGCACCCGGCAGGATCACGTTCGTGGTGCCAACGGCATTGTCGTCAAACAAAACCTTGCTCGGGTCGGTATAAGCGACCGGAAGTCCCGTGCCGATATTGACCCAGTTGGTTTCTGTTCCCGTGTCCCAGTTGCCACTGACTTGACCGTCCCAGCGCGGCTGGTTCAATCCGCTGACCACTAGGTCAATGGAATGGTTCGCAATATTGTTGCTGATATACCCGGAGACACCCGTGGGCAAGGAACCCACCACGAAGGTGGGCGAGCCAACCATGGTCCCGGTGTATTTAAGCAGCGGCATCTGGCCCAGCGCGGCCGCGCCATCCGCGATATTTACCGTAATCGTGCCATTAGCGGTCAATCCGCCGGCGGTGCTGACCAAGAGCGGAGCAACCGTTGGGTTGCCGAAACTGCCCAAATCAAAGTTAAGACTGGTGGCGGGAGCGGCCAAGGTTAAGGTGGACACGCTGAACTGACTGTTCAAAGCCCCAAGCACTTGAGCGCCCACCCCGGCGCCATTGGCCACGGAGAAACCGCTGCTGGTGTTGGAAGAGGTGGTTGTCCCGATCAAAACGCCGTTATTGACGGCCGTTGCGCCGATGTAGGTGTTGGTGCCCGCAAGGGTCAGCGTGCCGGAACCAAATTTTTGCAGGCCGGAACTGCCAGCGACGCCGTTATTGGGCAGGTTTGCCACCACCGTGATGCTATGCGCCTGGGAATCAATAATTGCGTCGGAATTCAGGTTTATCGTGGTGATATCATGAAAGAAATTGGCGTTATCGGCCCCGGCTTGAAGGGTGCCACCGGCGAAGTTAAATACGCTGGCGCTGGGAGTCCCGTTGGTGCCGCTGTTCACTTCGGTAGCACTGATCACGCCGGCATTAAGATTCAAGGTGCCGCTGCCGTTGCCGCTCTCGCAGAATTGGAGCACTCCCAGATTGGCTGACCCGCCATTCATGGTCCAAGTGCCGTTGCCACCGCCCTGCCCCAAGTAGGTGAACGTGCTCAAGTTGGTGAACGTGGTTCCGGCAGACTGGTTCAAGTAGCCCGTCGCACCGCCGTCGCCGCCGATTGAGAAATTGCCGGAATTCGGCGTGGACGCAGTGATGGAGCCACTGGTCAGGTTCAAGGTTCCGCTGCCCCCGTTGCGTCCAATCGAAGTCCAGCTTTTGATGGTGATCGAGCCGCCGCCGCTTAAATCATAGACGCTCCCGGCACCGCCTCCCGCCTGGCCAATCCAGAACTGACCATTAACGGTGACATTGCCGCCAGACTGCTCGAAGGTGCCGATGCCGTTGTTGCCATCATACAATCCATTCGCGATCAACGTGCCGTTGGTCAAATCCAATTCGGCAGCGTAATTATTGCCAATGTAGAAGTCAGCATCATCTTGGAAAAGAGTGCCGGCACCGGTCTGGATGACCCTGCCCGAATCAGTGGCGTTATCGGAGATGATAAAGGCACCGTTCTCGCTGGTTTTGTGGATTGTGCCGCCGGTGAAGTTGAGCAGACCCGCGCCGCCGCGGCCAATCTGCATCCAACTGTGCGCGGTTATCACGCCACCCATCATGTTGATAGTGCCGTGGTTTCCCGTTCCATCCGCCGTATGAAACTCATCGTAAGTGTCAAAAGTGCCACCGGTCATGTTGAGCGTGCCGGTTGCTCCCGGCCCATTGCGGCCAATGGTGAACCAGTCACCCGCATGCAAGGTAAAGCTGCC
>CAJAQO010000301.1 GCA_903944085.1 uncultured Verrucomicrobia subdivision 3 bacterium
GGCGATTGATCTTCGTCCGGCGTTTCAGAAATGGGGCTTGCCGCTGCGCACGCAAGGCAACCGGGGCACGTGTTCAGTGTTCGCGCTGACGGGCGCGCTGGAGTATGCCTTGGCCAGCCAGCAACAACCGGGGACCGTTCTCAGCGTGGAATTTCTAAACTGGGCATCCAATCAAGCCACGACCAACTTGAATGACGGCGGTTTCTTCTCGGATCTCTGGACCGGCTTTGAAGTTTATGGGATTTGTCCGGAAACGAACCTGCCGTATCTGAAAAATTATGATCCAAACTTGCAACCAGAAAAACCGGTGTTGCAGCGCGCGAAAGCAGCGGTCAATGCGCAACTGCGGCTGCACTGGATCAAGCCTTGGAACGTGAACACCGGTCTGACCGAGCCGCAGTTTCTGGAAATTAAACGCACGCTGTCGCGCGGTTGGCCGGTCTGCGGCGGCTTTCGCTGGCCCAAGCACGAACACTGGCAGCAGGCGGTTTTGCAAATGGCTTCGGCGGCGGAGGTGTTTGACGGCCACAGCGTCCTGCTGGTCGGTTTCAAAGACGATCCGGCGGAAGCCGGCGGGGGAGTTTTCCTGATTCGGAACTCGGGCGGCGGCGTGCATGATGCGGCCATGCCTTACGAGTATGTGCGCGCCTATCTGAACGACGCGGCTTGGGTGGAATCGGTGCGACCTGCCGGCGCGCAGCCCTTGCTTCCGAATGGGTAAAACACCCCATCCCGTTCCCGCGATTTTGTGGCAAGCTTTGATTGACAAAGTTACCTCGTCGGATTTTATATTAAGCTAATGAAACTGCTATCTATTGCCGCCAGCCTGCTGCTGTTGGCCGCCGGTTGCGCCAGCGCCCAAGAACAAACCAACCTTTCACCGCGGGCGGATCGCGAACTGCGCTCGGCTTTTCACTTCTTGGAGAAGACGCCCGCGTTCAGCTTGACCGCAGAGATTTGGCGCGAGCATGTGGATGAAGCCGGCCAGAAAATCCAGTTCAGCCGCACGGTGACGATGGACGTGAAACGCCCGGACGGTCTGCGGCTGGAAATCACTTCACCCAACACGGCGCGCGGTTTCTGGTATGATGGCAAGACGCTGACCGTGCTGGATCGCAAGCACAATTTTTTTAGCACCACGGCCATGCCGGCCACGCTGGACAAGACTGTGGACGCCGCGCACGATCAGTTTGGCATTGATCTGCCGCTCATTGATCTGGCTTTAAGCGATCCCTACAAAAATGCCGTGGCAAAGGTGACGGGCGGAAAATATTTTGGCATCGCCCCGGTGCTGGGCGTGCTGTGTCATCACTTGGCGTTCACGCAGGAAAATGTGGACTGGCAGGTTTGGATTGAAGATGGTCCGCAGCCGCTCATCCGCAAGTTTGTCATCACTCAGAAGAACGAGCCGGGCGCGCCGGAATTCACAGCCTTGATCACGCGTTGGAATGTGAGCGACCGCATCGCCGATTCGGACTTTATTTTTAACCAGCCCAAGGGCGCGGCGAAAATTGAGATGCAGGAATCTGCCGGCGCCAACCTGAAATAATCACGTTTATGAAATGCCATTTGTTTCCCCGTTTCGCTCTGATCGTCACCGTGCTGGCGGCTGGCGCGTTTGATTTGTCCGCCGCCGACTGGGGCAGCCTGCACGGCAACAACCGCAGTGCGCCCGCCGCGCCCGTCGCGCGTCCGCAGCCGCAACCCAGCCGGGCACCGCAAGTGAATCATGCGCCGCCGCCAGTGATGCATCAGGAACCGATTCGCACTCCCGAACCGCGCAGGGAAGTTCAGCCTCAGCCGCAGCGCGAACAACCGCGTCAGGAAATCCGACCTGTAGAAGTAAATCATTCGCGCGTGGTAGAAACCGACCGTCGCCGGATGGATATTGATGAAGACCGGCGGCAATCCTATTTCTGGTCCGACTATCATTCTGGGATGCGCATTGACCGGCTGCCGGACGGTTATCGTCGGTTCCGCGTCCATGACCATGACTTTTTCTATTTTGGCGGTGTCTATTACGACAGCGGCCCGTCGGGCTATGTGGTTTGTCCGCCGCCGGTGGATGCGGCTATTTCCGAATTGCCGCCCGGCACGGAAACCATCCAAGTGGGTGAGACCGTTTATTATTATGCTGCCGGTGCCTTTTATGTCCAGCAAGCGGATGGCAGTTTTATTGTCGTGGCGGCGCCGCTGGGCGTGACCGTCGCTGTGCTGCCGCCGGACGCCACATCGTTCGTCGTCAATGGCGTGGGCTATTTTCAGGCCGACGGGGTCTATTACCAGCCGGTCATGCAAAATGGCGTGACCGTCTATCTGACCATTCCGCAGCCGTAACCGCTTTCAAAAAAGCTGATCAGGCATAATTCTTCAAACCCGCAGCCGTCACTGGTTGCGGGTTTTTTTGTGCTTAAGCAGTCCACCGCTCAACCGATATGAAGCCACAGCGGTTATTTAAGCCGCTGGTTATGGCCAACGGCCAGTCTGCTTGGTGGCAGGCTGGCCGTTTTATTGGCGTCACCATCGCGCCCAGGGTTCAAGGTTTGGAAGCTAGCCTTAGCTTGGTCAGCCCGTCCTTGCACAACCCATTGACACGTCACCCGTCAGCATGAGACTTTGCGGGAAATGAATGTTGCCTTTCTTTGGCGTGCCGTCCGGAAATCCGGCCGGCACTGGCGGTGTGCCCGCGCCGCGCGACGGTCTTGTGAATATTACACCGTCGGTATGGCGCTTTTTATCTTAGGTCTTTTACTTTGTTCCGCCCAAGTTTCCCCGGCAGCAGTTCCGACCGCGGACGGCGGGAAACAGCCCAATATTGTTTTTGTGCTCACGGATGACATGGGTTACAGCGATCCAAATTGTTATGGTGGCAACTTCGCGCCGACGCCCAATATTGACCGGCTGGCCAAGGACGGAGTTCGCTTCACCCATTTTTATGACAGCGCGCCGATTTGCTCGCCTTCGCGGGCAGCCTTCGTCACCGGCATGTTTCCCGCGCGTTGGAATTTCACCACCTTTCTCGACACGCGCGCCAAAAATCGCGACTGCGAGCAAACCGATTTTCTGCCGCCATCGGCTCCGGCGCTGGCCCGCGTGCTGAAAGCTGCCGGCTATGCGACGGGGCACTTTGGCAAATGGCATTTGGGTGGTGGCCGCGATGTCACCAATGCGCCGCCGTTCAGCGCTTACGGCTATGATGAGCACGTCGGGACTTATGAAAGTCCGGAGCCGGATCCCAATATCACCGCAACCAATTGGATCTGGTCGCCGCAGGACAAAGTTAAGCGCTGGGACCGCACCCGCTACTTTGTTGACCACGCGCTGGATTTTCTTCATCGGCACGCAGACCATCCGTGCTATGTCGAGCTTTGGCCCGACGACGTCCACACACCTTGGGTTCCGAACCTCGAACGGCAAACGCAGCGGCCAAATTCAGACCTGAAAAGGGATTTCTGCGCCGTGCTTGCCGAATACGACATCCAGATGGGCCGGCTGTTCGACGGCTTGAAAACACTCGGGCTGGAGCAGAACACGCTGGTGATTTTTACCAGCGACAACGGCCCGTTGCCATCCTTTCTTCACGAGCGCACGGGCGGTTTGCGCGGAAGCAAACTTAGTCTGTATGAAGGCGGCATCCGCGTGCCTTTCATTGTCCGCTGGCCCGGCCACACAACTGCTGGGCGAGTGGACGAGCAAACGGTGTTGGCGGCGGTTGATCTTTTTCCGACCCTGTGCGCGATCGCCCATGCGCCGCTGCCCGCCGGAGTGACTTTTGATGGTGAAGACATGACGGTGGCGCTGCTCAACCAGCCGGTGGCCCATGCCAAGACTATTTTTTGGGAGTATGGTCGGCAATCAAAGTATTTTAATTATGCTTTCCATCCTTACGATCGCAGCCCACACATCGCCATTCGCGAAGGGAAATGGAAACTCTTGGTCAATGCCGACGGCACTTCCACGGAACTTTACAACTTGGAAAGTGATGCCAATGAGACGAACAATCTCGTCCAAGCCCAGCCCGAGCTGACGCAGCGGCTGCGCACTGCGGCGCTGGGGTGGCGTCAATCGCTGCCCAAAATTTCCGCTGCCAGCGTCGGTTTGCCTTAGAACAGGTGAAGCCGGGCTGGACCCGGCCAGTTAAAATAACTTTGATTCCAACCATCCGCTGCCAGCGCACAAAATGGCGGAGAAGCGGGAAACGCGCCGACGCAATTCAGTTTGCCCACAGCAAACCGGCCGAGCTGACCGGCATGAACTGTCCGTTGCCGATGTATTGAAGTTCCACCGCCGAACCCTGGCTGCCGGTGAGAGCGTTGGTGGTGAGCGTGTTCGGCTGCGCGCTGGTGCCGGAATAATAAATGCCGCCTGGCACGCCGACGGTGGCGACCGCGCCGGCAAATTTGCTGCCGTCCGCCGACATGCAAGCGCCGGACCAAAATTGATTCGTGGTGGTGAGCGGGGTCCACGTCGCGCCAAAATTGGCGGAGGCATAAAACAAACCGTTGCTGACGCCGGCCACGAGCCGTGTGCAGTCGCTCGAAGCCGCCAGGCAGCTCCAATTGGCCGCCGGCGCGGTGGTCGTCGTCCATGAGCCGCCAAAATTGGTGGAAGTGGAGATGCCGCCAATCCAAGCCGCGACGAGTTTCTGTCCGCTGGCGGCGGCGGCGAGCGCCGTGACATTGCCCGGTGCGGTGGCCCAGGCCCAAACACTGCCGTTGGTCGAATAGGCAATGTTTCCGTTGGCCAAGGCTGCTGCCAAGTTGTTTCCGTCCCCAGAACAAGCGACCGCTGACCAAGGATAAGGTCCGCTGCCGACGATATAACCGAGCGTGTTTCCGCTCCAAAGATATAGATTGCCGTTCGCCGCCGAGGCTAGAAATTTGCTGCCGTCGGCCGAACACGCGATGGCCGACCAATTGGTGGAACCGTTGGCGATGTTGCTAAAATTCAACCCGCCATTATATGAGACTTGGATGGGATTGGCACCGCCGGCGGGCGCGGCGAACACGATGCTACCGCTGGCCGAGCAGGCGAGCGAACACCAATTCGCGCCGCCGCTGGTGGTGGGCAACCAGGTGTGACCGAAATCCGTGGAATCATAAACCGCATTCACCAAGGAGTTGCCGCCAGCGAACATCCGCGTGCCGTCCGCCGAGCAGCACAGGCGACGCCAGTCGCTGCCGACCGAACTGGGCAGCAGGAACGAATTGCGGTAGCTGGCAAAGTTGCCGAGGATGGATTCGCCGGGGTTTTCCAAGACGATCCAGCCGCCCGCACCCGCGCCGGAAATCCGCACAATATCACCCGGCAAAAGCGAGTTGGTCGCCGGCAGCGTCACCGTCGTCTGGCTGGGATTAAGCAGCAAATAACCGGTGTCGCGAGACGCGTTGGTGGCGCTGCCATACACGGGCAGCCAGCCGACGAGACCGTTTCCAAAAAAGCTGCCGACAAAAGAATTTCCCCAATTGGTGAACGTGTTGACGCCGTTGAAATAATTCGTGCCGGTAAACGTGTTCGAGCCGGTGAACGTCTGGCTGCGGTTGAGCAGGGCGACGTTGGTGGTCAGCCGGGCGTCGGCAATCGTGCCGCCGGTGATTTGCGAGCCGTTCAAATTGTTAAGATTCGTGCCGTTGCCAGAAAAAACGCCGTTGAAATAATTCGTGCCGTTCGAGAAGTTGACACCGTTGGAATACGTCCCCGAAATCAGCGAGGACGAAATCGTGCCGACGAGCTGCGTGCTTTGCAGCGCGCCGAGCAAGTTGCTCGCGCTGGTCGCGAAGAGCGCGTAAGGCACCGGCAGGATCGGCTGGCGCGGCGCGAGCGGGGTGAAATTGGTGACGCCGATGGCGCGCACACCGATGTCCATCCAGTAATTCGAGCCGTTGACCGTGCCGTTGAAAACGCCGGAGCCGAAATCCAGCGTGACCGTGAACAGACCGCTGGCCACCGGCACGGCATAATTGGTCAGCGAGGCGCTCACGCTGCCGCCGTTGGTGGGAGCATTATAGACGGCGAAGCGGAAATCGTAGTTGGTGTTGGCCGGCACGCCGGCGTCGTTGAGCCGGCCCTGATAAAAGATGGCCGTTCCCTGCGCGGACAGTTTCAAAGCCGCCGCCAAAATGAAAACCACCGGCAGGCGGCGGAAAAGAATATTGCAATACACGCGGATACAATGCCGCTTCAACCGGGATATTTCAAATGCGAATCGTTGCGGCGCCAAAATCCGTCCGGTTGCCGGCCGGCGGATCCGGCCGGGAAATGCGCGCGCCACGGCACTTTTTGTTTGCCGTGACGCGTGTTACAAATTAATTTCCGTGCGAACGCGGGCAGGGAGCCGGCGTGATTAAGAAAAACTTTCACCAACTTATGAAGAAACCCTTGACAGGTGCCGAATTGAACGAACTGATCGCCGGCCTCAACAAGCTGTCCCGCAATCTCTGGTGGTCGTGGAACCAGGAGGCGCAGGACTTGTTCCAGCGGCTCTCGCCGCGCGGTTGGCAGAATCTCTGGCACAATCCCGTGGCCGTGCTCCGCGAAGTTTCCGAATACGAATTGCGCGTGCATCTGCAGGAACTGGGCTTCGCCGACCGCGTCCGCAGCGTGCTCCGCGATTTCAACAATTATTTGAACGACCCGAAGACTTGGTGTCATCAGCACGCGCCGAAGCTCCACAAAAATCCCGTGGCGTATTTTTCGGCAGAATTCGGCTTCCACGAATCGCTGCCCATTTCTGCTGGCGGCCTGGGCATCCTCGCGGGCGACCACGCGAAATCCGCGAGCGACCTCGGCCTGGGCTTTGTCGGCGTCGGCCTGTTTTATCGCGAAGGTTATTTCCAGCAGGCGATTGATACAAACAACTGGCAGACGGAATACTACAATCCGGTGGACCCGCATAATGTGCCGATCGAGCCTGTGTTGGACGTGAACGGCGACCGGCTGATCTGCACGGTGGAAATCGGTTTGAACGCGGTGGATTTCCAGGTCTGGCGGGTGAATGTGGGCCGCGTGCCGATCTATTTACTCGACACGAACCTGCCGGAAAACGAACAACATTTCCGCGACCTCACCACCCGCGTCTATGGCGGCGACAGCACCACGCGTATCATGCAGGAGATTTTGCTCGGCATCGGCGGCGTGCGGCTGTTGCGCACGCTAGGAATCGAGCCATCCACGTTTCACATGAATGAGGGCCACGCGGCGTTTCTCACGCTCGAACTCATCCGCGAAAAGATGGCCGCCGGCAAAACCTACGCCGAGGCGCAGGCGCTGACCAAGCCAGAATGCATTTTCACCACGCACACGCCGGTCGAAGCCGGTCACGATCGTTTCAGCGCCGAACTGATGAATTACGCGCTGCAACGGTTCAGCACGCAATTGCCGGTGCCATTTAAGCAACTGCTCGGCCTGGGCCGAGTCAAGCCGGACGATGAACATGAACCGTTCTGCATGACAGTGCTCGCGCTGAAACTTTCCCGCGCCGCCAACGCCGTCAGCGCGCTGCACGGCGAGGTGAGCCGGCACATGTGGCAGGCGTTGTATCCCGACAAGAAGCAGGATGAGGTGCCCATCGGCCATATCACCAACGGCATTCATTTGCTCGGCTGGATGAAAGGTTCCGCCCGCCAGTTCTGGCGCAAAAAACTGACTGACATCGGGAACGGCGAGGCGAAGTTCTTTCACGACAAATTTGGGGACGATTGGGCCGCTGCCGTCAATCACGCCGAGTTCTGGGAGAAGATGACCGACCCCAACTTCGTCTCCGACGAGGAACTTTGGGCGCTCCGTTACAAACTCCGCCGCGAGTTGATTGAATACGCCCGCCGCCGCCTGCTCGAGCAAAGCCAGCGTGTGACGCAGGGCGATTACGTCCGCTTTGACCGCTTGCTGAATCCCGACGCGCTGACCATCGGTTTCGCGCGCCGCTTCGCCACCTACAAACGCGCGCCGCTGATCTTCCAACAGTTCGAGAACATCGTGAAACTCGTGAAAGACAAGCAGCGTCCCGTGCAATTCATTTACGCCGGCAAGGCGCATCCGCGCGACGACGCCGGCAAACGCTTCATCCAGCAGATCATTCATTTGAGCAAACACAGCGAACTCACGGGCAGTCTTGTTTTCATCGAGAACTACGACATCCACGTCGCGCGGCAGATGGTGGCCGGCTGCGACATTTGGCTGAATAATCCGCGCCGTCCGCTCGAAGCTTCCGGCACCAGCGGCATGAAGGCGAGCTGCCACGGCTGCATGGGCTTCAGCATCATGGACGGCTGGTGGCGCGAAGGCTACGACGGCACCAACGGTTTTGCCATCGGCCCCGACGCACATCCCGACAACGTCGAGGAGCAGGATCGCGTGGACAGCGCCAATCTTTACCAGACGCTGACCGAACAGGTGGTGCCGATGTTCTTCAACCGCGATGTGAACGGCATTCCGCGCGAATGGCTCAAGCGCATCCGCCGCAGCATGGCCACGCTCGTGCCACAATTCACCACCGACCGCATGGTCAAGGAATATACCACCAAATACTACGCGAGCCGGTAAGGAATTTTCTGCAAAAGTCTGGTTTCGGCGCTCACTGAGCGCCGAAACCGCCACATAGCCACTCCAGCGTAATTTACAGAAAGCAATCCACTATGACAGCCGGAAAACGGGCGCCGTGAGAACCATGGCTACCGCACTGATTCCAAGAGAAATAGTGGCGAGTATTTATCAGGATTAATAATTTTTGCATTTGACAATGCAAGTGAGGCGTGGGTTTTTTCGTCAAGTTAATTAAGGAGACACAATGTTTGTTATATTTAATCAACATGGAGGCTAAAACAAAAGCATATTGCCGCTGCATCTTTGCGGATTAACTGTCGCAGCTGAAATATCGATTTTTGAACATCGCTTGATGTTATATGCTTTTCCGTTAATGACTTA
>CAJAQO010000302.1 GCA_903944085.1 uncultured Verrucomicrobia subdivision 3 bacterium
AGCGTTGAAGGCTTGATGCAAGGACTCCCCGAAGCGCCTGGCTTGCGTCGCGCAAAAGTGGCTGCATAAATGCCGGCTGGCCGTGACCGGCAAAACCTCCGGCCCCAGCCGCTGCCACCGGCTCCAAGTCCCCGGCAAAGACCGCGTCGCGGCGAGGATTGAAAAGGCGCCGGCCGGTTTTGCCTGAAAACAAATTGCTCTTGCAAATCCGGCACGCTCAACGCAGCTTGAACCCATGAGCAAAGTTGCCCAAATCGAAGCCGAACTGGAAACGCTGTCCCAGGCTGAACTCCGCGAAATTCGAGGCTTGCTGGACGACCTGATCGAGGACGATCTGGAATTCACGCCGGAGTTTGAAGCCGCCCTCAAAGAATCTGAAACCGAAAAGGCGGCTGGCAGCCGTCCCCGTGTGCGCCAGCCTTGAGCATGAGCGCCGCCCTGCAAATCGGCTATACTCCTTTCGATTCGGCCTTTTTCAAACTGCCTTCCGAAGTCCGGACGCGTATTGAAACCAAGGTTGACGAAATGGGTTTGCGTCTCAAAACCTTTCCCCATCACCGCCTGAAAGGAAGCGACCGGTGCCGGTTGCGTGTGGGCGACTACCGGATCATCTATGCCTTCGACGCGGAGCGGAATATCATTCATTTGCTGGGCGTCGGGCATCGAAGGGAAATCTATCGTGGCCTTTAGATTTCATCGTGTGAAAGCCGGCGTGCCGGTGCCTCCCTGCCGGCTGGCCGCGACCGGCAAAACCTCCGGCCCCAGCCGCTGCCACCGGCTCCAAGTCCTTAGCAAGGAACGTGTCAGGGCGAGGATTGAAAAGGCGCCGGCACATATTTAGGAGCTTTACCTTTGCCTGAATTATACGAGAATATATTTCAACATGAGTGTCGAAGAAACCACTCCAACACCAAGTGAAATCATGGTGGTCGGGACGGCTTCAATTCAGCGGGATGCAAAACCGGACGAACTGCAAACCTTCATTCCATCTTCAACCAAAGGCGGCATTATTGAACTGCCGTTAAGTGAAACCCTAAAAGAAATTCGTCAGATCAACAGCCAAGCTGCAATGCTATTGCTTTGCAGTCACGCGAACAAATTGGAAGTTGAATTGCAGGAGACGAAAAAAGACCGGAATGAGGCACAACAAAAATCCGAGAAATCGATGCAGTCTTTTTACGGCGCAGAGAAAACTAGCGCTGTTTTACGCACTGAATTGCGCGCTGTTTCCAGCAAGAAGAATCTTCAGAAATTTGTTGGAACAATTGGTGGCTTGATAGCTGGTGTAGCCATTCCTTCTCTTTTCGCAGAGTCAACTCGTGGCTGGGGACTTGCAGGTTCAATAGTTGGCATTGCATTGCTGATTGTTGGCTTTTGGCCATCCGAATTCAAAGAAACAAAAGAATGATTATTCCGCCTATATTTGAATTGGGAAGCGTGACTGTATCAGACCCTGGTGTCTCTGGTAAGGAGCGGATTGTTTTTCGCCCGACAGAACAAATTAACCTCGTGCAATGTGGGATACTTTTGGGATGGCGAGAGACGGGGGGAATAACCACTCCACTCAATAACGAATTTTTTTGGTTTGGTGAAGCGATAGCTACGCCACCTTGCTGGATTGTTGTTTACACAGGCAAAGGACAATACACGCAAGGCATATATAACGGCCATCCAGTTTATTTTTACTATTGGGGAAAAGACACCACGGTCTTTAATGTTAGAGAGATCATTCCACTCGTAATCAAATTTGGTGGAGTTCAATTCGGGGGGCACTTAAAGGAGCTTCCCACTTTCGAGGATTGGAGTGCAAAGTTAAACCTTCCTCCCTCCAGTTAACCTGACCAGCATTCCGCCCCTCCCGCCGCCCGCCCGCCCCATTCCGCCGGTGCTGCGCCGTGCCTTGGCCTCCGTCCCCGCAGTGCCGCCGTTTCCCGGAGCGCGGCATTTATGCCGCTTCCCCGTCCAAACCAGCCCAGCGCCCGATTTTTTCCACACCATCCGCTTCGCGGTCGTTGAAGCGACCTGAAGGTCGCGTTCCATCGGCACCGCCATTTTGGACTGCGGCGGCAAGCGCAGCGCGACACCGCTTTCGGAACGCGCGAAGGTCTTCCGCCAGCCCGAAACATTGCCACCCGCCCGAAAGCGCCGTCGCCGCTTCCGCTTTGCCGGCGCATTCCATGACGCGATGTTTCGGGGAGCACACGCCTCTGGCGTGTCGTTTTCGGCGTCGCGCCTTGTTTTGAAAATAGCCCAGCCATTTATGGCTGGGTTGCCATGTCCGCAAACCCCAAAGTCCCGTCCGGGACGAAAGAACCGTTCTGCCGTCCCTGCCGGGACTTGGTTGTCTGGTTTGACGTTTTACCCAGCGCCAAAGCGCTGGGCTATTTTCATCAGCAGAACAACCCCGAACTTCGCCGCTCACGCCGTCGGCTGGGCGGTGGTGCCGGTCAGCCGCAGCAGGCAATGGCCGTAGTCCACGTGGCCCGCATCCACGCCGGCCAGGAAATGGCGCGGGATTTGATAGTTCCGCCGGCTCAATTCGATCAGCCCGGCGCGGCGCAGCAGGGCCAGGTGCTTGGAGGCCATCGCCGGCGTGATGCCGGTCCGGCGGGCCAGTTCGACGACCATGCGCGGTTCGCCGGAACTCATTTCCGCCAGCATCTCGCAGCGCAGCGGCGAGCCGATGGCCTTGAACAAGGCCGCTTTATTGGGATGCAATTGGGCGGGAACGGTGCTGGCGGTGGAAACAGGTGTATTCATTGGTGTTTTTAAGAATTACACACGTCTGGCATGGCGCTGACAAGACATTTTTGAACTGCAAAAATCTTAAATGATCCGCTATCGGTCGGTTTCAGTCTTCCGACATCATATATTTGCCTTCCGACGATCAGTGTTTTGCCTGCGACGATAAGAGTTATGCTTCCGACATCAGGGGTTTTGCTTGCGACACTCGGAATCGCTCTTGTGACATCACGGATTGAGCTTACGACATCAAAAGTTTTTCCTCTGACGTCAAGATTTTGTCTTGCGACGGTCTAGATTTATCTTTTAACCGGAGGCGTTTTTGCCGCGCGACTGGCTCAAATCACGGTGCCGTGCGGGATCACGGCGTCTTTCGGGATGATGACGATGCCGTCGCGGATGAAGTAGCGCTCGTGGTCCACGTTCTCCGGCTTGCCGGCGGGGGAAATGACCACGTTGTTGCCGATGCGCGCGTTTTTATCAATGATCGCGTTCTCGATCTTGCAGTGCGCGCCG
>CAJAQO010000303.1 GCA_903944085.1 uncultured Verrucomicrobia subdivision 3 bacterium
GGCATCACCTCGATTTTTCTGCCGGGCAAAGATCTCGCGCCGCTGCAAAAAAAACTGGCCGATGCCGGGGTCATCGCCTCGCTGCGCACGGACCGCAAGGGACAAAACTACATCCGCTTCTCGCCGCACTTTTACAACACCGACGCCGAATTGCGACGCGTGGTGGAATTGCTGTGAGTTGGGGAGCGCACGCGGGACACGTGCGCTCCCAACTCACATCTGCTCGACGGTTTCGATGCCGAGCGTTTCCAAACCCTGCTTCAAAACGCGCGCGGTCAAATCGCACAGGGCGAGCCGCGAATCGCGCGTGGCGGCATCATCCGCTTTCAGCACCGGACAGTTTTCGTAAAAAGAGGTGAACTTACCGGCGAGTTCAAACAGGTAGTTGCAAAGATAATTGGGCCGCAATTCATCGGCCACCGCTTCCAGCGTGATCCCAAAGTTGAGCAGATGCTTGGCGAGTGTGAGTTCTTCCGGCGCGGCCAAAGCAATTTCCGCTTTCCGCTTTCCGCTTTCCGCTTTTCTAAAAATGCTTTTGATGCGCGCGTAGGCATAAACCAAATACGGCGCGGTGTTGCCTTGCAGCGCGAGCATCTTATCCCAACTGAAAATATAGTCGCTCTGGCGGTTCGGCAGCAGGTCGGCGTATTTCACCGCGCCGAGGCCGATGACGCGGGCGATTTCCTTGCGCTGCGATTCCGGTAATTCAGCGCTTTTTTCAGAAACAATTTTGTAGGCGCGTTCCTCGGCCTCGTCCAGCAAATCGCCGAGTTTCACCGTGTCGCCGGAACGCGTCTTGAACGGCTTGCCGTCGTCGCCCATGATTTTGCCGAAGCCGACGTGAACCAGTTTCACTTTGTTCGCGGCGGCCGATTGCCAGCGCGCGAAAATCAGAAACAGCTTTTTAAAATGCGGGCCTTGCCGGTCGTCCACGACATAAACAATTTCATCCGGCGACCATGTTTTGAGCCGGTAATCAATCGTCGCCAGATCGGTGGTGGTGTAATTAAAACCGCCGTCGCTCTTGCGCACGAGCGCGGGATCAGCAATCCACTCGCCATCACGGTTGACGAGGAACGGGTCTTCCTTCGGTAGCAGCGAGCCGTCGCTGAACACGCCGACCGCGCCTTCACTTTCGCGGGCGATGCCGCGTTGCATCAAATCGCTCACGACGTCGCCGAGCCACGGATTGTAAAAGCTTTCGCCGAGTGCAAAATCAAATTTCACGCCCAGGCGTGAGTAAATCGTGTCGAACTGGATTTGCGACAGGCGGATCATTTCCTTCCAGATGGAAATATTTTCGGCATCGCCAGCCTGGAGCTTCACCAATTCGGCTTTCGCTTCTTCAAGCCGTGCGGGATTGGCGTCGCATTCGGCGTTGATGAGTTTGTAAAGCCGTTCCAGTTCGGCAATGGCGTCGCGTTCGATCGCAGCGCGATCCAAGGATTGTTTCCAGCCGAGCAGCAGCTTTCCGAACTGCGTTCCCCAGTCGCCGATATGGTTGTCGGAGATGACGGTGTGGCCGAGCAGCCGCAGCGTGCGCTGGAGCGCGTCGCCAATGCCGGTGGACCGGATGTGGCCGACGTGCATCGGCTTGGCGACGTTCGGCGAACTGAAATCAATCACCACGGTTTTCGGCTGCGCAGCCTGGTCGAAAAACAAATGCTCGCGGCGTGCGGCGGCTTCAAGCGTCTGCGCGAGGACGGAATTTTTCAGCCGGAAATTCAGGAAGCCCGCGCCCGCGATTTCCACTTTTGCGCAAAGCTCGGAAACATCCAGTTTGGCCAGCGTGTCGGTGGCAAGCTGGCGCGGATTCATTTTGCGCACCTTGGCGAGCGACATCAGCGCGTTGCTCTGGTAATCGCCGAATTTCGGCTCGCACGGGCGGACGAGCACGGCGGAGACATCGGCGTCCGGCAAAATTTCACGGACGGCGGCTTGGAGCTTCAGCTCAATTTGTTTGTGTGGCAACACCCGGAAACTTTAGCCACAGATGGCCACAGATGAAACACAGATTTTCCAAACCATCTAAAGCCAGGAAGAAATTACTTTTTCCCGTGTTCGCGGATGACGGCGAGCATGGCGTCGGCGTCCGGAGATTTTTCAAGGGCTTCGCGGAAATCAGCCTTGTGCAAAAGTTTCGCGATGTTGGCGAGCGTGTGGAGATGTTTTTGAAATTGTCCCTGCGGCACGAGAAACAGCATGACGAGCTTCACCGGCTGGTTGTCGAGCGCATCGAAGTTGACACCTTTGGCGGAGCGGCCGAGCGCGCCAACCACTTCAAAAATCAAATCCGTCGAGGCGTGCGGAATACCGATGCCGAAGCCGATGCCCGTGGACATTGAGGTTTCGCGCTTCTTCACGGCGGCGGTCACGGCGTCGCGGTCGGCGGCCTGAATCTTGCCGGTGGCGACAAGATTCCCGATGAGTTCGTCAATCGCTTCCCAGCGGTTCGTCGCTTTGAGTTCGGGCACGATTTGGTCGCGTCCCAAGATGTCGGCTAAATCCATAACTGCCGTGAGGATGAATCCAAAGGTGGTATCATTTCAAGACTGAATTGCTGACATTTTTTGACAACTTCAAATCACTCGTTGCAGCCAGTGGAAAATCATGCCCGTGCTTTCGAACCACCAGCCGAGCGAATTCAACAAGCCGACGCGCGCCGTGAGTAGAGGAATCCCAAACAGGAGCACACAAATGTTGCCGAGAAAAATCACCACGGCGGAAAACAAATAGCCTTGCGAGGTGATATCTGACTGTTGTGTCTGCAAGGCGTGGCACGTCAGCGTGACATGAAAAGCATACGCCGCGCCGACGAGCAAATGAAACCAGACCAGCGGCCAGTGCCAGATGAAATGGCCGAGCGCGAACACGCCAACGACGAGAACGGCGTAGAGCGGGAAAAAATACGGTGCCAGCGCGATGAGAAAATTTGTTTTGGAGATGACGACGTGGCCGCCCGACGAGGTGATTTTTATTTTTTTAACCTCGCCGCCGAACAGCCAAGTCCACAGCGCGTGGGTCAATTCGTGGCCGAGAACGTAAAGCCACATCGGCTTGGGCAGCAGCAGAAAAATCACGATCCAGCACGCGGCACCGGCGAGCAGCGGCACCCAAGTCGTGTCGGCGCTGCCGCAGCGCTGCACGACCATCCACAGCGCTTTCGCCGCCCCGGCGCAAACCGGCAGCAGCAGGATGGCGATGACAAATTTGATCCACTTCGGCACGCACGAAGTTTATCCGCAGATTTCGCAGATTGCACAGATTTTAAGAAACCGCTGGCTGCATTTTGCCTCTGCAAAAATCGGCGCGCTCGGCGGATTAACTTGAAACTGAAAACTGAAAACTTGAAACTACGGCGATGACACAAGATCAAGTTCTCCAGGTTTTCCGCGATACGGGCGCGCTGCTCGAAGGCCATTTTATTTTGCGCAGCGGTTTGCACAGCCGGCAATTTTTCCAATGCGCGCTCGCGCTCCAGCAAATGCCGGCCGTCGAAAAACTCGGCGCGGCGCTGGCGGCGAAGGTGAAACCGCTCGGCGCGGTAACCGTCGTCGCGCCGGCGATGGGCGGGCTCGTCATCGGCCAGGAAGTCGCGCGGCAGCTCGGCGTGCGATTTATTTTTGTGGAAAAAGAGGAGGGCAAACTCGTTTTGCGGCGCGGCTTCAAGATTGCGGCCGGCGAAAAAATTCTGGTCGTCGAGGATGTTGTCACGAAAGGCGGCCGCGTGCAGGAGACTTTGGACATCGTCCGCGCACACGCCGGGAATGTTGCTGCCGTGGCGACCATCGTGGATCGATCCAACGGCACGGTGAATTTCGGCGTGCCGTTCCAAAGTTTGATTGCGCTGAAAGTTGAAGCGTTTGAGGCGGACAAATTGCCGCCGGATTTGGCCAAGACTCCGGCGGTCAAGCCCGGCAGCAAGTGATTTTCGATTCCGACTGGCGACCAGCTAGGGCGCGCTTTTATCTCCCGCAGTTTTTTTCAGTGCCTGCCGTGCGCGAATAAACTCGGCCTCGCCATGAATGTTCAGCAACGAAAGCTGCGTGGCGTGCAGCAAATTCAGGCAGCCGCCAATCAGGCCTGCCACGCCGAGCACGCCCAGCAGCAGCCCCGCGATGGTCACGACGCGCGTGGCAAGTTCGCTGCCGATTTCTCCCGTCACTGCGCCGAGCAGCGTCACCAGCGTCGCGGCGGCAAATGAGCCGAGCGCGGTGTAAACCCAGCGCAACGCGCCCAGCAGCAACATGGCCTGCTGTTCCACGCGGTTCACGTGCTCGATGAAATTGGGCCGCGCTGGATGCGTCGTGCTTTCGGATTCCTTGAGCAGTTCGCGCATGGAGTCGCGTGTGCGCAACAGCCGGTTGATGGTGCTCAACGCCAGCAGACACGAGGCGTTCGTGAGCAGCGCCGGCGCGGCGATGAACGTCAGCACGGCGAACGGATTTTGTGTCAGCAGATTGCTTCCCATGATTCAGGCAACGGCTTTCAACCGGCACGTTAGTAACGTCCAGTTTCGCTCAATCGTCAACCGTGACCGGCCAAATTTCTAAAAGACCGGGATCGGGCGGACTTTGATGTTCCGGAAGGAAACCGAGCCGTGGTCGCCTTGCAGCGCGATGAATCCGCTGCCGGCCTTGGCGAAAAATGGCATCTTGCTGAATTTGCTTTTCGCGACGCGCGCGTTGAAATCGTCGCTGCCCAGGACATATTCAAAATATTTCACGCCGTTGATTTCATGCACGCATTTATCATGGCTGATGACGAGGCGAACATGATTCCATTGGCCGACCGGCTTGGTGGCGTCGAGCGTCTTGCCGGTGGCCGGATCAATCGGCGGCTGATACAACGCGTAGAGCCAGCCGCAACGAACCGGGTCAGCGGCTTTGACATTGTCCTCCAATTGAAATTCCGGGCCGGTCGCCCACACCGCGCCGCCATCGTTCGTGACGTGATACATGATGCCGCTGTTGCCGGCTTCGGAAATGTTGTAATCGAGCTGCAACTCGAACCAGCCGTATTCGTCCGTGGTCACGATGTCGCCGGCGTTGTGCGGATCGGCGCAGACGAGCGCGCCGTCCTTCACCTGCCAGCCGGCGCGCACGCCATCGTGTTTGAAATTGTGCCAACCGGCAAAGCTTTCGCCGTCGAACAATAGCTTCCAGCCGTCGGCTTTTTCGGCCTCGGTGAGCGTGTTGATTTTCGCGTCATCGGCGGCGACGAGCCGGAAGGCGGCAACGAATGTGCAGGCGAGCGCAAGCAAATGGATTTTTTTCATAAGGTGCCGCCATGATGGCCGAGGTTGCCGCCGGGTTTCAATCAATTCTTTGCAGTTTCCGGCGGGGCTCAGGCGGGGCCGAAATGCCGCAGCACCTGATAAACAACCAATGCTGCGAAGTAGGCCAGCCCGGTCATGTAGGCGATTTGAAACAGCGGCCATTTCCAACTGTTCGTCTCGCGCCGCACGACGGCGGTGGTGGACAAACATTGCGCGGCCAAAATGTAAAATACCAGCAGGCTCGCGCACGTGGCTGTGTTGAAAATCGGCGTGCCGTCCGTGCGCTTGGCCTGCCGCAGCGTGCTGTAAAGCGACGACTGATTGTTGTCCGCCGCGTCCTTGCCAACGCCATAAACAATCGCCAGCGTCGAAACAATCACTTCGCGCGCGGCGAACGAGCTGATGATGCCGATGCCAATCTGCCAGTCGTAGCCGAGCGGCGCGATGACCGGTTCGATGACGTGGCCGACTTTTCCGGCAAAAGAATTTTGCAATGAATGTTGCGCCGTCAGATGGTCGGCGGCAGCGCGCAGTTCAACGGCTTTTGTTACGTCGCCGGCTTTTTCAATTTGATCGGCTTGCGCGGTCATGGCCGCGGCGGCGGCGGGCGGACTGGATTTCGGATAATACGACAGCGCCCACAAAACCAGCGAGATCGCGAGAATGATCGTGCCCGCCTGTTTTACGAAAATTTTTGCGCGGTCGAACGTGTGCAGTAATGCGGTGCGCAAACCCGGCACGCGGTAAGGCGGCAGTTCGATCATCAGCGGCTTGCTTTCGCCCGGCAAAATCGTCCGGCGAAAAATCATGGCCATGCCGAGCGCCGCCACGACGCCCGTCGCATAAGCGGCGGTGAAAACCAGCGCGGCCTTCAGCGGCGAATGCGGAAACAAAAGCGCCGTGACCATCGCGTAAACGGGAATTCGCGCGGAGCAGGCCATCAGCGGCGTCACGAGAATCGTGACCAGCCGGTCGCGCGGATTTTCGATGACGCGCGTGGACATAATTGCCGGAATCGCACAGGCGTGCGCCGACAGCAGCGGCACGAAGGCTTTGCCCGGCAGACCGAGCTTGCGCATGATTTTGTCCATCACAAACGCCGCACGCGACAGGTAGCCGGTATCTTCCAGCAGCGACAGTGCGAAAAACAAAATGCAGATTTGCGGCAGAAAAATCAGGATGCCGCCAACGCCGCCGACCACGCCGTCGGACACGAGGCTTTGCAAATCGCCCGCCGGCAAAATTGCACTTGTCCATGATTTGATGCCGGCAAACAAATGGTCAATCAGCTCCATCGGAATTTGCGCGGCCCAAAAAATCAGCGCAAACAAAGCCAGCATCACGACGTGAAACACCACCACGCCGATGACCGGATGCGTGAAATAGTCGTCCAGCTTGTCCGTCCATTTTGAGCGTTCGACGATGGCGGCGTCCATGACCCGCGTGGAAATTTGCTCTGTCCATTCATAGCGCGCCTGAAACGTGCAGCCAGTGCAGCCCGCGCAGTGCGGATCAACGTGATCCACCGCCTCGGGCATCGCGCCATTGACCAGGCGGTTCAGCTCTTTTTTTAATTCGTCAACACCTTCGCCGTTGCGCGCGGAAACCGGCACCACGACGCAGCCGAGCTCGTCGCGCAATTTCGCCACGTCAATGCGGATGCCGTCGCGCCGCGCCATGTCCATCATGTTCAGCGCCACAACCACCGGACATTTCAGTTCCAAAACCTGGCTGGCCAGAAAAAGATTCCGTTCAAGATTCGTCGCGTCCACCACGACCAGCGCGGCATCGGGCGCGGTGTGTTCCAATTTTCCCTGCAACGCATCCGCCGCGAGTTTTTCATCCGGCGATTTGCTGTCCAGGCTGTAAAGGCCCGGCAAATCCACGACGACAATCTGTTTGCGGTCGAGATGCAGCCGGCCGACTTTGCGCTCGACGGTGGTGCCGGGAAAATTCGCGGTCTTGGCGCGCAGGCCGGTGAGCGCGTTGAACAAGGTGGTTTTGCCGGCGTTGGGATTGCCCACCAGCGCGAGCGTGAACGCGCGGTGATGAGGCGACGCTTCGGTGGAAGTCGCCGGAGTTTCGGAGGATGCGCTCATGCGCCTTCGTTTTCGCGCAGGGCGCAATGGCCGGGCTGGCAGATTTCCACGCGCACGCGCGCGGCCAGTTCAGCGGACAAGCCGAGCCGCGAACCGAAAATTTTCAGGATGAGCGGATTGCCCGCGCGGACCAGTTCCACGCGCCGGCCCACGCAGACGCCGAGCGTCTTCAGGCGGTTGGTGTCCTCGTCGGCAGTCTCGACGCTGCGGACGACCGCGCAGACGCGTGGCGGCAGTTCGTCGAGCCGCACGGTGGCGACAGGCTGTTCAATAGTTGTCACAACAATGACAAAATAAGCTTTCCCACATGCAAGTCAAACCCTCCGCGCGCGGCGGTTGACGCCGCCGGGCGGGAAACTTTTGAGTTTTCATGCCCGGCAATTTTACCGGCTCGGTGCCAACGCCGCTGCCGGTGACTTGCGATTTGTTGTCGGCGGTTTGCGGTGCCCGCTTGAACTTGGATTGAAAACCGGCGACGCATCCGGCAGATTAACGGCGTGAAACAAATCCATTTGCTGATTCTGCTGCTCGCCGCCACCGGTTTTGCCGGCTGCCGCGAATCCACTCCGCCCGCGCCGGCGGCGGTTTCGAATGACAGCCGGTTGCCGGATCACGCGCAGCCCAAGCTGCGCACGATGAAAATGTATCTCGGCGCGGAAACGCTCGACGCCGAGTTGGCGCTGACCGAGGAGCAGGAAATGACCGGCATGATGTTTCGCACGAACATTCAGGAGACCGACGCGATGCTCTTCACGCTGCCCGTGCCGCAACGCGCGAGCTTCTGGATGAAAAATTGTCCCGAATCCATTTCCGCCGCCTACATCACGCCCGACGGCGTCATCCAGGAAATTCATCACCTCGAACAAAACGACACCAATGCCGTGGTGGCCGGACGCGATGACATCCAGTTCGTTTTGGAAACCAAGGAAGGCTGGTTCACGCGCCACAACATTTCACCCGGCACGATGATCACCTCGGAAAAAGGCCCGCTCGCGGAAGTTTTTCTGCGCCGCCGGTGAATCACTTGCCGGCAACCAGCGCGGCGAGTTTGCTTTGCAAATCCGCTTCCGCTGGCACGCCGGTGAGGCGATCCGCCAGTTTCCCGTCCTTGAACAGCAGCACCGTGGGAATGGCCTGCACCTGAAAATTCTGCGCCAGCCCCGGCGATTCATCCACGTTGACCTTGACGAATTTAATTTTGCCGGCGAACCCACCGGCCACCCGATCCAGCAGCGGCGAAAGTTGGCGGCACGGACCGCACCACGTCGCATAAAAATCCACGACCACCGGCTGGGCGTAGCGCGTGACTTCGTCGGCAAACTCGCCCTGCGTGATGTGCTTCACATTTGCCGAGGACTCGTTCATTGCCCCCGGATTTTCGCAGCCGGCGACCAACAAAAAATTCGCGGCCACGGCCACGGCTAGCAGATTTTTGGCGCAACAGGATGAATCCATGCCGGTAAATCTACTGCCGCGCGCCGCCGGTTCAAAACATTTTTCGCCGCCAATCTGTTTGCGAAATTTTGATTCCTGCTTACGCTTCCGCCATGCTGTCGCTCGAACAACTCGCCGGTCTGCTGGAGCAAAACCGCGCCGCCGCGGCGGCGCGCGTGCGGGAATTTTCCATCGGCGGCCGGAAATTCAACTTCAATTCGCAGCCCGCCATCATGGGCGTCGTCAATTTGTCCGCCGATTCGTGGTATCGTGAAAGCGTTTGTTTATCGGCGGAATCTGCGATTCAGCGCGGCCGGGTGCTGGCGGCGCAGGGCGCGCAGATCATTGATGTCGGCGCGGAATCCACGCTCGCGCACGCCGCCCGCGCGAGCGGCGCGGCCCAGAAATCAAAATTGATTCCCGTCATCCAAGAATTGCGTGCGGAAAAAATCCTGGTTTCGGTCGAAACGTATTCGCCCGCCGTCACCCGCGCGAGTTTGGCCGCCGGCGCGAACATTCTGAATCTCACCGGCACCGCCGGCTCCAAAGAAATCTTCAAGCTGGTCGCCGCTCACGATGCCGCCGTCATCATCTGTTACGTCGCCGGGAAAAATGTCCGTGAAGTCGGCGACTTCGATTTGTGCGGCGACCCGGTGCCGATGCTGCGGGATTTTTTTGCGCGGCAGATTGAAATTGCGCAACGCAATGGCGTGGAAAAAATCTTTCTCGATCCGGGTCTGGGCTTTTATTACCGCAATTTGCAGGACAGCGCCGTGCGCGTGCGGCACCAGATGAACATTTTCCTGAACACGTTCCGGTTGCGCGAACTGGGTTTCCCGATCTGCCACGCGCTGCCGCACGCGTTTGAATTTTTTGGCGAGGAAGTGCGCTGCGCTGAATCGTTCTTCGCGGTGCTGGCCGCGCTGGGCAAAACAGATTTGTTCCGCACCCACGAAGTGCCGCGCATCAAAGTCGTGCTCGACACGCTGAAAAGTTTTTGAGGCCAAGGCGCGGACACCCGCAAATCTCGCGTCGCCCAAGCGGCCAAGGACGCGGTTTCAAATAAAAATTAAAACGGGGCGGCGAATATTTTCGCCGCCCCGCGGGAATCTTCAATTGACCAGCCGATTTACGGATGACGCAGCCGGTAGAAGACCGTCGGCTCCGCCGGATTAATGGTGATTACCGCACTTGTGGCGGCACCGCTGCCAGCCACGTCAAACCAGGTGCCGGCTGGCGCGGTGAGTCCGGTGCTCAAGGCGTTGGTCTGCGCCTGGAGAATCCAGCCGATGTGATCCGCCGGCCAGGTGAGCGTGAGCGTGCTGCCGGTGACACTGGCGGTGATGTTCGTCGGATTGCTGGCGATGCCGGTAACGATGCTTAAAACGCCGCTGGCGGGCGTGAAGTTAAAAGCCAAACCGGGTCCTGGCGAACCGACGATGCCGGTGAAGTTGCCGGACTTTGAACCGGTAACACTGAATAATTGGAACGTGTCACTGGTGGTGAGCGGGGTGGCGTCGGCTGTGATGTTGGTGACCGTCAACACGCCGCCGTAATTGATGTTGCCGGTGACGATGACGTTGTCCTGCGCCGGCGTGCCGCCGGTCTTGTTGATGCGCAGAGCGGCGTTGCCTTGCAGGGTCAAGTTGTTGTTGACCGTGAACGAGCCGACTCCGCCCGCATCGCCCGCGCCGAGAATACCCGCTGGTGACACCACCATCGGGCCGATGACGCTGCCGATGCCCGCAAGGGTGCCGTTGGTCACGAGCGTCGTGCCGGTGTAGGTATTAGCGGTGTCGAGGTAGAGTGTTCCTGCACCCTTCTTGATGAGGCCGCCGCCGAGACCGTCACCATCCAGCCAAGGTTGAGTTGCGTTGGTAAGCGCAAACCCACCGTCATCAAATATGAATCCGCCAGCCAGGACGTTGACCGTGACGCCGACAAAGAAGTTGGTGTTGCCCGCCGTGGCCTGCAGCGTGCCGCCGTTAAAGTTGGCGATTGAAGAAGCCGGCGTGGTGCCGTTGATCCGCACCTGCGTGGCTTGAACCAGGCCGCCGTTTAGATTCAAGACGGCGTTGGCGCCGGTATTTTCCCCGAGCCACAAGTTGCCGTTGTTAAGCACTTGGCCACCGTTGACCGTCAGGGTGCCGTTCGCACCGAGCGAACCAACCACGATGTTGTTGGCACCCGCTTTTTGCACCAGGCCGTGATTGACGGTCAGCGTGCCGATTGCCGCCACGTTGTTGCGCCCGACCACCAGCCAGTTATTCGAAGTGACGAGCGCGCCGCCGTCCACCGTGACGCTCGCCGTGCCGGCATTTTGCATGACCCAGAATTCCGCGCCGCCGGTCATATACAACGCACCGCCGTTGGTGATGAGCAGCGCGCCGCCGTTGATCTCGCTGGCCGCCGTGCTCGCAAGATAATTGGGGCCGGTCACAACCATTGAATTGGTGCCGATCTTGATGATGGAATTGCCGGCGCTGCCCGTGTTGTTAATCGTGCCCGCCCAATTGATGCTCGGGGCGTTGCTGCCCAACGTCAAAACCGACGCGGTCGCGCTCGAATTGTTGATGGTGCCGCTGCCGGACAAGCCGTTGATCGTCGGCGAAAGTCCGTTCAGGTCAAGCGTGCCGGCGGCATTCACCGCGACGTTGCCGGCACCGATCCCGCTGGGAATGGCCGTGACGCTGCCGATTTGGAGCGTTCCTCCGCTGATGACGGTGTTCCCGGTGTAAGTGTTGCCGGTCAAATTAATCGTGGCGGTTCCGGAACCCAGTTTCGTCAGACCCGTCGTGCCCGCAATGTGACCGGGGCCTTGGAAAGTGTAGCTGACTGCGTTATTGCTGATGACCACGTTGGCCGGGCTGACGGTGTTGCTGTCCACCACCGTGCCGCTGCCAAGGTCATTGAACAGCACGGCGTCGCCGGGTGCCGTGGGTTCCGTGTAAGCCGCCGCGACTCCAGCCGCAAGCCAGTTCGTGACGCCTGCGTTCCACAGATTGACCAAACCCGTGCCAGTATTGGTGCCCGTCCAAACCAGGCCTGCGGTGGCCGCGACGGTGACGTAAAGCGTGCCGCTCGCGACATTGTTCGAGAGCGTCGCGACCATGCCTTGCGGGCCGAGAACATTCGTGGCGAACACGCCTGAACCGGCAAGCGCGCCGGAGTATTTAACCACCGGGAACGTGCCAAGTGAAATAATGCCGCCC
>CAJAQO010000304.1 GCA_903944085.1 uncultured Verrucomicrobia subdivision 3 bacterium
CAGGGACGGCAGAATCTTTCGCCAATACCGGGCATTCTTTCGTCCCTGCCGGGACTTACTTGATTGGGTTGAACAATGACCCAGCCATAAATGGCTGGGCTATTTTCGTGGCGTTCCCCAGCGCCGTCAGGCGCGGCATCTTTGTAGAACCCCAAACCAAAACGATTTCCAGCCCCGTCGGGGCGGCATATTCCGTCCACATTCCCGCTGATGTCGCTCCTGAACGGAGCTGGATTCGTTTTGAAATTGTAATCTACAAATATGACAGCCCTACGGGCTTTGCGGTGGATTCCCTTTCGTGTGTTTTGTGTGTTTCGTGGTTAAAAATCCGGCCCCGGCCCGGCCATGCGTTGGCCGTTGGCCTTTTGCCCCGGTCCTTGCGCCCGGCCAGACCTTGCGGTCAGCCACCATTTTAGTTTTGTTTGGAATCCGCGTCCGAACCTTGCGGCGGCGAGATAAAATTTCCGCCACCCCTTCAGGGTGGATTATTTTTTGCGCATTACCCAGGGTAGTCACTTTGCTCCAACCCTGGGCTAATTTCCGTTACGCCTTCAGCGTATTTGAATTTGCGTTCGCGTGTTTGGCGTGGTTCGCGATTCACCTCATCCGGGCGGTCATCATCGCGGCGCGCGGGGTGACGATTGGTCAAATTTTCTTTCCGGCCTGCTGGAGACGGATGCCATCGCGCTGCACAGAATTTGTTTTGAACCTCACAACCCTCATCCGGTCTGCGACCACCTTCTCCCGTTCCCACGGGCGAAGGACTGCGAGGCGAGGGAGAAGCGTTCGCGTGTTTTCCGTTACGCGTTAAGCGTTTTTTAATCTGGGTTGATCTGTGCCCATCTGTGGCCAAACCGTTTCCTCCGGCTCCGGCTGCTTTAGGGCGGCGATGAAATTTTTCATGGCGGGCGTCAGCCGGCAGGATACCGGCTTCACCTCACTTCGGCTCTTCGGGAATTTCGCGGTCGGGCTGGCGGCCCAGCAGATAAACGGCCAGGTCGCGCGCGTGGCTGATGGCCCAGACTTCCGCGAGGTTGACGCAGCCGATGATCCGGTATTTGTCCGCCAAGGGATGTTCGTCATCCAAAAAGGATGGCGGGGGATCGGGCTTTTCCTTCACGGCCACGCCGCCTTCACCGTCGTTGCTGTCGTCATCTTCCTCATCCTCACATTCCCACGGCGGCGGCGAGAACGGCTCGGCTGGCGGCACGGCGAAGTCCTCAGGTTTGATCTTTTCGCCGGCTTGTTTCTTCAAGTCCAGGCGGTAAAGGCGTTCGAGGTATTCCCGATGCTCCCGCTGGTAGTGTTCGAACTCCTCTTTGTCCATCTGTTCCCGGAACTGTTTTTCCAGCTCGACCTGCGCCGGGGTCGGCTCGATTTGCGGCGCCTTGAGGGCGATCATGTAGCTCCCGACATAATCCGGCCGCAGGCGGGCGGCGGCCTCGCGCAGGCCGTCAATGATGAGCGGAAATTTTTCAACCAGCGTATAACAGGTGATGGTGGCAAAAAAAGTGCGGCCCTTGCCATCGGCGGTGACGGTGCCCCATTCGGGCTGGTTGCCGAGCTTGGCGGTGACGTGGCGTTCCATGAACCGGGCGACCCAGCGGCCTTCGCAGGCGCGCAAACCCTCGTCGGCCAGACCATTGTCCTCCGGCTCCAGCGCTACCTCGGGACCGCGCGGATGTTTCAGGTGCGGTGCCACAATGAATTCGAGCGGCGGCAGCGGACGCGGCTCCGGGCGCAGGAATAAATCATCCCAGCGGGGAAACAGGCGGTTCAGGTTGGCCACTTCGGCGTCCACGGGCGGGCAGCCGGTGACGTGGAGTTCGCGCAACTGCGGCGCATCCAGCAGCGGCATGTAGTCGCGGGGCCGGGCCGTGTCCAGGTGGTAGGTGTGCTGCGTGGTGAAGGCGGCAAAATGGAGCCGGGGCAGCCGGGTGAGCGGCGTCACGTCCAGCGGCAGCGCGCCGCTGTGGTTGAAACAGGTCAACCGGTCCAGCACCGTCAGCGGCGCAAAATCGCGCACCACGCCGGTCAGGGTCAGGTTGCGCAGCCGGGGAAAAGCCTCAATGCCGTCCAACTGTTCCACGCCGCCGAGCTGGAGAAATTCGCAGGCTGGAAAACGCGGGAGGTCGCGCACGGAACGGACGGCCAGCGGCGCGCAGTTCAACGTGCCGCGCCGGACGCGCGGCCACACCAGGCCGGGCGCCAGGGCGATCAGGTTGCCGCTCAAAACGAGCGTTTCCAACTGCTCTAATTTTTCCAGTCCGGCCAGCTCCGGCCAGTGCACCTGCAGGCCGAGCGAGAGCGAACGCAATTGCGTGGCCCGGGCGAGCGGCCGGAAGTCCCCGCAGGTGCTGCTGTTAAATTCCAGCACGCGGAGGTTGGGCAGGTCCACGAGCGGGCTGACGTCGGCGATTTCGCTGCCGCCGATTTTGATTTCCTCCAGGTGCGTGAAGAACCGCAGCGCCGCGAGGTCGCGGATGGGACGGGTCTGGTAGGGTGCCGAGAGCCACCAGTTTTTTCGTTCCGGCCAGACCTCGACCGCATGGCGCAGGTCGGCCTCGGAATAGCCCGGCACATAAGCGGGGTTGAACTGACGCTGCCGGTTGCGCTCGTGCCGGACCCGCCAATCTTCGTAGATGCCGGTCTTATGCACGACGTGCCAGCGGCCGATCATTTCTTCCACGAGCAGCTCGACGGTGTAGCGCTCCTCCACGGTGCGTGCAGCGTCCAAAGCCCAGGCAATGAAGGCGTCTTGATTCATGCTGGCGTTATGCCATAAACGGCTGGGATAAACAAGCCGGCGGAGCGGGTGGCCGGATGAATTAGGCGGCAGAAATGGCGTGGTTAGGAGCGGCTTGGTGGGGTGCCGGCAAAGTCCTTTCCATTTTACCCCGCTGCGGGCTGTTTCAAGGCTTGGATAAAATTGCTCATCGCGGGCGTCAGCCGTTTCTTTTGCCGGTAAATGACGGCCAGCGGTTCGGTGGGGCCGCCGGCCGCAAACGGCACCGCCACCAGCCGTTGGGCGGCCACTTCCGCCCGCACCAGCGCCTCCGGCAAAATCGCCATGCCCTCGCCCTGCTCCACCGCGCATTTGACCAGTTCCACCTGGTCGAACTCGTGCCGGGGTTCAAACAGGTGGCGCTGCCAGCCGGGGACGTTTTTCAAAAAGGGCGACCAGCGAACCTCATTCCAGGCCACCAGCCGCTGGCCTTTCAAATCGGCGATGGCGACGGCGGGCCGGGTGGCCAGTTCATGCTGCGGCGGGCAGACGAGCACCAGCCGTTCGTGGCGGAAAGGGTCCACGGCCAGCCCGCGCCGGCGGCGGGGATAGCAGACCAGACCGAGATCCACCGCGTTGGCCAGCACCTGCTCATGCACGCGGTCAATGAAGCCGTAGCGGACGCGGATTTCGACCCGGGGATGGGCGCGTTGAAACCGGGTCAGCACGGGCGGCAACTGGTGCAGGCCGATGCTGTGGCAGGCGGCCAGTTCGATGGTGCCGGTGGCGGCCTCCCGGGGGGACTGGAGCGCCTGCTCCAGCCGGGCAAAGAGCCGGAGAATCTCCCGGCTGTATTGGTGGTAATAGTGTCCGGCCAGGGTCAGCTTAAACGGCCGGCGGGTGGCGAGCGGCTGCCCGGCGTCCCGCTCCAGGGCGTGGAGCATCTGGGTGATGGCCGACTGGGTGACATAGTTCAGATCCGCCGCCCGGGTGAAACTTCGCGTCTCAGCCAGGGCGCAGAATAGCCGCAGGTTTCCCTTCTGCATAAGGCGGATGGCATAACGCAAAAGGCAATGGCCGTCAAATCCAATGCAGACGCCAAACCCGGTGCCCCGGCGCGCTGAATTTTAATGCTGTTTTCATGCAGCCTTAATCTTCAGGTGGTCAATTAACTCGGACGGATAACTGCCGGGAGTGGCGAGCGGTCCCGCCAGTAGTAAATCCTCCCGGACCAAAACAAAAATTGTTTATGCCCAAAGCGAAAAATCAACAGCGTCGGGAAAGCAAAACGGAAATGAAAGCGCCCGCTGCGGAACAGCAATGTCGCGAGGTTGACTTCGTTTTGGAATGCAACGGAGCCGAGCACGTCTATGTCTGCGGTGGTTTCAATGACTGGCATCCGGCCTGCCTGCGCATGATCGGCAACCCGGATGCGGGGCTGTGGGAAAAACGGCTGCTGCTGCCACCCGGCCGGCACGAATACAAGTTCGTTGTGGACGGGAAATGGTTGCACGATCCCGATGCCGGCGAAAATGTTTCCAACATTTACGGCTCGCTCAACTCGGTCGTGGAGGTCCGGCCATGAAGACGCAATCTAAAATCATCTCTCGTGCTGGCGACAAGTCGCGTCCAGCCGTGCAGTTTCAAGCGGCAGCCAACCGCCAGCAACCTCCTCATTCCGGCCAGCCGATGGCGGCGGTTCGGGCGCAAAATGAATTTAGTTTTGAAGAACACCTCCGGGTGCAACGGGAAATTGAGGAACGAGCGCACTGTTTCTGGTTTGCGAAAGGTTGCGCTTTGAAAAACGCACTTAACGACTGGCTCAAGGCTGAAGATGAAGTGCTGGCGGAGTTTGTAAAAGCACGAACGCAGCGCCATCCGGCGCAGCCGGTTTCAAACGAGACGCAAACAAAGACTGGCGCGTCGCTGACCGGCAATCCACCGCCAGCCTCATTTATCCCGGCAAAAGAAAACATGAATTTCCATAGAAAACAGTAAAAGGAGACAAAATGAGAACAAGTCATCACTGGAAAGAAAACACGAATGAAAAATTGTATTTTATGAACACAACCCAACAACATAATCCCGATGCCTCAAGTTATTCGGCTCACAACTCACACAAGCCGGTCAATTTTTATTGCGCCGCGCCGCACGCCAAAGCGGTTGAACTGGTGGGCGATTTCAACCATTGGCGTCCCTTCCCGATGGAAAGGTCGGGGGATGGCTGGTGGCTGGCTCATGTGGAACTGACTCATGGCCATCATCAATACCAGTTTTTGGTGGACGGCAAGCCGGTGCTGGATCCGCACGCAACTGGAGTGGTTCGGGACGAACGGGACGAACGGGATGAACGGGTTTCATTGATTGCGGTGAGTTGAGCAATCATTGCCCTGGCTGAACGAACTTGGGACTAAATGGGATGAAGACGCGATACCGACTGGAACTCGTATTGCGCGCATAAAAACAATGCATTTGTTCGCTTATTTCCGGCATTTGAGCCGGCAATCCCTGCATTAAGACGGCCTGAACGGCAGATTAAAATTCATTCAGAAACTTTGGTGGCGGATAAACCTGTGGTAAAAGGATTTGAATTATGAAAGCGCTAATCAATTTGATTGTAATTTCAGCAGGCACTTTTTTGACAGGTTGCGCAACCAGCAACTACGACAAACTGGTTCTCGACACGGTGGGGCCGCCAGCGTCTGACCCGACGACGATGAGTTCGCATTCAACCCACGGCATTCTGCTGGTTTATTCCGCGTTCCGGAGAAACGCTGATTTCAATGCACGCGACCCGTATGGACATGAATATTCCGACTATGAAATATTTGCGACCGACGGGCGACTGCTGCAACGCGTCCACAACAATTCGGGAACCATTCTTCAAGACCCTGCTCAGGTGGACCTGCCACCGGGGAAATATACTGTTAAAGCGCGTGCCAATGGTTATGGCGTGGTGACAGTTCCGGTAATAATCGCAGCGCGGCAAAGCACCGTCTTACACCTCGAAGGTGGTGGTTTCTGGCCGGATGAATCGAAGTTCAACCAAACAAACACCGTGCGTCTGCCAGATGGCTTAATTATTGGCTGGAAGGCTGGCAATAACTTGTAATCATGAATAATCCCATTTGCGATTCTGATCACCTGTTACCTCGCGGTCAAGATTAGGAAATCACCAGCGCCGCTGGTTTCTCGTTATACCTTTTTGTTAGAGCCGGTCTGAAAATCGGAACTGGGCTTTTCAGGCTCATCCTCAGGCTCATCCTCAGGCTCATCCTCATCGTCAGTTTTGGCAGGTTTTTGGAGAATGAGGATGAGGATGACGACGAGAATGATTCAATCCCGTGTGAATTTTCAGACCGGCGCTTAGGGGCTCTGTCCCATCCACTGGAGATGATCGTGGCTATCCCATTGTCTCAAACGATAACTCAATTACGCGGGCCAATGAAGGCCGTTTTGAGTGTCTGCAATTTCTTCCCGTTTTGATATACACCAAGAATCACCGGCGTATTGCCTGATTGCATGGTGGCGGGATCGAGTTCAACGAGGACGGAATTTGCAGACTGTTTTTGCGGCGGAACGACGAGGCTGCCACCCATGATTTGCAGCGAGCCAGCGGGCTTTTCCAATCGCTACTCAACCGGCATTTCACGCGCGGTCTTGTTGGTGATGCGGAGAGTATAGAGATTGCTGAAATGACCGTCGGGCATTTTTTGAAACATAGCGCCAGGCGCATGCAACAGCGTGGCCTCGACATCCGTGCGGGTGAAGATCATCACCGCCAACAAACTGGCCAGCACCGTCAGCACGACGCAGTAGCCGATGAGGCGCGGGGTGGGCCGCAGATGTTCCCCATGTTCAATTCCATTTAGCGAGGCATACCGGATAAGTCCGCGCCGCCGCATAGATCTTGTTCATCACGTTGTCGCAGGCGTCCATGCAGGCGGTGCAGTGGGGTGTTCATGATTCCTTCTTGCGATTGTTCGCCATGAAATACAGCAGCGGCACCAGCACCGGTGCGGTGAACATGGAAATTAAACTCCCGGCCATCAGCGCAATGGCCAGTCCCTGGAAAATTGGGTCGCTCAGAATCACGGTGGCACCCGCCACCACCGCCAGCGCCGTTAACATTATGGGACGAAAACGGATCATGCCCGCTTCGACCACCGCTTCGGCGAGCGGATGACCTCCGGCCAGCCGCATCTCAATAAAGTCCACAAGGATGATGGAATTGCGAACGACAATGCCCGCGCCCGCCATGAATCCGATCATCGAAGTGGCGGTGAAAAACGCGTGCAAAATTCCGTGCGCCGGCAACACGCCGATGAGTGAAAATGGAATCACCACCATAACAATCATTGGGGTGAGGAACGACTTGAACCAGCCAACCATTAAAACGTAAATCAGCACCAGCACGGCGGCGAAGGCAACGCCAAGATCGCGGAACACTTCAATGGTGATATGCCATTCGCCATCCCATTTCATTGACGGCTGTTGGTCGGAGAATGGCAGGACCGCATTATAAATTTTCAGCGGTAAGCCGTCGCCACCAAATTGCTTCGTGTCCAGCTTTTCCAAAGCCTCATTCATTTTCAGAATGGCATACACCGGGCTTTCCACCACGCCCGCCACATCGCCGATGACGTAGGTGACCGGCATGAGGTTTTTGTGATAAATGCTCTTATCGGTGATGGTCTGTTTCACCGTCACCAACTCACGCAACGGCACGAGCGGCGAACCTGGCGGTTGGCCACCGTTTGCAATAAAGCCAGGCTCGGGCAGGGCGTTGGCGTCGCCGGATCGCACGCGCAATGCGAGCAATTCATACGGGTTGCTCCGGCTGGCAAGCGGCAGTTGCAAAACAATGTTCACGTCTTCCTTCTCACGCGAAACGTGCAGCAAATCCACCGACTCGCCGCCCACGGCAATTTTGAGCGTCTGCGAAATCGTCTCGGCGCTGATGCCGTGCAACGCCGCCTTTTCCTTATCAATGACGAACTCAACTTTCGGCTGGTCAGCCTCGATATACCAATCCGTGTCCACGACGCCGGGCGTGCTGTGGAAAATATCAATCACCTTTTGCGCCATCTTCAAACGGTTTTCCTCGGTCGGTCCGTAAATTTCCGCGACCAAGGTTTGCAGCACCGGCGGTCCGGGCGGCACTTCGGCCACGGCCACCCGCGCGCCATATTTCGCGGCGATTTCCGCCATGCGCGGACGCACCCGCTTGGCGATGTCGTGGCTTCGCGCTTGGCGTTCGTTTTTCGGCACGAGGTTGATTTGCAAATCCGCCACCTTCGCGCCACGGCGCATGAAGTAGTGGCGCACGAGGCCGTTAAAATTAACTGGTGATGCTACGCCCGCATAAATTTCGTAATCCGTCACTTCCGGTTCAGTGCGGACAGCGGCGGCAATTTCACGCGCGGCCTGCGCGGTGCGTTCCAGTGAACTGCCTTCCGGCAGGTTCAGGATGATTTGAAATTCACTCTTGTTGTCGAACGGCAGCATTTTCACCTTCACCCAGCCGACATAGACCAGCGCCATCGAAACGAGCAACAGCACGACGAGAACCCCGAGAAATTGATAACGCCGTTTCGCGCTGGCAATCAGCGGCGTCATCAGCCCGCGATATATCCGGCCAAAGAAATTTTCACTGGCGCATTCGTGAGCCGGAGCGTGACTGTCAGCCGCATGGATTTTCTTCCGCCATTGCAAAATGCGGATGGCCGCCCAGGGCGTGACGATGAATGAAATTGCCAGCGAGAAGAACATCGCCGCGCTGGCACCAATCGGAATCGGGCGCATATATGGCCCCATTAAACCACCAACGAACGCCATCGGCAGCACAGCGGCAATCACCGCGAACGTGGCGAGGATCGTCGGGTTGCCCACTTCGCCCACAGCCTCAATAGCCACGGTCATCCGGCGGCGTCCCTTGCTTTCCGGCAGATGAAAATGGCGGACGATGTTTTCCACCACGACAATCGCGTCGTCCACAAGGATGCCGATGGAGAAAATCAGCGCGAACAGCGTGATGCGATTCAAGGTAAAGCCGTAGAGATAAAAAATGAGCAGCGTCAACGCGAGCGTCGCGGGAATCGCCAGCAGCACAATGATGGATTCACGCCAGCCCAGCACAATTAAAATGAGAAACGACACGCTCACCACCGCAAGGAGCATATGCCAGAGCAATTCGTTGGATTTGTCCTCTGCTGTCACACCATAGTTGCGCGTGACGCTGACTTGGACATCCGCCGGGATGATGTGGCCCTTGAGCGTGTCCACTTTTTTCAAAACCTGCCGGGCAACGGAAATGGCGTTCGCACCGGGCCGCTTGGCGATGGAGATCGTCACGGCCGGTTCATCAGCGGACACTTTATTCGCCGCACCTGAACCGAAGAACACATATTGGCTCGGTTCTTCCGCACCGTCTTTGATTTCGGCCACGTCGCGCAAATAAACCGGCTTGCCGGAATACGCGCCCACCACCACGTTGCCCACATCATCGGCGGTTTGCAAAAACGCGCCAGTTTCCACGATGATTTCATGGTTGTCGCTCGTCAGGTTGCCGGCGGAATACTGCTTGTTCGCCTGTTGCAACATCGGCACCAGACCGGCGGGTGAAAGATTGCGCGCCGCAAGCCGCACCGGGTCGAGCAGCACGCGCACCTGCCGTTGCGCGCCGCCGATGATCGTCGTCTCGGCGACCAATGGCACTTGCTTGATTGCGTCATCCACCTGCGCGGCCAGCCGCCGCAACGTGAGGTGATCGTAATGCGGACTGTGAATCGTCAGCGCCAGAATCGGCACGTCGTCAATCGTCCGCGCCTTGATCAGCGGCGTGGAAACACCGTGCGGAATCTTGTCGAAATTCTGCTGCAATTTCTGGTTCAGTTTCACCAGACTGCTTTCCATATTTTCACCGACCTTGAACCGCACGATGACCGTGGACTGGCCTTCACTCGAAGTCGAATAGATGTATTCCACACCGGAAATTTCCCAGAGCAGTTTTTCCATCGGGCGTGTGGCGCGCTCCTCGACTTCTTTCGCGTGAAAGCCCGGCATGGACACCAGCACGTCCACCATTGGCACTTTGATTTGCGGTTCCTCCTCGCGCGGCAGCATCACCACGGCGAAGACGCCGAGCAGCAGCGACGCGATGACGATAAGCAGCGTCAGCTTGGAATCAATGAAAGATAGCGCAATGCGCCCGGCGATGCCCAAATGTGCGCCCGCTGAATTGTCTTGGTTTGATTTCACGGTTTGACAGTCACAGGTTGCCCGTCAGTCAGGGCCGACACGTTATCAGTGACAACTTGCTCGCCAGAATCCAAGCCGGAAACTAATTCAACTTCGTCACCAACTCGGATTCCAATTTTGACAAGACGCATTTGCGCGTGGCTGTTGAGGACAACGAAGACCATTTCCATCTGTCCGCGCTGAATTACGGCGCCAGCGGAAACGCGAATCGCATTTGCTTCGCCAACGGGAACCGAGACGCGACCAAACTGACCGGAACGCAAACCCGTTGCGCCCGGCAAATCCAGCTTCACTAGGTAAGTGCGGCTGTTTGGATCAGCCGTCGGCGAAATTTCAGCCACCGTGCCTTCAATTTCGCTGGCAACTGCCGCGATACGCACGGCGAGTTTGTCACCAATTTTCACATTGCCGACCAATGCTTCCGGCACATCCGCTTCGAGACGCAGTGTCTCGGGATTTTCCATTTGCAACAGGGGCTTGCCCGGCGCGGCGAGGTCGCCCACGTCCGCGAGCTTGCGTGTGATGACGCCGTGAAACGGAGCCACAATCAGGGTGTAGTCGAGCATGGTTTTCGCTTCCGCTTCAGCGGCGGCGGCGATGCGAAACTTGGATTGCGCGTTATCAAATTCCGACTGCGAAAGGATTTTCTGCTGGATCAAATCCGTGTCGCGTTTCAAATCGCTCTCCGCCTGTTGCCGGGCTGCGGCAGCTTGATCCAGACGCGACTGAATTTCATGCGCATCCAGCAAGACGAGTTTTTCACCGGCCTTCACCAACTGTCCAGGCACGACCAGCATTTGCTCGATGCGACCGCTGACTTTCGCTTCAATGACCGCGCTTAATTTCGGGCGCACTGTGCCAACAACATCCTCCGTCGCCGCGCGCGACTTGCGCTCGACAGTTTGAACGCGAACCGTGGCGGACGGCAGTTCCGTTTGCTTTTGCTCCGCAGCCTTGTGACAGCCGGAGAGAATCGGAATCGCCGCGACGAGAGTTGAAAGTAGAAAGCGTTTCATGGAGTAGCGCAACTGTGTCATGAACAGGATGAACTATCAGACTTTTTCTGGTTGCCGCAGCACGGGCCGCCCAGGCCAAACTTTTTCAACACGATTTCCAGTGGACAGAAATTCGTGAGCGACGATTGCAGCAGGTTGAAACCAACGAACGCGGTGAACCAGAGCCAGTTCGGACTGTGGTAATGCGCGAGCAGCAGGCTGACGAGAATAAACGTGCCGGCGAACCGGCGGATAAGCATATGCATTTTCATATATCCATACCGAGCCGCCAACCATAGAAAAGTTACAATGCAATTGCGGATTTGCATCCGGGCTTTCACTGGCCTGGATTTTTTCCTATGCTCCGTTGCCATGAATGAAAAAAACGATTCAACCGACCCGCGCATTTATATGGCTGCCGAACGCACTTTTCTCGCCTGGATAAGAACCGGCATTGCATTCATGGGATTCGGTTTTGTGGTCGCCCGCTTTGGCCTGTTTCTGCGCGAGATTGCCCTTGGCAATAAGGTGACTGTTCCCCGGCACATCAACGGCTTTTCATTGCCCGCCGGCATTGCCCTTATTGCCGCAGGCATCATGGTCACTATCATCGCCGCCATCCGGCATCATTGTTACATCAAGGCACTTGACCGGGGCCAATTCAGGGAGGCATACGGGACCGCATTCACTTTTGGGGTCGCAGGATTTCTGGCGATCATTGGACTCGCCGTGGCTATATATCTGGCGGTTTTGCCGTAACTTGCTGTTCCAAGAAATTTGTGAACGAAATGCGCATTGTCGTGAATCAACGTCTGACGCAAAATTGAAAAATGAAAATCAGTTCAATCACCGCCTTAATTTTCACGACTCTGCTGGCAGGCGTGGCGATGATAGCGGATGCCCGAACGCCAGAAACACCGGTGACGCCCGCTGCACATTAGTCAAAGCAAACTGAACTCACCTGGCTATAGGGACTTGAGTGTCGAGGAATTCACACGCATGGCGGACGACAAACAAAACGTGATTCTCGACGTGCGCACGCCGGAGGAATTTCAAGCCGGCCATATTCCGGGAGCGGTGAACCTCGACGTAAACGCGTCCGACTTTCAAACAAAAGCCGCCTTGCTCGACCGGATTAAAATTTATCTGGTGCAATGCGCCAGTGGTGTGCACAGCGCCAGAGCGTGTGACAAGCTCAACCAGCTTGATTTTCCCAACCGCTATAACCTTCCCGGTGGCTTCAGGGCGTGGGCCAAGGCCGGCAAGCCGGTCGAAAAACAAACCTTTTTTGCCAATACACTTTTTAGCGCTGGTGCTGGCCGGATTGGTCGGCTTTCCGTATTATGGCCGGGCGGAAAGCGTTTTGAAACCTGCACAGTGAATCGCTTGGAACAAAAGCGTTTGAAGCTGGATCGGCTGGATTATTGGTGATGGAAACCATCCAAGGGAGTTATCAGTAAATCCAAGGAATGAATCGCCGCACGCGTCGCTCATAACCCGCGTAGGCTGGGAATTGCTGCCGCAGCCAACGCTCTTCGGCCGGGCTTTGGCGTCAAAAAATACCCCCAGCACAAAGGAAATGGCCACCTTGCGGCCATCGCCTTCCGCGAGGCAAAGCACCGGGCCGGCGGGAATCGGCGGCGCCATTTCCGTCACGAAGGCATTCGGAGTTTCGTCGTAAAGATAAAGATATTGAGGTGCCGTGTAGCGGTTGTTCCAAAATGCGGCATCCATAAATTCAGTAGCTCATCCGGTCCAGTTTCACCTTGCCCCGAAAAATCCAGTAGATGCAAACCGTGTAGGCGATCACCACCGGCACGCCGATACCCGCGATGACCAGCATGATGCCCAGCGTTTTCGGTGACGACGCGGCATTGTAAATCGTCAGGCTGTTTTCCGGATGGGGCAGGCTGTAAATCATGTTCGGGAAAATGTTCAAGGCGAACAACGCCATCAAGGTGACAATTGTGGCACACGATGAAAGAAATGCCTTGCCGTCGTTGCCATGGTGAAATTCGCGCGGAATGTTGGCGATGGCCAGCATGTTTGCCAGCGCCACGGAAAAGAGCCATGGATTCTCGCGCACCCGCGCCGCCATGTGCGGCACATACAGCAACGTGGACATCGTGAGCGTCACCGCACAAATCACAAAGAAGATGATGCAACCCATCGCCCAACCGCGCAGTTTGTCATGCAGTTCGCCTTCCGTTTTCAGCACGCCGTAAATCGCGCCGTGCATCATGAAGAGCGCCATGGTCGTCACGCCCACCAGCAGCGGATAGGGTGACAGCAGGCCGAGGAAGGTTCCGGCGAATTCGCCGTTGGCGTCCACCGGCACGCCCCAGGCGATGTTGCCGAGCGCCGTGCCGATGAGCAGGCTCGACACGATGCTGCCGACGGAAAAACTCACGTCCCACATTTGCCGCCACCAGCGTTCCGGCCGTTTGCTGCGAAATTCAATCGCCACCGCGCGAAAAATCAGCGCCGCGAGCAGCAGCATCAGCGCGAGATAAAAACCGGAGAACGCCGTGGCATAAACATTCGGAAACGCGGCGAACAGCGCGCCGCCGCCGGTGACGAGCCAGACTTCATTGCCGTCCCAAACCGGGCCGATGGAATTGAGCATGACGCGGCGTTCTTCATCTTTTTTCGTAAACAGATGCAGCGCGCCGATGCCGAGGTCGAAGCCGTCCAGCACGGCGTAGCCGGTCAACAAAACGCCGACGAGGATAAACCAAATGGTATTGAGATCGAGGTGCATGGCTGATTTAATTTTTGGCGGGCAGCGCCAGTTTGCCGGACGGAATCAAATCCGCGTCATCCGGTCCGTGCTGGATTTTGTCGTTGAGCAGATAAATGAAAACGGTGAACAGCAGGGAGTAAATCAGCGTGAACAAAATGAGCGAGGACAAAACGACATTCGCCTTCACCACGGCGGACAAACCGGCGGGCGTTCGCATCAAGCCATAAACAATCCACGGCTGACGCCCGACTTCGGCCGCGAACCAGCCGAGCTGATTGGCGAGCTGCGGGCCCAGCACTGAGAAAACCAGAATCCACAATAACCAGCGGCGCTCGTGCAGCGTGCCTTTGCGAAAATATAAAAATCCCAACGCCGCCACGGCGATCAGGCTGAAACCAATGCCCACCATGCCGTGAAAGAACAGAAACGACGCCGTGACCGGCGGACGATCTTCCGGCTTGAATTCGTTCAGCCCGATGACCGGCGTGTGAAAATCGTTGTGCGTGAGAAAGCTCAGCATTCCCGGCGCGGAAATGCCGATGACCTTTTCGCCCTTTTCATCCGGCCAGCCCGCCAGCACCAGCGGCGCATTGGAAGTGGTTTCATACAGTCCCTCAAACGCCGCGAGTTTGGCCGGCTGATTTTTCTCCAAACTTTGCGCGCTCTTGTGGCCGGTGACCGCTTGCAGCAGCGACGCCGCGAGCGCCACCGTCAGGCCGACTTTCAGTGACTTGCGGGCAAATTCGAGATATTTCCCTTTGAGCAAATACCACGCGCTGACGCTTACCACGAGAAATGCCCCGGCACACCACGCGCCGCAAAGGGTGTGAAATAAACGATCCAGCATTGAGGGATTGAAAACGAGTTGCCAGAAGTCCGTAATTTCCGCCCGCGCGTGCATCCCTTCGCCGACAATGTGGTAGCCGGCAGGAGTCTGCATCCATGAATTCGCCACCACAATCCAAACGGCGCTGAAATGCGCGCCGAGCGCCACCATGCACGTCGAGAAAAAGTGCAGCTTGCGTCCGACCTTGTCCCAGCCGAATAGCAGCACCGCGAGAAAGCCGGATTCGAGAAAGAACGCAAAAATACCTTCTGCTGCCAGCGCGCTGCCAAACACATCGCCGACAAAGCGCGAATACGTGGCCCAATTGGTGCCGAACTCAAATTCCATCACAATGCCCGTGGCCACGCCGATGGCAAACGTCAGCGCAAACACTTTCGTCCAGAACCGCGCCATCTGGTGATAAAGATTGTTGCCGGTCTTGAGCCAAGCGCCTTCCATGATCACCAGCATGATGCCCAGCCCGATGCTTAACGGCGGATAGATATAGTGAAACGCAATGGTCGCGCCGAACTGAATTCGTGAGAGGGTTAAGACATCCATAAACAATGGGTTAAAGTTCTACTAAAATTGCGACTTGCCAACCATTTATTGCGCTGCCAGCCAAAGTATTGGTTTTGCTGAAAGTCATTAGAAGCTGGCGTTGTGGGTCTGCGTAAAATTCATGCCGTCAGTTTGAAAAAGAGAATGGCAGACAGCGACGCGCTGCTCACAAACAGCCACAATATCAGTCCTGTCACCACGGTTCGCCAGCCTACCGCCCGCAATGTGCGCACCGACAGAGAAGTGCCAATCAGGAACAGCACCAGAATCATGTCTCGGCGCGCAAGATCCGAAAGCTGCGGCGACCACGTCGCAATGACCGGCACATAGCTCCGCAGCAGTGACGCCAGCAGGAAAAAACCGATAAACCACGGCACGGCAATTTTGAAATGTGGGTTCTGCTGGGAAACTTCCGCGGCCGCCGGTTTCCGCCGGGCAAGGCCAAGGGCCAGCGCCAGTGTCAGCGGCACGATCCACAGCGTGCGCGACAACTTGACCGCCGTGGCGGTGGTCAGCCAGAATCCATATCAAGCTTTTCATGAACCTGTTCATGCTGGCATTGAGCCGCAGACCACGGAAAAGTTACAAAAGTTGTGCAGGTGGTGAAAATTGAAGGGAAATTGGCGCGAGAACCGACTCAACGACTCAACCTGTTTGCAAAATACAATGGCCGATTTTCGAACGTCCAAATGAAAATGCAATTCTAACGCAGTTGAGGAACCAACATTTACGTAGCTTTTATAGTCAAAAGCCTACATTCAGGTGGGATTTTCTGGCTGAGTTTTTCCTTGGGTAGATTTATCATCACAACAAAACCCTTATTTCATTAGGCGTTTATCAGATCTGCTTGAGAAGCCAACCGCTTGGCATTGCGGCTGCAATAGCAATGCTGGCCGAGTTGGTGTTTTTGGTTGTTCCGTTTGCCGGTCAGTGACACGATAATATCCATGAATGATAGGAATATATCTTTCAACCCAGTGCTGACGCAAAGGCTCGCGCGCAAATGGTCCCAGGCTGAACTGGCGGGACGCGCCGGCATCTCGCGCGCGGCGGTCAGCGCCATCGAGGGTGAGCGCCTCTCACCATCCGTCGCTACGGCTTTGGCATTGGCGGCGGTATTCGAGTGTTCGGTCGAGGAATTGTTCGGCTGCGGCAGAATTTTGAAACCGCAAAGCCTTGAGTGGGCCTGGACACCCCGGGACGAAAGCAGCCGCTATTGGGAAGCGGAGATCGGACGGCGGCGACTACTCTATCCGGTCGAGGCGATGACCTTGAATCCGACGCCGCATGACGGCGTCTGGCAGAATGGGGTATTGCGCGAGCGCGGTTCGGCGGCGGAGAACACGCTGGTGATGGCGAGTTGTGATCCGGCGGCGGGTCTGCTGGCGTCGGAATATGCGCGGGCCTCTGGTTTCCGATTGCTGGTATTTCCGCGCGGTGGCGGCACCGCGCTGGAACTACTGCGGCAAAAATTGGTTCACATCGCCGGCTTGCATTATTCCACGGAGGAAGCGCCGGAACGGAATGCCGAGACCGTCCGTGCGCAATTTGCCGGCGATTGCCGGATGCTACGCGTTGCGAAATGGGAAAGCGGCATCGCGCTGGCGACGAATGACCGGTCGCGTTCGACAGAATCGGTAGCCCGCCGGTCGTTAAGGTGGGCAGCGCGCGAATCCGGTTCGGCGGCGCGGGAATGTCTGGACGAACTGCTCGGGAAACGGAAGTTCACGGGCCGGCAGGTGGATGGCCATGCGGCGGTGGCTGAGGCCGTGCGGGCTGGCTGGGCGGAAGCGGGTGTATGCGTGCGGCTCAGCGCAGCGGAAGCCGGATTGAACTTCCTGCCGCTGCGCACCGAGACGCTGGATTTATGTTTTCCCGCTGCGATCCAACATGACCCGCGCATCCTCGCGCTGGTGCGACTACTGCGCGCCCGCGCCCACCGACGCCTCATCAGCGAACTGCCCGGTTATGACGCGCTGGAAACGGGGGAAATGCTCTCTTTATAATTTCAACGCCAACACTCCATCATTAAAAACAATGAAACACTCGCTGAAACTTGGTCGAATCAAACACCTGATCCTTGGCCCAGAATTGCTCTGCATGACCTCCCTGGCCATGGCACAGAACACCTACACCATTAACAACACGACGGCCGATGCCATGCTCTCCGGCCAACATGCGACCTTGAATTACGGTTTGGCGGGCACACTGGCCATTGCCCCGGCATCATCCGCGAAAGGAGAATTTGACAGTGTGCTGATGTTCAATACCGCCGGGGCAGTCAGCCAGTTCAACACCACCTACGGCGCGGGCAATTGGACCATCACCGGGTTAACGTTGTCCCTGGCCAGCAACTTCGGCACCCAAGGCACGCAACCCACGAGCGGCATTCTCAACCCCGTCAATGGGGGGAGTTTCGGGATAGACTGGCTCGCGGGTGACAGTTGGGTGGAAGGCACGGGCGGCGGCAACGGGGCAGCCAACGGGGCGGTGAGCTTCAATTCCGTCTCCAGTCTGCTCGCACCGGGCTATGACCCGCTAGGCACTTATAACTACACGCCGCCGGGGAACAATGTTTACGCCAATTACTCGCTGTCGCTCGACGCCAACCTCACAGCCGACGCGGTTGCCGGGGGGAATGTATCGCTTTATTTTTACGCGGCGGATAATCAGGTGGGCTACGTATTTAACTCCAAGGACTACACCGGAAATCCGTTGAACCATCCCGAACTGACCTTCACCGTGACGCCGACTCCAGAGCCATCCACCATTTCCCTGCTCGTTGCCTCCCTGGGTGGATGTCTCCTATTGCGCCGGCAAAGCACGAAAACATGAACTGTTCTCCGGCAATCATTATTTGCCTCACGATGCTGGCTCTCGGCTCCATCGGAAAAGCACAGGTCACCGTCACCAACATGACCGTCGCCGATGCGTTCCTTGCCACGGGTTCACCATACAATCCCGAGGGTGCCGATCTGACGGAGTTAAATTTTGGGGCCGGAGGCACACTCGTAGTAGCGCCAGCGTCATCATACGGTGGAGAATATCAGAGCCTTTTAAAGTTCAACCTCTCCAATACCGTTTGTCTGTTCAATACAAATTACGGTGCCGGCCACTGGCTCATCACGGGTGTTTCGCTGGCCTTGACCAGCAATTATGGCACGAGCGGTGTTCAGCCGAATAGTGCGGCCTTTCCGGTCATCACGGGTGGCAAATTCGCCATTGCGTGGCTGTCCAACGATCATTGGGCGGAAGGCACTGGAACCCCAAACGTCCCGACCACGGATGGGGTCGCCTACAATTCTCTGCCTGATTTGCTTTCCGGCCCGCATGAGATTCTCGGAACGAATACTTATACCCCGCCAGGCAACAACGTCCCGGTTAGCTATGCGTTGCCGCTCACCGCGAATCTGGTCGCCGAAACGGCGTGCGGTGGTAACGTGACGTTCCTTCTGTATGCCGCAGACAACCAAATTGGTTACCTGTTCAATTCATACAACTATGGTCGCGGCAATCAACCTCGCCTCCTGGTCACCGCCGCGCCCTTGGTGAAAATCCTTTCTGGAACCTTCACGAGCGGAGTGTTTCGGCTGGCCGGCGTCGGCCGACAGCAGCGGCGCAATCCAGTTTGCCGATGCCGGCGCAAGCAATCAGCCGCAGCGTTTTTATCGGTTCAGCCAATGAGCGTGAGGCCCGCCATTTTGGTCCGTTCGCCCGGCGCATTCACATTGGTCGAACTGCTCGTGGTGATTGCGATCATTGCCATTCTGGCAGCGTTGTTATTGCCGGCGCTGGCCCGCGCGAAGGACAAGACCAGCGCCATTCAATGCAGCGGGAATTTGCGCCAATGGGGGCTGGCTCTGCGGATGTATGCCGACGACAACGACGACTTTCTGCCTCGTCGAGGTCAAGGCGTCCAGACGCTCGCGCTCATTACGCGGCTGGATGACTGGTTCAACGCTTTGCCACCTTACTTCAATCTGCCGTCGTATCTGCAACTCGTCACGAACGAGAAAAAGCCGGCGGCGGGTGACCATAGCATTTTCATCTGTCCGGACGCGGTGGATTCGGGCTCCAGTAATTTTTTGTGCTACGCGATGAACATGAATCTTTCAACGTGGAATCTGCCGCTGGCGACGAAGATGTCTGCCGTCGTTCAACCGGTTGCCGTGGTCGCCTTCGGCGAAAGCCCCGGCCCTTATGCTTCAACCTATCCGTCGAAGCAACCTTACAGCATCGTGGCGCGGCATGTTCGCCGGATCAATCTGCTTTTCCTCGCCGGGCAGGTCCAATCATTCAAAGGAGATTACGTCGGCTGCGGCGTGGGCGATCCGGGTCTGGACGATGTGCGCTGGCTCACGGGCACGCCCAGCGATGCGCAGGCACATAATTATTAAAACCATGAGAAATAAAATCATTCTGCTATGCATCTTGGTGCTGGCCGTCACGCTGGCGATTCATCATTACGTCCTCGCCAAAAACTCCGCCCGGCAGAAGGTAGTGCGCTGCGCGGTGATTGGGGGCATGACCATGACGGGGTTATGGCCGGAGATCTCCAAAATGTTCGAGGCGCAAACTGGCTATCACGTCGAATTGGTGGTGACTGGAGTGCGTCCGGTGCTGGATAAAGCCATCCGGGCCGGCGCGGTAGATTTGCTGACGATGCATTCCGGGGACATTACCACGGACATTGTCGCCGATGGCATCGGAGTCAACCTGCGTCCGTGGACGCGTAACGAACTGGTCATTGTCGGCCCGATAAACGACCCGGCACAGATTCGCGGCATGACGAACGGGGCGCTGGCATTGAAGAAAATTGCCGAAGCGCAGGCAAGGTTTGTGGATTTTGAAGGCATCGGCAGCCGTGAATTGACGCACACCCTCTGGCGGTTGGCTGGCGTTGAGCCGAAAGGGAATTGGATTATCAAGGACGACACCGCCATTTCCAAATGGAACGTGCTGCAATTCTGCCGCTCGAATCATGCTTACGTCGTCGTCGGTTACATTCCCGCGCTAACCGGCAAAATGCCGAACGAGGGCACGGAAATCCTAGTCAAGAACGACCCGGTGATGCGCCGCCCCTACATCGTGATGGAAGCAAACCCAAAAAAATTCCCGTCAGCCAACTTTGCCGGGGCGCGGGCGCTGTCGGATTTTCTGCTGTCGCCGAAAGTGCAGAATTTTCTCCTGGGATTCGGGCGCGACGACACGGGCAACCATCCATTGTTTTTCCCCGTTGACGCCGCCAAACTCTGACTTCATCGATCAAGCCGGCGCAAAACAACCCGAGATCCTTTCTGAAGCGCTATGCAAAAGTTATTTTTTGGGAAATTTCTCTTTCCACTTTTTACGCAAGGCATCGTGCATTTGTTCGCGGAATTTCACCGGCATCGCATACGGCTGGCCGTCCTTGTAGAGCGTGATGGTCTGGCGGATGTTGTCCACGACCACCTGGCAGGGATTGCACCCTGCCAGGTGCTTCTCGAACTCCTCGCAGACAGCCGGATCAACCGTCCCGTCCACATATTCGTTCAACATCGTCAGCAATTCTTCGCACTTCATGGTATTTATCTCTTTGATGACCGAGCCATGAGCCGGCCAAAAGTTACAAGGTTTGTGGCAAAAAAAGTTTTCATTCGTGGTGGTGGGGCGACCTGACTAATTGCCGTGCCGGATCACCCAGGACGCGGGTTAAATCCTCGCGCAATTGCAACCGGGCGCGCAGCAACCGCACTTTCACATTGCCCTCGTTCAAATCGAGCGCATCAGCGGTTTCCCGAACCGACAACCCCTCAACGTCACGCAGCAAAAAGACCAGCCGATGCTTCTCATCCAGCCTTGTCAGTGCATCGTCGAGTAAGCGACGCACTTCGTTCCGTTCCACCAGATGTGCCGGCGACTGCCGCCAGTCGGCGATGAATTCCGGGTGCGGAATGGAATTAAAATCGTCGGATGGTTCTGTCGCCTCTTCCAGAGAAACGGTGTTCAATCCCTTTCTCTTGCGGATGATTTTGAGTGCCGCATGGCTGGCGATGCGCAGCACCCAGGTGGAAAAACTGGATTCACCGCGAAAGCCTTCAAGGTTTTCCAACACGCTTAAAAATGTTTGCTGCGTGACATCCTCGGCATCTTGTTCCTGTCGCAGCATCCGCATGGCCAACCCATAAACCCTTTGCTCGTAACGGTTGGTCAACGCCTCGAAAGCGTCCAACTCGCCGGCTTTGGCAAGGCATACCAACTCGACATCGGGCGTTTCAGGGGTGGGTAGATTGGTCATTCAATTTGACAACATGATTATATTTGTCTTATTTGACGCAGCAAGCCGCAACTTTTTTTCGCATCACCGTGCCAAAAACCGCTTTATTTCGAAACGTGTGAGATTTCAGGCGACCGGGTCGCAATCACCGGCATATAGCTGCGTAACAGTAAGGCGAGCAGGAAAAAGCAATGAACCTCGGATTTCCACATAAAGGCATAAAGATCTGCTGAAATTTCCCGACCGTTTCATCCTTTGCACAGCTGCGAAAATCAACTTGAGGCGGCTGACTTTCCCCAAAGCGCGAAAATGCGCTGCCATCAACTTAATGGTTCCTTCGGTAGTGTTTCGAACCGGGCATCGGCGACGACGGGCTTTTCCGGCACGGATAGCTCATACCCGAACCGACCACCGAGGAAATATCGTGGATCGCCGCGCCCACAGGCCAAATTGCGCCTGGCTCAAATGTAGCCTTTTGGGTTTAATTATCTTGGTTTCTGGACGAATTTAACTTTGCCTGCAAAATCCGCACAGATTGAACTCGCAGTGACGAATTTATCGTGCCGCCGGCACAGGCCAGTTTCTCCACGCACGGATCCGTAAGCTGAACTGAGGATATTCAAACCAGGGATGGCCGCTTCCAGAGCATCTGGACGCATTACCGAATAGCGGCAGTCTTTGCATTCTGATTGGTTCATGGAGATTCTCTAGAAAAATGACCGGCCGGCTGGTGGTAAGTTACAGCGCGCCCCAGCGCTCCGCGAAGACATGGGCCGAGAGTATGTAGCCAAGAATGACGTTAACCACCACCCCGATCGTAAAAGCTGAGAATACCTTCCATCCCACCGGCTGAAGCTCGCGAAAGCGGGTGGTAAGTCCAATGCTTAAAAAGCAGAATATAAAGGTCCAGGTCCGCAACGAAACCAGCGGCATGATCAAGTTGGGTTTCACCATACTGTTGAAGTCCGCTGTGTTGTAGCCCTTGGTCACCAGGCTCATGAGCAGAGAGGCGAGGAAAAATCCGATGACAAATTTGGGGAAACGCAACCATATTTCACGGGCATCGGGCCTCACTCCGGTTTCTTTTTTCTCCCAGACGAAGGTTGCGATAAGCGCCCAGACAATGGACCAGATGCCGATCCACAGGTCGCGTCCGATTACTTTCATGAGGGTAAACGCCTTGATCGCCACGTCTTCATTCCCGGCCATCTTGCCGTAGGTGCTGGCCGCCGCAATACCCGCCGCATCCGCGAACTCCGAAGAACCGATCCACGCGCCCGCCACGCCTGCCGTAAGCCCAAGGGCTTGGGAAATGAAGGGCAACACCAATATCATCGCGAGAGCCCAGCCCACCACCAGGGTGACCGAAGTATAAAGATGTTCCTTTTTGGCATTCACGGAGGCTGCTATCGCCATGGATGCGGAGACACCGCATACCGATCCCCCGACCCCGATGACCGCCGCTAGGCGCTTGTCCAGGCCAAACATTCGCGTCGCGGCGAAATAGATCACTGCGCAGGTAATGACCGAAATGATCGTGGCCTGCACGATCGCAACCGGCCCGGCAGTCAGCACAAGAGTAACAGGAAAAGTCGCGCCGAGAAGAACAATGCCAACCTTGATGAAATATTCCACGCGGAAGGCACTGTCCATCCACGCCGGCAGTTTGACCGTATTGGCGAGGACGAGACCGGCCACGAGCGCGACCAAAGGTGCTTCCAGATTGAACTTTGCAGCGTTTGCCCAGCCTGCCACCGAGAACATCACGATGGACATGATGTATAGAAAAACAAACGCGGGTATGAATTTTGACAGCTTGACACCCATAATCCGCGAACTGGCTCCAAAAATCACCAGCCAAATGATAAATTGCAGGAGATAAATGGTTGCATTGGCAGAAAAATGATGCAGCAACTGGTCAAGCGAAGTCCATTTGAGGCCTCCGGGATTAATGGCAAGCGATTTGAGAAAAGTGCTGCGTTGATGAAACAAGAGTATGGCGGCAGCCATCAGGCCGATGCCGATCCAGATCGCCCACCAATCTTCCTTGAGATAGAGAGATCGCCACCCCGATTGGGTGGGTTTGCTTTCTTTGCTGTTTTCATTCCATGCCTTTTGTGGTTTTTTGTTATTCATGATTCACTTCGTGTAAATAGTCGTTAAGAATTGTGGCTGCCCGGTAAGGCCGTTGTTTTGGAAGAATAGGTTGATTCTTTGATCTTTGCTGAGAGATATAGAGCCGCCATGAGTCCAAAAGTTACAAGGCTTTTTTGGACAAGTTGAAAAAAACGCTGCCAAAACAGAGAAATTCTGTGAGCAGCGTGCTCATGTTCAATACCGCCGGGGCGGTCAGCCAGTTCAACACCACCTACGGAACGGGCAATGGGACAACCACCGGTTTGACGTCGTGAAACAAAAAAAACCGCAGTCAAGCTAGAATCTGTATCCCAAGCCAAGCGAAACCAAGTTATGGCTAAATTCACGGTAGTCAGGCTCCAAGTTGGCGGGAAGGTTGGGCAGGACATTTTTGCCCAAATCGTAAGCGTAATTCAGATTAACATAAAAATTGGCGGTGAGCGCATAACTCAACCCAGCTGAGAGGGTATATTGTCGGTCATCACGCAGGCTCGATGCCGATCCCGTTGTTTCATTGCCGCTGGTAAAGTCGGCTTCCTGAATTCTGCCCCCCAGATCCAAGCCCAGTTGCTTGGTGGCGTTCCAATGATATGTCAGCGCAAAAAGACTGTCAAAATAAGGCACTTTGCCCGTGGCAGACACCCACTGCCATTGTTTGTAGTTGAATGTCAAAGTTTGATTGGTCGTCAAAGTCGCAATCATCACGGCCTCCCCGTAATACTTGATGGGATGAAAGTCATTGACCGGGGCGAGTGAATTGTAGCTGCGGAAATCCGGGCCCCCTGCCAGCTTCACGTTAAGCCATTTCCATGGGCTTCCTTCCAGTCCCAACAATATACGTTGATAATCACTCGAGGAAAAATGGTAATCCGCGTCAATCACCGCCGGAAGCTGCTGCTGGTATTGGTGGCCATAACGGTAACCCACCGTTGCAGCCAGTTTCGGTGCCAGAAAATACCCTAGATCGGCACCACCGTTTACGTCGTATCGGTCCGGCCAGTTTTGATAGCCTTTGTATGGCGCAAAAGTTGAATTTTGCCAATCGGTGTTCAGATCGTAATATAAAAGTGACGCCGTTGGCCGAATAAATATTTTGTCCCACTTATATTGCAATGAAACTGCGGTGCGGTCTTGAATTTGATCCCGCCGCTCGCGCGTGGTGCCTTGCGCAAAGAAGTTGCGGAACTTGTCGTTCTGGTTGGCCGATGCTCCGGAAAACTGGTTCAGGGCATAAAGCGGTGAGGCGGTGTTGCCGTCATTGTAAAGAAAGGCGTTATCCAACTTGAATAAAACGGGACCGGTTTCAACTTTGATTACGGTGCCGACACGGTGCGCGTTATAACTCTCCGCCGTAGCTTCGTGGAAAAAGACAAAGTCCGGCGTGTAACTCAGGGAAAGCGTTTGCAGCGTCTTTTGATCGCCAAGCAACGGAGCGAAATTGAAACCAATTTTTGGCGACACCGAACTGATCCATGAAGCTTGCGGTTTGAGCCCATTGCCAGAAACTTCCAACACGTTATCGTCATAAGCTTCTTTGATTCCAAGCGAAAGCTCTGTCAACCATGCCGGTTTTTGCCAAGCCACCGGGCTTAATGCACCCGCAGAAATATCTGCGCCCAGAACTTGGAATGACCATCCAACCATTCCAAGAAGGATGACACTGGCACCGATTTGCATTTTGTTTTCTTTCATAAATTTCGCTTTGAAGCGGCCTGCGACAATATTTGAGCGACATGTTTCATTCCATGCTTCTTCTATCTGGTTTTATCGGCTGGAAAATAAGAGGCTTGAATGAAATTTGGAAGTCGCCACAAACATCCTGCAACCTACAACCTTGGCAAAGAGCCTCAGCCTTGCAATCCGTATTTTGCATTCTAGTCAACTGTTTAATAAAAGACTTTACTAAATAGGGCTATGCTCGTGACTCCACCAATCGCAAGCGGTAGTATTTTTGGGGATGATCGAAGATTATCCGCGCACACTGCTGGAATTGGAACAACGCTTCAGCGACGAAGCCGATTGTCGGGCTTATCTTTTCACGCTGCGCTGGCCGCAGGGGTTTGTTTGCCCGATTTGCTCTGCCAGCGGCTTGGCGATCCGTCGCGATCTCTGGCGTTGCGTTCAATGCGGTCGGGAAACTTCGGTGCTGGCAGGAACGATTTTCCCGGACAGCAAACTGCCCTTGGCGGTCTGGTTTCGGGCGATGTGGCAGGTCGCTGCCCAGAAGAATGGCGTCAGCACACTGGGATTGCAACGCGTGTTGGGCTTGGGCAATTACCGGACCGCTTGGACACTGTTGCACAAGTTGCGCCGGGCGATGATTCGGCCAGGCCGAGACCGACTGAGCGGAGGGAATGAAGAGCGCGTAAGTCATTTGTAAAAGCCGTTTGGATTCGAGCGGTCGCGCAATCGCGTCCTCCCGCAGCATCGCCAGATCCACGCTCATGTCGGTCAACTGCTGGACCTCCCGCACCGCGCCCAAACCCCGGCAGCGGTTTACTGGTGGCCATGTCCCGCCGCCATCAAGCCCGGCAAAAACCCATTGACTTCGCTCGAAAAAAACGCAAACAAAAGTTATTCTAAAAAAGTAGAACTAGAGCATATCAAAAAAAACTATGCCCGCTCGGGGTTATGGTGCTGGCTGGGGCGTGGTTGTCGCCGGGCCACCTAAATCATTTGGACAAGGTCATGTCCTTTTGGTCAGCAAGATGAATTTTCGCGACGAGGGAATTATCCCCGAAAATTTTTGATTTTGAAAAATTTTCAACGCGCATGAGGCCGACGCTGAAGTCATGAAAGCCGCCATAATAAAAAAGGGTGTCGTTTTCCGGTGTGTAATAAAATGCCGTGCCGAAGTTAGGTCCCTGATACCACACGTTCTCACGCGAAACCGGCGCGTCAGGCAGAATACCGGTTTTCAAAACTTTCCAGGGTTGTTTTCCATCCACGATCACGGAGACATTGCTGGGCTCAGGCGCTCCCGTATATCCTGCAAAGGTGCAGGAGCAGGATGCCAGCAGGATATTGCCGTCGGGCAGGACCATAGCCGAACCGATGGCGCTGCCCTTTTCTCCCCAAAAGTCGGCTCTGGGCGGCAGCAGCGGCTGGGAATCCGCCAGCACCCAGTTCGTCAGCGTGTTGGACAGGAGCACCACCGTATGAGGTTGCGGGCGGTTGACCCAATTTTCGGTGAAGCCGATGAATCGGTAGTCAGCATTTTGGAATCGGATCGGCTTTATCATCGGGTAGCGCGCGGTATCAATGATTTCCTGGATCCGACTGTTGCCAAAAATGTCGCCCAAATTTTTACCGGTGTCTTTCCATTCAGTGTAATCAGCCGAACCATCGCTGGCATACCACGCCATTTTATTTCCGCCGGGCGTGATGTAGGTCAGACCATCGCCGAACGGATCCACCAAGACATTCATATCGCCCGTGCATTTCAGGACTTTGTCGCTGATGCGAGTCCAGTTGATGCCGTTGGATGATGAGGCGATGCCATGATAAGTATCCTGGCCGAACTTACGCCACATCATGTAATACCTGCCGTTCTTGCCTTTCCAGACCGCCGGGTTACAAACATCCGGTGCGAGCACGGGCGATTTCTTCCATTGCCACTTGAAATTCCATCCGTCAATGGCCGGATCAAATGAAAAATTTTCAAAACGGGCCGCGCCGCCGGAACATGCCATGAATGGATGCCGCGCCGCCGGCAAGTCCACCACGGTGCGGAAATTAGCCAGGACATTGCTGTGCTGATCCATCAGGAAAACAATCAGACCATCGGAATATGGCGACCAGTCCAGTTGCAAATGAAATTTCACGTGAGGTTGAATGCTCCAGTTTGTGTTCGGGGAATGTCCGTAGCTTTTGACCAAGGCCGGGGTTCCGTCGCCGAAATTACGCCATACCTCGACGGAATTATTCCCGGAATTCAACACCGCATAAATCCACCGTTTGCCGTCCTTGGATGAAAATCCGATGCCGGGCCGGGATTCAGGCTGATCAAGGGTTACATCTGCGGCCACCGCTCCCTCAGCCAGCGTGCGCCATTCACCGCCAGTGTCGGTCTTGTTGATGTATGCGTCCGGTGCCAGGGCGAAGTTAAAATTTGGGTTCCGGCTCCCGGCAAAGTAGTGCTGGTTAAAGCCGTCCTTGGCGGCGACGATTCCCGATGCAATCCAATTCTTCAAATGTCCGTCCTGAAAATCATCCGTGAAGCCATGTTCCGGCATTCCCCAGGAGTTGGTTGATTGCACTTCATCGTCCGCAGCATCGATTCTTTCTGCCAGATTTGGCAAGGCTTCATTCATCTGTCCGACCAACGTTTTCGAAAATTTGAAGGACTGCAGATTGACCAATGCTCTTTTGGATTGGCCATGAAATACAAGGTAAACGTCCCGGACACCGGCCTGGGAATTATCCACCTTGCATGCAACATTTTTCCAGGACTCCCAGCCGCCGGTGCTCGCAAAGGAACACGACCCCAACAAAACGCCGGTGGGACCATCAAGCCTGACTTCAATAGTCCCCTCGCGGGGCGTCGCGATTCGGGCGGAAAATCCCGCGACACCGCTGTCAAAATCATAACCCCGGAACACCACATAATCGCTATCGTGAACAGACGCGAGGTGTTTGCCGCCGTCACCGGACGATTCCAGCAAGGCACCGCCATGGATGCTGTCGTAACTGTCGGCGCTGATCGGACTCAACGGGTTGTTGGCGGCGAAGCTCGCGGTTTCAGAAAACCTGAAGCTGGAAACGGAAATAAGGACGGCCAAAAGAAGCCGTCTGGTTTGATGCGAAAAATCCATTGCGTGTCTTTAATTTTGCTCATGTGTCGGGAAAAAACAGTCACATAAACCTATGAATGCCAAAGCCCGTATCGAATCCTTGGAGAGGGTGATCCACTGAGCATGGTTCAAATGAATCTACGACATTACATAAGCAAGGACTACAGGCATTTTAATGTTTGAACTCGACAATGAAGACCCCGCGACAAACCGCCTTTTCGATGAATTCAAACCCCGTTTCGCGGAGACGTTTTCTCCAGACCGCTTCACTGCTGACGGCGGCGGTGATGTCCGGCCCCGTGTTTGCCGCAGGTGGCGCGCAACGTCGAAAGTATGATGTCTGCATTTATGGCGCGACTTCGGGCGGGGTGATCGCGGCGGCGGCCCTGGCACGACTGGGACGTTCGGTATTGCTGATCGAGCCGACCCGGCATGTCGGGGGCATGACCGCCGGGGGATTGGGCTGGGTGGATTTCGGGCGCGCATCCTCGATCGGGGGAGCGACCAAAAAATATTTTGAAGCCGTGCGCGAGTTTTACGCGAGCGAGAATATCAAAACCAATGGGTGGAGCGTGGAACCGCATGTGGCCGAAATGTTGTTTGAAAAAATAATGGCCGGACAGAATATCGAGGTCGTCCGCGAGGCGCGGTTGAATGCGGTGAAAAAGGAAGGCCGGCGAATCCGCTTCATCACCTTGGACAAGGCACCGGTAGATGCGCATGGGGCGCCGGCACCGCAGCCGGTGGAGGAAAATTTCCTGACCGTCGAGGCGGCTATATTCATTGACTGTTCGTATGAAGGAGATTTGCTCGCCAAGGCGGGCGTCAGTCATCGCACGGACCGCGAAAGCCGCGATGAATTTGGCGAAAGCCTTGCCGGCATCTATTATGCGGCACCGACCAGTGATCGCAAAATATCAGGCGGAGTCTCCAAAAATCCACCCTTGTCGCTAAAGATTGATCCTTACGTCCGCCCCGGCGATGCGGCCAGCGGATTGATACCGCTCGTTTCCGACGCGTCCATTTTACTGGCGGGCAGCAAGAGTCCGGTGATCCAGTCCTATAACTTCCGGCTGTGTATGGCGAAGGAGAACTTCATTCCGATTGCGGCACCAGCTAACTACGACCCGAAGAATTTCGAACTCATCTATCGGTATATTGCCGCCCTGGAGAAGGTTGGCGAACCGCTGTGGGCGGGCGATCTTTATTTCAATTTCAGTCACGAGAAAAGATATTCCGCCCCGCGGCTGTTGAAGATAACCCGGCTTTTGAAGGGCAAGACGGATGTGAACAATGCCGGCTGCATTTCGACCGATTACGTGACCGGCGGAGCCGAACGTTATGCCAGCGCCACTTGGGCCGAACGGTCAAGGATCTGGCGGGCGCACGAGGATTATCAGCGCGGGCTGCTATATTACTTGCAGACCGATGAAAGGTTGCCAGAGTGGCTGCATCATGAGATGGCCCAATGGGGATTGGCCAAGGATGAATTCACCGACAGCGGCGGCTGGCCGACCCAACTCTATGTTCGCGAAGCCCGCCGCATGGTCGGGAGTTACTTGATCGATCAGAAACATTGCGAGCATCCGGTTGCGCGCGAAGATTCCATCGGCCTGGGAAGTTACTCGCTGGATTCACATATCTGTCAAAGGCAGGTCAAAAATGGCCTCGTGGTCAATGAAGGCGGCTTTTACGCGCGGGATATTGGAAAACCATATCCGATTCCTTACCCGGCCATCACGCCGCGCGCGGACGAATGTGAAAACCTGCTGGTGACATTTTGCCTTTCCGCGACGCACGTCGCATTTGCTTCCGTGCGGATGGAACCGCCGTTCATGATCATGAGCGAATCCGCCGCATTTGCGGCCGATCAGGCGATGACGGAAGGGAAAAGCGTTCAGGAGATCAACGTCAAGAAACTAATCAGCAGACTGATAGATGCCGGACAGTTTTTGTGAGTTATCCTTTTATCCTTATTGCGCAACCAGTCGCCGACAACTTGTTGCACAAGGTGTTGATCAGTTTTTTTCCTGCGAAATCAAAGTAAACGGCATTGAAGTCGTTATTGGCCGTTGTGCCATCCATGACGAGAGATTTGACCGGCAGGGAACATCGAACCGCGCCAGGTGCGATGACTCCCACGCATGTCTTGCGCCAGATGGCGTTTCGTATTAAGTATCTCACATGCGCCGCCCGAAGCGAATTGCCTTGATTGCTTTTCTTTGTTTGCGCGCCATGGCATGGGGGCAGCCGGTTTCAAAGATGATGGATTTCAACATCCATCTATGGCAGGCGGAAGACGGTCTGCCGAACAACATTGTTCAGGCCGTGGCGCAGACTTCGGATGGTTATATCTGGGTCGGCACGTGGGGAGGGCTGGTCCGGTTCGACGGCGAGCAATTTCATGCGGTGGACCTGTCGGCGGAATCTTCCCAGCCCTCGGTCAGTTGTTTGCTGGGGAGCGCGGATGGTTCGTTGTGGGTGGGAACGGAGGCGGCGGGGGTTTATTGTTTGAACAAGGGGAAGCAGAAACGCGTAGAATTTTTAAGCACCAACGCGCCGCCTGAAGTGCAGGAGATCCATCAAAGCGGAGATGGAACCATCTGGTTCGGAACCACGCACGGCATTTATTTTTTGCAAAATGGAAAGATTCAACGCCTTCTCAGCATAAAAAATCTACAGGCCAAATTTTGTCCGGATAAATCCGGGAGGTTGTGGGCCTGCGACGGCAATTTGAAACGGATCGACCAGCGCGAGGCCACCAACCTGCCGGTGATCGCCGCGAAGGTTCCCAAAAGTTCACGGTTTGTCTATTGCGATACCAACGACGTATTTTGGATCGGCACGGATTACGGCGTGGATAACAGTTTGATCCAGGTGGAAGACGGCAAGGTGACAACTTATCCTCGGGAAGCCGGGCCTCCGGGGGTTGTCAGCACGATTTTTAAGGACAGCTGGGACAATTTATGGATCGGCTCCTACGCCGGACTGAGCCGGTTCGTGGACGGTGGATTTGTCAATCTCAAGCTCTCGGAAGGGACGCCCTGCCGGATTTATTGCGTGTATGAAGACCAAGAGCGTGACATCTGGGTCGGGTCCGAGGAAGGGTTGACGCGGCTGACGCCGAAAAGATTTAAGACCATTTCGAAGGCCGAAGGGCTGTCCGGAAACACGGTGGTTTCCATCTCCCCCAGCCGTGATGGCGGGGTATGGGTCGGGCTTTGGGGCGGCGGCATCAACCATTACCTTGACGGTGAAATTTCCTGCCTTAACAAGACCAACGGGCTGAAATACAACTACGTGATGGGTGCCACGGAGGCCCGGGACGGCAGCCTCTGGGCGGGCGCGGACTATAGCGGCCCGTTGCAACATATCAGCAATGGTGTGGTCTCGATTTACGGCCGGGACAAAGGGTTCATCAATAACGGTGCCGTGGAAGTTTTGTTTAAAGACAAGAATGGATTGCTTTGGATCGGAACCCGCAACGGCTTGCAGACCTGGGACGGGAAAAAGTTCGCCCGATTCACAACGCGGGATGGATTGAGTAACAACCATATCAATGTCATTTGTCAGGGGGCCGGCAATGGTATGTGGATCGGCACCGATTCCGGCCTGACCCGCTGGCATGATGGTAAGTTTGAAAACCTTGGAAATACAAACCCGCGCCTGAAAGTGCTGGTGCTCTCGCTGTATCAGGACACAGACGACACCCTCTGGATTGGAACCAAGCGGGACGGGTTATTGCGTTGGCGCGACGGTAAATTGCAGGAGTTCAACCGCAAGTCCGGGTTATATGATGACGCGATATATTCCATCCTGGAAGACAACCACACCAATTTCTGGATGAACAGCAGCCGGGGAATTTTTCGCATCAACAAACGTCAGGTGGAGGTTGTGGGCAACGACGGTGAAAAGGTAATCACCTCGGTCGCCTATGGCCGGGCGGACGGGATTCTGGCGAGCGGACAATACCGGAATAACACGCAACCGGCGGCCTGCAAAGATATCCGCGGCCGTCTTTGGTTCAGAAGCACGGAAGGAATGGTGATGGTGGATCCGGAGCTGATGCCGATCAATCAGCGGCCGCCGCCGGTGGTCATCGAAGAAATCAACGACAACCACGTCAACCTCGGTCCGGGCAAATCGCCACAGGATTTTTCCGGATCATTCGTAATTCCTCCCGGGCAGGGGAATCTGGAAATCCACTACGCCGCGTTGAGTTATACTGCGTCGGGCAAAAACATTTACCGCTACAAGCTGGACCGGGTGGATGCCGACTGGGTAAATGCCGACAACAGCCGGGTGGCCAAATACAATAATCTGCGACCGGGCAAATATCGTTTTCAGGTGGTTGCGTGCAATAATGACGGTGTGTGGAATGAATCCGGTCAGGTGTTGACCCTCATTTTCAAACCGCATTTCTGGCAGACTTGGTGGTTTGCGGCGTTGTGCGGCGGATCGGTTCTGGCCATCGTCGGCGGTTCGGTCCGCTATGTGACGCAACGCCGTCTGCAGCGGAAATTGATCCAGCTTGAGCAGCGTCACGCGGTGGAACGCGAGCGTTCCCGGATCGCGCGTGACGTCCACGATGAACTCGGCAGTAAGCTTACCGAGATTTCGTTCCAGGGCAGCATCGCCCAGCGCAACATGAACGATGTGTCGGAAACCCGGCGGCAGATCGAGCAGATGTCGGCCTCGGCGCGCGAGGCGGTGTCCTCGCTTCAAGAAATTATCTGGGCGGCAGATCCGGAGAGCGACACGCTGGAGGGGCTGGTCGGTCATATCAGCCATTTTGCGGCCGAATTTTTTCGGGTTAGTGAAGTGAACGGCGATGTGTTCACACCGCCGCATTTTCCCGATCAAAAGATTCCCGCCGTGATGCGTCACAATCTTTATCTGGCGGTGAAGGAGGCGATCAATAATTCCGCCAAACATGCCCAAGCGACGCGGATCTTGATCCGCATCGTCACCCATGAGTCTTCGTTGGAAGTGCTGATCTCCGACAACGGAAATGGCTTCATGACGGCGAGCGGCCATGAGATGAACGGAAAAATGAAGCGGACCCGGCACGGCCTGGTGAACATGCGCGAACGTTTGCGCGCAATCGGCGGACAGTGCGAAATCAGCAGCGAGCCAAGCCAGGGCACGACCGTCCGGTTTGTCATGCCGTTGCAGGGTAGTATGTTTATTTGAATTGCGTTTTCGATTTGCAAAGTCTAATAAAGGGCTACAAATCAAAAACCCGTATGCCTATCACTGTTTATATCGTGGAAGATGATGCCAAGCTGCGTGGTAGCATATACAAATTCATCAATTTAGATCCGGATTTCACCTGTCCCAAGGCTTTTTCCTGCGGCGAGGACCTGCTCGAGTGTGAGTTTGAACCGAAGCCCGACGTGGTAATGATTGATATCAACCTGCCCGGGATGTCGGGTATCGAATGCGTCAGCCGTCTCAAGCAGAAGTTGCCGGAAGTGCAGGTCATGATTTTGACGGTTTACGAAAACAGCAACCGGATTTTTGAGGCGTTGACCGCCGGAGCCAGCGGGTTTCTGGTGAAGAACACGCCGCCGGACGAGGTTTTGGAAGCACTGCGGGATGTGGCCAACGGCGGCGGCCCCATGTCCAGCCACATCGCGCGCAAAGTGATCCAGGCCTTTCAACCGGCAAATAAGGCTGCCAAGCCGGGCGAAACTCCTACTCCACGCGAACAACAAATTTTGGAACTGCTGGCCCGCGGTTTTGCTTACAAGCAGATTGCCGCCGAATTGAATCTCAGCATGGGCACGATCCAAACCCATGTGAGCCGGATCTATAAAAAACTCCATGTGAATTGCCGCATGGACGCGGTCATGAAATATCTGGACGCCACGGGTGCCCGCCCGCGTGGGCTGAGCCGGGGCTGATTCTGCTTATGTTTAAAGCTTTTTGAGTATGATGTCTTGAGCCGTTTCGCCGGCTGCCAAAATCTTCCAAGCGATTCACAGTTTATGCTTTTTGGATAAAACGCTTAAAAAAGGCATGGTTAGCGAATGGAATTGGTGAAACTGCTGGAATCATCATCAAATACTTATACGACTTCAACTCCTGGGCAATTCATGGGAAACTGCACAAGACCATAATTGTATCTCGAAAATCCGCATAAACTGCAACAGTTCCCAAAACTCATATGACCTCCCAGCCAAATCATTTTAAGAAAAATTTCCCGCATGTTGCGAAGCTGGCACTGGCAATCATTTTTGCTGCCTCACCAATTGTCGCTTCAAAAGCGGCCAGCTTTTTTTGGGTCGGCGGCGGCAGCACCGCCAGCGCCCCGGCCAGCGGTAATTGGGACACCACGACAACAGCTTGGAGCACGACCGCCACCGGTTCGCCGACTACGGCTTGGGGAGCAGCTGGTAGCACGGCGGTTTTTGGCGGGGTGGATGGAATCTACGGTGTGAATGTTAATGCGACCGTTAATAAACCCCAAATATTGCTTTTCAACAATTCCGGTTACACGCTCTCAAATGCGACCACGCCGCAAACCATCACGTTTAACAACACCGGATCGGGAGCCGCGCCCAACATCCAAGTTGCCTCTGGCAAAATTGCTACCATCGGAACCAATGTCACGGTCACTTCCACGATCACTACCATTTGGGGCAATATCCAATCAACCGCTGGTGGCGAACTCGATATTGCAAACGGCGGCACGCTGCTAATCGGAGGAAGCACGGTTGGCCAGGTGGGGGCGGGGACTTTGACCAGTGTGAAGACGGGTGGTAAAATGACCGTCCAGTCAACGTCGGGAACTTTAATTCTTGGTTCGCAAGTCTCTGACAATTGCACCTTAAGCGTGGATGGCGGAGCCGTTGCCTTCCAGGGAAGCACCGTTGTCAAAGTTGGTGGGAACGGCACCGCAGCAAGCCTTGGTGGCACCATTACCGTCAACTCTGGCTCCTTCAGTATGTTCTCCGGAAACACCACTGTCGCGATGACCAATGGAGTCCTCGCTGGAAACCTTGGCACCAATAACCTGAACGGTGGTGTCTTGAGCGTGAACAAAATTGTTCAGGGAGCGGGTAATGGCTACATCAATTTCAACGGCGGCACGTTGCAGGCCGTCAACGGCGCGTTTGCTTCATCCTTCTTGAACGGGCTGACCGCCGCGTATCTCCGCAACGGTGGTGCGATCATCGACAACAATGGATTTGGCATTACCATCGGCCAGGCGCTGTTGCACAGCACGATTGCCGGTGATTTTGCCACGGATGGCGGTTTGACAGTGACCAATTCCGGAGCGGCCGGTTCGCTCACCTTGACCAATGCCAATACTTACAATGGTCCGACGAGCGTAAAGGCCGGAGCCTATCTTGCAACCACCACCCGCAGCACTGGTGGTGGCTCTTACACGATTAACGATGCGGCGACGTTGGAGGTGCAAGTTCCGTCTGCTGGCGGACAACTGGCAATGAATAGCTTAACGGAAGGAACCGCCGGCAATTTGACCAATGTGTTTACGCTCGGCGCCAACGCGAGCACGACTACTCCGGCGGTGGCTGTAAACGGCGCTTTGACCCTCAACGGCACGGTCACGGTCAACGTCAGCGGCGGCAGTTTCACCGGCCCCAACACTTATCCGTTGATCAGCTACGGTTCGATTTCCGGTCCGGGAAATTTTTTTGCGGGAGTATTGCCTGCTATTTCCGGTTACGTTGTCACCTTGACCAATGATACCACGGCAAAAAAAGTCGAACTGGTGCTGGCAACGCCGCCACCTTCCGTGAGTTGGGCGGTGGGGAGCGGCGCGTGGGATACAAGCACATACAACTGGGTTCCTTTGGGTGGTGGCAGTGCCACAAACTATTACGAGGGAGCGGTTGCCGCCTTTGATGACAGCGCCAGCGGGTCGAGTCCGATCACGGTGACGCTGTCGGCCAACCGGACGCCGGTCGTCATCACCAACAATTCCACAAAGAATTATGTTTTCGCGGGAAGCTATAACCTCACCGCTCCGCAATTGGTGAAGAGTGGGAGCAGCACATTGACGCTGGACAACGGCAACGGCAACGCCTTCGGCGGTGTCTTGATCAACAGCGGAACCGTCCAGGTCGGCAACAACGACACCGGCGGCAGCCTTGGTTTGGTCGGTATCACCAATAACGGAACCTTGCAGTTCAACCGGACGGACAATGTGACGGTGGCAAATGTCATTTCCGGCGCCGGCGGCGTTGTCCAATCGGGCACCGGCGTGGCGACCTTGACCGGGGCTGACACTTACACCGGGAATACGGTCATCAGCGCTGGAAGATTGGCCGTGACACCCACCAGCACGGGCGCGGGTAATTATACCGTGGCCGATGGCGCGGCGTTGGAGGTGCAGCTCGCCGCTGCCGGCGCTTCGTTGACCAACAACAACCTGACTCTCGGCACAGCAGGTGCCGTGACCAATGTTTTCACCCTCGGCACATTTGCCAGCACGACTGTTCCGGCCGTCAAGGTTAACGGCACGCTGGCCCTGAATGGAACCGTGGCCGTGAATGTGAGCGGATCGGGATTCACGCCGGGAACTTATCTCCTGATGTCCTATGGCTCCATTTCCGGTTCGGGCAGTTTTGTGCTGGTCGGAGCGCCGCAGCTAAACACGAACATGGTCACGTTAATCAACGATACCACCGCCAAGCAGTTGAAGCTTGTCTATGCCCCTGCCAGCAGTTTGATTTGGGACGCCGGAAACACAGCCAACGGCACGACTATTGACGCCGCCAGCGGAACCTGGGACATGAATCTCGGAAACCCGGTGTGGAACAGCAACGGGGCCAACACGCCCTGGGTGAATGCGGCTGGCGCGACTTTTGGCGGCGCGGACGGCACGTGGGTCATCACCCTGGCGACGAACATTTCCACTACCTCGCTCACCTTCAGCAACAGCGGCTATACCATTTCTGCGGCCGCACCGGCAAACCTCACGCTGGCTACCAACGGCACCGGCGCATTCCCGAACCTCAAAGTTGACACCGGCAAAACCGCTGCCATCGGCACCAATGTGACGCTGCAAACCACGGGCAACAACAATATAATCATGGGTGGGCCAGCGGGCACGGCTAATGGCGGCGGGGAACTTGATATCAACAACGGCGGCATCATGCAACACAACGGTGGTGGCACCATGGGATTGGTCGGCATCGGCACGGTGCTCAATGTCAATACGGGTGGCATCTGTCGCATGACCGGAAATCTTCCCTTTGGTTTTCTGCTGGGATCGCTGCCCAATGACAACTGCACGCTGAACGTAAACGGCGGCACGGTCTATTTTGCCGGCGGCGTTTTGCACATCGGCGGCAACGGCACAGCAGGTAACGTCGCGGGCACGCTCAACGTGAATTCCGGTTCGTTCAGCATGGCCGTCACCAACACCACGGTCCCGATGATGTTGGGCGTCCTCTCCGGAAACCTGGGCACGAATAATCTGAACGGCGGAACATTAAGCGTGAACCAGGTTGTGAAAGGCAATGTCGGGGCGACGGCGATTTTTAATTTCAACGGCGGCACGTTGCGCGCGGTCAATGGCGCTTTGGCCGCCAACTTCCTGACCGGCCTGGACACCGCCAACGTCCGCAACAATGGCGCGCTCATAGACAACAACGGATTCAATCTTATCGTCGGACAATCTTTGGTGCATAGCACCGTTGCGGGGGATAATGCCGCGGACGGCGGTTTGACCAGCAGCGGTTCCGGTTCATTGACGCTGACCGGTGCCTGCACTTATACCGGCAACACGACCATCAGCGCGGGCCGGCTGGCCTTGTCCGGCGGCGGTTCCATCGCCAGCAGCGCCTCGATTGTCGTGGCTGGCGGCGCAACTTTTGACGTGTCGGCCGTCACTTTTGCCCTGGGTTTCAGCCAGGTCTTGAGCAACCGCACCTCGACAGCGGCGCTGGTCGGAAATGTGGATGCAAGCGCTGGAACGGTTTCGCTGAATTACAGTTCCGGCACGCCTTCGTTCTCGGTCACCAATGGCACGCTGACCTTGTCCGGTTCGACGGTATTCACAGTTAACAACATCGGCTCACCTTTTGCGGCGGGCAGCTACAAACTCGTGGCGACCAACACGGCGGGACTGGTCACTGGCACGTTGCCAGCGGTTGTCGTCAGCGGTTCCGGTGTCGTCGGCGGGGCCATCTCCTCATTGCAGACTATCAACGGTGAATTATATCTGGTGGTGACCTCACCACAACCGCCGGTCATCACCGGCATTGGCATCAGCGGAATGACATTGATCCTGACTGCGACCAACGGCGTTGGCAACGGCACTTACATCTTATTGCAAAGCACCAATATCACGCTGCCTCTGAGTCAGTGGACACCGGTGTTGACCAACAACTTTGATGGCAGCGGCAACTTGAACTTGTCCACGAACATTGTCACCCCCGGAGCACAACAGCAGTTCTACATATTATCACAATAACCAATAGATCCTAAGATTGTGGGTAGGTGTATTAGGAGCGCGGACGAACATCCGATGTTCAAATGTTTATGTGACTGTATGATGTGAGACAGTTGTGCAAGATTGCATCATCGTCTCGAAGTATGCTATTATTGTGCAGAGCCAGTCCATCAATCCTTTGAAGACGATTTTGACTCTGTGATTTGCCTCGCCGAGGCATGTTGATTGACTGCAACCTTGGTAAACACTTAGTTTGAATGAAAAAAAGCAATTCTTTTCAGGAAATGGCCAAGGCGGCCTGTAGCCCGTCTTTTGCGGCGTTTGTGGCTGTTCTATTGGTGACCTCGTCAACTGTTTGGGCGACGCCGCCGACCCCGGTCTTGCATTACTCTTTTGACGATGGTCCCGGAACGGTCAACGCGGCGGATACGGGTGTGGCCCCAGCGGCCAACGGCATCTTCAATGGATCGGCCACGCGCACGGTTGTCACGCCCACGGGCAGCGGATACGCGCTGGATTTGTCAACCTCGGGCGGCAGTGATTATGTTTATAATCACGACAATCCGGCCAAGCTGAACGGCATGAGCAACATTACCATGACCTGCTGGGTCAATTTGCAGGCCAACCAAAATACGAGTGACCGCCTCATCAGCAAATTCAGCACGACGGCCGGTTTTGATTTCAGATTTAACAACGCCACCGCCAACAGTGCCCAGCTTATCTTTGAGTTGAACACCAATAGCGGGTCATCGGCAAGCGCTTCGGCCAACATCAATGCCCTCAACCAATGGGTCTTTGTGGCGGTGACCTATAATGGCAGTGGCACCAGCAGCAGTCAGGTTAATTTCTATTCCGGACTGACCAATGTGTCGGTGAGTCAGTTGGGCACAGCGCAAACCATTACGGTGGCGCGCGGTCCCGGGATTGTGGATACAACCAATGACTTCCGGGTGGGTAGCACAGCGGCTTCGACATCGGATCGCACACCGCCAGCGTGGTTTGATGACGTGCAGGTGTTTAACACGGTGCTTTCGCAATCGGACTTGGAAGCGGTTCGATTGGAGAACGGATCCCTTCCTTTATTGCAAATCACGACCCAGCCTTTCAGCAAAGCGACCTATGAGAGCAGCAATGTGACCTTTACGGTGGCGGCCAACCAGACGGCGACCTATCAGTGGTATGTGAACGGGACGAATGTTGGGAACCTGATCGTAAATGCGACCAACAGCACACTGGCGTTGACAGCGGTGACGACAAACATGAATGGAAACATCTATGCCTGCTTAGTGGGCAATGCACTTACGAACATGTGGAGTTCGACCGCAACACTGACGGTAGTGCCGTTGTCCAGCTATGGCGCTCCGCGCCCGGTGTTATTGGACTTTGGGCCGACGACGGTGGCCAACAGTTCGGATGCGCAATTAAGCCTGGGGCATTATTCGGGGGCGGTGCCGAGCAGTGACATCAGTTGGAACCAGATACAGAATGCGGATGTGACGAGTGGCTTGACCTTTTCGGACGGCTTGGCAGCTCCCGGTGTGTCGGTGATTATTGGCCGCTGTGATGCTGGTGTCAGCAATATGGTGGATTACGCCAACAAGAACATCACCTCCAGCGCGTTGGGCGGATCCAAAAACACCGGCATATACGCCAACACTAGTCCAATGAAGGACGGAATCTATAATGGACCAACGGGAACTACTACTTTCACGAATTCCGTTGGCTTTCGAATGGATGGTCTGGCCGCCGGCACCTATACTCTTTATATTGCAGGACGTAATACAAGTTCTGCAAACACGGCACCGATGCGTTTTTTTGCCACGCACGGCGTCAGCGCCACGACGTTTGCTTTTGATCCCAACACTACGCCCTATGCGGATGAAGCCAATAACAGTGCAACTTCAAGCGCTAACATTACTTACGGTGACAACTGCGCCACAGCTTTGGTGATAACGCTCGGATCTGGCGATTCGCTATTCTTCGCGGTGACCGGATCATCCACCAACGAGCCGCGCGGATTTTTGAATTGCGTAGAGATAGTCCCGGGGTTGCCGGTGCTGACAAACTTTCCGGTGACAATTAATGCACAACCGGGCAGTGCCACGGTTTATGCGGGTTACAACGTGGCGCTGGCCGGCACTTATAGCGGGCCGGCGCCGTTGTATTATCAATGGTATTCAAACAATGTGGCGATTAGCGGGGCGACGAGCGGGAGTCTGACGTTGTCGAACGTGGCGGCGGGGATGTCGGGCAGTTATTACAATGTCATTGTCACCAACCAGTATAATTCGGTGGCGGTCAGTTCAAATGCGACATTGACGGTGGTTCCAGTGTTCAGCACGGGGTTGTTGAGCAACATCTGGAACATCCTGCCAGGGCAGCAATTTTATGTGGACGTGACGGACGGCGGGGAGCGGAGTCTGGCGTATGACGCGGCGACGACGAATCTGTTGTTGATGAGTCATATTCCAACGAACAACATCGTGGTGCTGGATCCGGCGACGGGGACGAACCTGTATTTCATGAACTTGCAATCTATTGCGGCAGGTGCCGGCGGGTTGAACATGATTGCCGTGGCGGATGACGGGGTGGTGTATGGGGCGAATGTGGTGGCGGATGCGAACAGTTTGGATGGGACGGGCAATTATAATCTCTGGCAGTGGGCCGATGACGGTTCCAATACCGTGCCGGTGAATCTGTTTTCCGGTGATCCGGGATATTATATTTCATCCAGTCCCGAGCCGGATTTGCGTTTTGGGGACAATCTGACGGTGCGTGGGGCGGGAGCGGATACGCAGATCTTGATCGCGCCCGGCCGTGATACGAATGGTTATGGGGCGAACGTGATCTTGTTCACGACGCCGGACGGTTTAAACTTCAACGGGGAAAACATCGCGGTGTCCGGGGTGCCGTCAGGGTTTGCGCAATTTGGGCTGGCGTTCGGGCCGGGGACGAACACGTTTTGGGCGAAGACGACGAATGCGCCGTTGTATTTGATCCAGTTTGACATGAACTCGCAGACGGGAGCGGTGTTGTATGCGTTTGGGGCGAGCAACGGGGTGCCGAACACGTTTGTGTATTCGGGAGTGAACACGAACGAGACGTGGCTGGCGGGGATTATGAATATGCCGTCGGGGGTTCCCGGTAATATCCGTCTCTACGACATAACGAATTTGACGGTCGGGCCGGTGCTGGCGGATCAGGAGATTAATTTGACCACCAATGGCACGGCATTCCTTGGCGGCACGGGGACCGGGTCAATTGCGTTTGGGGATGGAAATTTATACACGCTGTTTGGGAACAACGGGATTCGGGCGTTTGCGATCAACACGAACCTGGCGCCGTTTAGAATTACGAGCATCGTCACGGGCGGCTCGTCGGTGGTATTGACGTGGGTGAGCGTGGCGGGACATTCGTATCAGGTGCAGGTGAAGGGGGCGTTGACGGCTGCGAACTGGTCGAATGTGGGATCGGCGATCATGGCGACGGGGTCAAGCACGTCGGCGACCAACGGGATCAGCGGGGCGACGCAATTTTATCGTGTCCAAGGCAATTGAACATCCAGCCAAAGAGAGTTCTTTGAACACGAAACATTTAAGGCATAACAGACTGGTGACGAAACGCGGGGCGTTTACGTTAATCGAGTTATTGGTGGTGATAGCCATCATTGCCATTTTGGCGGCGATGCTGCTGCCGGCGTTGTCAAAGGCAAAGGCGAAGGCGCAGGCCACTCAGTGCATGAGCAACAACAAGCAGTTGGAACTGGCCGATCAAATGTATGTGGGGGATAACAAGGAAACTTTTCCTAATAATGATACGGGGACGGTAGGTAGTGACGCAGGAGCAAATGCATGGGTTCAAAACAACGTCCAAAAGTATTCTACATTGCCACCTTACCTTAGCTTCATTTCCTCCGGAGTCCTTTGGGATTACAATAAATCCTATGCCATTTATCAATGTCCAGCCAGTCATGCTTATATTCCGGATAATAATCAGAATCCCGTTTCACACAGCCGCAGTTACTCGATTTCTGTGCAGTTGAATTGCAATTATGCGAAAACTGATTCGTTGACGCGCGAGGCGGTAAAAACGTCGGATGTTAGAAACCCCAGCGATGTGTTTGTATTCGGGGAGGAAAACCAAATCAGCATAGACAATGGCGCGTTGGGAGTTAATTCTCTGGACACTCCCCAGATCTGGAATCTGCCGTCGGCGCGACACAACAATGCCGGTTCGTTTTCGTTTGGGGACGGGCACGCTGAGATCTGGCATTGGAAGGGAATTGTCGCCGCCCAGAACAAGATATGGAATGCGGATAATTCCCTGTCGCAAAGGCCAGTTCCGACGACAAATCCCACGCAGGGAGCCAGCGGTTCAGCCAGCGATCCAGATCTGATCAAACTATCCAATGCCCTGCCGCCGCTTTGAGTTTGGGCTTGCTTCGATAAACCGGAGAGAAGAATCGGGGCATTTGGTGCAACACGCCAAAAGCACAGTAACCAGTAGTTTTTTGCAAATCCGTAAAGCCACTTATGCAAAGCATTTTACCCCGGCTTGGATGCCGTGTGGGCATCACCGGCTTGATTCTGGGGAGCCTGACTCTGGCCGTCTTGAAAACGCAGGCAGCGCCGCCCACGCCGCTGCTGCATTACACCTTTGACGAGGCCGGCGGAGGCACCACGCCGGCGCTGGACTCCGGTGTGGCACCGCAAACCAATGGCCTGTTCAGTGGTTCGGCCACGCGCACCAGCAACACGTCCAATGGCAGTGGTTACGCCCTGAATGTGTCAACTGCCGGGGCCGGCGATTATCTGCACTCCGGCACTCCGGCCAAACTGAATGGTTTGAGCAACCTCACGCTGACCTGCTGGGTCAATTTGCGGGCCAACCAAAATGCAAGTGACCGTCTCATCAGCAAGTTCAGCACGACGGCCGGGTTTGATTTCAGATTTAACAACTCCACCGCCAGCAGTGCCCAGCTTATATTTGAGTTGAACACAAACAGCGGGTCATCGGCAAGTTCTTCGGCCAACATCAATGCCCTCAACCAATGGGTATTTGTGGCGGTGACTTATGATGGCAGCGGCACCAGCAGCAGTCAGGTTAATTTCTATTCTGGGCTGACCAATGTGGCCGTAAGCCAGTTGGGCACGGCGCAGACCATTACGGTGGTGCGCGGTCCTGGAATTGTGGATACAACCAATGAGTTTCGGATTGCGAGCACGGCGGCGACGACGGCCGACCGCACGCCGCCGGCCTGGTTTGATGATGTGCGGGTGTATAACACCGTGCTTTCGCAGTCGGATTTGGAATCGGTTCGATTGGAAATTCTTCCGGTTGCACCCTCCATTATTCAACAACCCGGTGGTTTGAACCTGCCTCAGGGCAGCAACGCGACGTTCACCGTTACGGTTGGCGGGCCTTCGCCATATTATTATCAGTGGTATTTCGTGACCAACTTGATTGCCACCAATGCCCTGTCAAAAGCAACCAACGCCACTCTCACGCTCACCAACATTGGTGCCGCGCAGGTCGGCGGATATTTTGTGGTCGTCACCAACCAGTATGGCAGCACCACCAGTTCGGTTGCCAATCTGACCATCAACACGCCCGCCGCGCCCGCCTTGATCAGCGCCAGCGCCTTGCCGACGCGCAACGGTATTATACTTGTTTTCGACCGGCCGGTTGCGGATTCCGCCACCAACGCGGCGAACTTCTCCCTCACCTCCGGAATTTTCGTGCTGAACGCCAGCCTAGATTCCACCTTCACCAATCTTTCACTTACGACCTCACTTCAACCGCCCAATGTCATTTACTCGCTGGGCATCTCGAACATCCAGAATCGTTCCAGCAGCCAGATCATGTCATTGACGACCACCAATCTATTTTCACCGCCGCTTTACGGGCCGCCCAACAATGTTCCGGCGAGCGCGGGTTGGTCCCTGCTTTACTCCATTCCTTTGGCAAACACCGTGAACTATAACACCAACGGCACACCCTACAGCATGGACCATCATCTCTGGGCGACCAATTACAGCCGCGTGGCGTATTATTTGGAACTACAGTCCAGTAACGGGCCGCTGCAATTTGTCTGGGTGGACATGGACGCCTTCTCCGCCAATCCGGTAAATTTGGGCGTGCCAAGCATTGACACCGGGGCAAATTTTCAGCAAGCCGTGTCCAATTTGGACGTGTATTCCAGCGTCGCTGGCGTTGCCACTGGCTCCAGTCTAGGCAACGGCAGCATTAAATTCTTCCCCGGAAATGACGGTTCTCCCAACACCGCCGGTCGCGGTGTGATGCAAGTCAAACTGAGTGGCAATGTTCTCTTTGCCTTTAATGGCTGGGGTTCCGGCATTACGCCGGATTTGGGCATCGGAAACAACGTCGGAAACACCAATGCCGATTGGAGCTACATGGCCAATGCCGCAGGTTATACTGTCAAGCGGCTGTTGGTTTATGTTCTGCCCAAGTTGCAAGCGGCACCGGTTTGCGCCGATGCGGTCGTCTATGGCGGCACCTCGGGTGGTGTCATCGCCGCCGTCCGGGCCGGACGCATGGGGAAAAAGACCGTGTTGTTGTGTAAAGATAATCATTTTGGCGGCATGAGCAGCGGCGGTCTGGGATGGACGGACATCGGAAACAACGGCACCAGTTACATTGGCGGACTCGCCTTGGAATTTTATCAACGTAATGGCGCGTATTACGGCCAAAGCATTAAATATGATCTTGAACCTCATGTGGCCGAAAAAATCTACGGCCAGATGCTTGCGCAGGCTGGCGTCCAGGTGTTTTTCAACCAAACGCTGGCTTCGGTCACCATGAACAACAAGCGCATCGCCCAAATCACCATGGACGACGGTTCGGTTTACGCGGGGAAAATGTTTATTGACACCACCTATGAAGGCGATTTGATCACCGGTGCCGGGGTCAGCTACACCATTGGCCGCGAGGGCACCAATGTTTATGGAGAGTCGCTGGCCGGCGTGCAGACTCCGAGCAATGGCGGAGTAAGTTATGATCCTTATGTGGTGCCCGGCAACCCTTCCAGTGGTCTGCTTCCACTAATGAACTCCGTAACGCTGAATCCACAGGCCAGCAGTGACAATGGGGTTCAGGCTTACAACTATCGGATGTGCTTCACCCAATCCGGTGCCAATTTTCTGCCGATCACCGCCCCGGCGGATTATGATGCGACTCAATATATACTTCTGGCTCGCTACATAGCGGCGCTGGGTTCAGTTACATTGGGCCAGTTCATAACCTTGGATCGTCCTGACACGACCGGCAAGTATGATATTAACAACAACGGACAAATTTCAACTGATCTGGTCGGCGCCAGCTGGACTTGGCCCACCAATAATACCGCCGGCCGCGCGTTTTTGCGACAATACCACGAGGATTATACACGTGGCTTTTTCACCTTTCTGGCGACCAGTCCTCTGATCCCAGCCAATATCCGTTCCGTGATGCAATCGTGGGGCATGTGCCAGGATGAGTTTTTGGACACTGGTGGATGGCCCCATGACATCTATGTCCGGGAAGCGCGCCGCATGGTGAGCGACTATGTCATGACCCAGCAAAACTGCCAAGGCAGCCAGGTGGCCAGCGACAGCATAGGGCTGGCATCCTATACCATTGACTCGCATACCATCTGGCGGCTGGCGGTAAATGGGACCTCCCAAATTGAAGGCGGGTTGGGCACTTCCGTCACGTCTCCATTTCCCATCAGTTATCGCTCGCTCATTCCCCGGGTTGGAGAATGTAAAAATGTGTTCTGCACGTTTGCGCTCTCCGCCAGCCATGTTGCCTTTTCATCCTGCCGGATGGAACCAGTGTTCATGATCACCAGTGACAGTGCCGCCACGGCAGCCTCCATCGCCATTGATGACAACGTTTCCGTGCAAAACCTGAATTACAACAAGCTGGCATTGCAATTGAGCGCCGATGGCCAGAACCTCGGCAACTCCATCATGTTCAGCAGCAGCAATTCCATTATTGTGGATGACGCCGATGCCACCGGGGTCAACATTCAAGATCCCTGGACTTCGAGCACGGCGGTTGCCGGTTACTGGGGAATAGATTATCTCACCGATGGCAATACCAACAAAGGCGACTCATCCGTCAGTTTTACTCCCACCCTTCCCAGCAATGGCGTTTATCAAGTCTATTTGCGCTGGACCGCCGATGCCAACCGCGCGACGAATGTGCCGGTGGAAATTATCTATCCGGTGGGAACCAATACCGTCCTGGTTAATCAGCAGACTAATGGAGGACAGTGGGTGTTGTTGATTACAACCAACTTCAACGCCGGCACCAGCGCCAGTGTTGTCATCCGTAACACCGGCACCACCGGCTATGTCATCGCCGACGCGGTTCAATTTCTTCTGGCCGGGTCACCGACCACTTCCGTTGAGGTCATATCCTCAGTCGCCACAACCTTTGTCGCCCAGGGACCGCCCGGCAGCATTACTTTTGCCCGAAGCGGTAATTCCAACTCTGTCATGACCGTTTATTACACCTTGGGCGGCACGGCCAGCAACGGAGTGGATTATCTCACCCTGCCTGGAGCCGTTACTTTTGCGGCCGGGGCCACTTTTACCAATGTTTCCATCGTGCCGCTGGTTACCGAAACCAACAGCTTAAAGACAATCATCTTCACTCTGCAAGGTGGCACCAACTATTCAGTGGGCAATCTCAATCAAGCGACAGAAATCTTGCTTGGTGTCAATTCTCCGCTACCGGCTAGCCTGCAATCTCCCGTGCCGCAGGCCGGCGGCTGGCAGTTGAACTTTCAGGGAACGCCCGGTGGTTTTTATGAGGTTCAGCGTGCCACATCACTCACCGGCCCCTGGCTCGATTTGGGCCTTGTTTCCGTGGACCTGGATGGTTCCGCCCAATGGCTCGATGCGACTCCTCCCAACACGCAGGCGTTTTATCGGATTTCCCTGTTCCAGGCGAATTGATAATTCCGCAAGTAACCTGCTGATGCTCCGGCGTCGTCGCCAGCGGGCACCCGTAGTATCCAAAAACTCAAATTCATGTTATCAACGAGGGTTGTTGGCAATAGTGGCGCAACAATCCGCTCAGTCGTTTACGGCAACAAACCGCTCCTTCAATGGGAAACTCTGGAAGTTCCGGTTGGATGATTCGGTTTTCCAAGGACCGATGGTTCCGTTCGTGATTATAGTGTGCGAAAAATGCTTCCACGTAAGCCGCCGGTGAAGTGCCACGGCGGATGGCACGGAAGCTGACTGCGGCGCACGTGTGCCTTATTATCACATGCGCATGATAATGCTTAGTGGTGTATCCGCAATGGTTCGGCCCAAGGGCTTGATTCAACAGTGTCAGCGAGCGGTGAAAACCGGCCAGACGAGAGCGAATGAAAACCAGCCACTTTGAGGAACGCATTGCGTTGCGTGCCGTGGAGACGGCACAAAGACGCGATGAATCAACTCAACGTGAGCTTGCAACATTCGATAACGACCTTGGCGGCGCATGACTGGTCCCACCGGCGGATTGCGCGTGAACTGGACATCCACCGGGAGACGGTGGGCCGGCATTTACGCTTGGCCGGTTCAAAACCGGCCATTTCGCTCACCGGGCCTTTGGCCGCTGGGCGGCAGAGTTTATGTTTGCCGTTGCAGGCAGTCATTGCGTCGGCGGTGCAAGCGGGACTGTCGGCCCAACGGATTTATCAGGATCTGGTTTGTGACCACGCGTTCACCGGTGGTTATCATTCTGTGCAGCGCTTCGTGCGGCAGTTGCGCCAGACGCAGCCGGTGCCCTTTGTGCGGATGGAAGTGGATCCAGGCACTGAAGCCCAGGTGGATTTTGGTCAGGGTGCGTGGGTCATGGTGGACGGCAAACGCAAGCGACCACACCTGTTTCGGATCGTTTTGAGTCATTCGCGCAAGGGCTTCAGTGAAGTGGTCTGGCAGCAGACGACCGAGAGTTTCATCCGGTGTCTGGAAAATGCGTTTCGTCACTTCGGCGGGGTGCCGCGCACGCTGATCATCGACAACCTGCGGGCCGCCGTAACGCGGGCCGACTGGTATGACCCCGAACTCAACGCCAAGGTGGCGGAGTTCTGCCGGCATTACGGCACCGTGATGTTGCCGACGAGCACGGTCATGCCGCGGCACAAGTGACGAGGGACGTTGATGTTCTCCGGAATCCGGAATAAGCCGGAAGAGGGCGGACAAGCCCGGAAATGCCTCATAAAAAAGGAGCTTATTCGGAAAACGTCGCGACGGTAAAGTTCTCCGGTTTATTCCGGAGAAGAGTTACAAACCAAACCTTCCTAAAGCCTTGAAAACCAACAATTGGACATCTCGATAAAAACCGGATAAGGGTGGAGGGTGCCGGTCAGAGCTTCACAGATATGGCTGCGGCGGTTCAACTCCCCCTTCGCGTGGCGGTCTTTGCAGACGGCCACCAAGGGTTGCAAACTTTTAAAGTGAAGTCCCGGCTCTTAACCGGCGAGAACTCGGTGCGATTCCGAGGCAACCCACCATTTCGCATCCGCGGTGAAATTATTATCATCCTCCGCTTCGAACGGAGAGTTTGCAGGTGACCGTTTTCAGAAATTTTTCCGCTGGCTTTACAAACTAAAAACGGGAACGGTTTTTAAATCCCGGCGCAATCGAACTCGCACTGATAGAAAATATCATTGAATCTGGCGCGTGAGAAGATCCGACAACATTGCCTTGGTCTGGTTCGCCGCGTTCAGCGCGGTGACGTTCCTTGCGTTCGGCTTCGACAAGTGGCGAGCTTCACGATCCGGTAGCCGAGTTCCGGAAACAACTCTGGCCATGCTGGGTGCCCTCGGCGGCTGGCTTGGCGGATTATTTGGGACGATGGTGTTCCGGCACAAGACCGCCAAATGGACATTTAAGTTCAAGTATGCCCTCGCGCTGATTCCTTTTGCGGCCGAAGTCTGGGCCTGGTTCCACTGGCGGGCTAACTTTTAGGCCGGTTGGCATCTCAGCCTACGACCCGATAGCGTGCCCAGATAACGCCGCCAGGCATCAACTTGTGCGACAACAGGCGCAACTTCGCCGCTGCCTTGGCAGGAGCCTTGCCCGGGATATCAAACATGCTTGCAACTCCCACTCCGCCGTCGGCCACCGGCACGGTGAGGTGGCTGATTTCGTCCACCAGCCCGGCTTCCAGCATGGTGCCATTAAATTTGCCGCCGCCTTGCAGCATCAGCTTGCGCAGTTTGAAAGTTCGGCCCAGTTTTTGCAGCGCCAGTTTCAGGTCGATTTTGCTCTGGCCGCAGAACAGATAGGACACGCCGGCCTCTTGAAGATGGGCGAGGTAATCATCGCTCACGCGATCCGTCACGAGCAGAACGACATGATCACCACCGACCTCGTTTTTCTGAAAGCGCAAGACACCTTTGGCATCCGCGCCAATGCCGAAGCTCTTGGCGCTCTTGTTTCCGATAAAATCCCGGCGCGGAATGCGGGCTTTCGCGCGCGGCAATTTTATTTTAGGGCCGTCGAATTCGTCCATCGTGGTGGTGCCCACCATCCATGCGCCGATGCCGAAACTGGCGGCGGTGGTTTCGAATAATTCACTTTCGTGTTTGTAGCCAGGCAACTTGCCCCAG